>DAIRFC010000045.1:10699-18878 GCA_036795215.1 Actinomycetota bacterium | reverse complement strand
CGGGCATCCGGGAGTTCCCCGTCATCGCCGGCAAGAAGATACTCCGCCGCGGCGACGTGGTGGCCCTCGTCGCCGCCGAGACCGAGGAAGAGGCCCGCGCGGCCGCCAAGAAGGTCAAGCAGAACCTCGAGGTCCTGCCGGCCTACCTGACCTTCCCCGAAGCGGCGATGCCCAACGCCATCCAGTTGCACGAGACCATCCCGAATTTCTATCTGGAGCAGCCGGTCTTCAAGGGCCAAGACACGGCGGAGCTGTTCGAGGAGGCGCCCTACGTGGCCGAGGGGAGCTTCCACTCCCAGCACGAGCCTCATCTGCCCATCGAGCCCGACACCATGCAGGCCTACTGGGGCACCGACGGCATGATGACCATCCAGTGCAAATGCCAGAATCTGTCCGAGAACACCGACGGCATCTCACAGGCCGTGGGCATCCCCAAAGAGAACATCCGGATGCTTCTGAACTGTGTGGGCGGCTCGTTTGGCTACACCATCGCGTCGAGCACCTTCGCGCTGGCCATCACGGCCGTCCAGAACCTCGACATGCCTGTGACCCTCACCATGAGCTACGACGAGTTCAATCACACCACCGGCAAGCGGTCCGCCACCTTCACCAACGGCCGCATCGCGTGTGACGGAGAAGGCAAGATCGTCGCGGCGGAGTACGACGTTGCTCTCGACCATGGCGCTTACGCCGTGGTACCCATCTTCAACAACCTGGTCTCGGTAGGGTTTCACGGCTACAACATCCCCAACTTCAAGGCCCTGGCCCGCGGCGGTTCGTCGAACCATGCCTTCAACACCGCCTATCGTGGCTTCGGCTCTCCGCAGATCTACACCTGCACCGAGGCACTCATCGACATGGCGGCCGAGAAGTGCGGCATGGACGCCTGGGAGTTCCGCTACAAGAACGCGGCTCGGCCGGGCGACCTCACCATCAACAACCGCCCGTACGACCTGTACATATATCCCGAGCTGCTCGAGAAGGCCAAGCCCGTCTACGACCAGTACAAGGCGGAGGCCGAGGCGGCCAAGGCCGAGGGTAGGCACGTAGGTGTGGGTATCAGCATGGGTGGGTTCATCATCACTATCGGCGCATTTGACGTTGCCGAGGTGGCCTTGGAGCTCAACCCCGACGGCACCATCACCCACTACAACACCTGGGAGGACATGGGGCAGGGCGGCGATATCGGGACGCTCACTCATACCGTCAAGGCGCTCGAGCCGCTGGGCATCAAGCCGGGCCAGGTGAAGCTGGTCATGAACGACAGCAAGATCTGCCCCGACACCAACCTTGCCGCGGCCAGCCGTTCACACTACATGGCCGGCAACGCCACCATCGACGCTGCTCGCCAGTTGATGGACGCCATGCGCAAGGCCGACGGCAGTTGGCGGACGTACGACGAGATGGCGGCCGAGGGTATCCCGACCAAGTACACGGGTCACTACGACCAGTTCAACATCGGGCTCGACCCAGGACTCGATCCCAACACGGGTGAGGGCGAGAAGAACCCCACCTACATGTATGGGGTGAACGTGGCGCTGGTGGAGGTCGACGTGAACACGGGCAAGACCCAGGTGCTGCGCTACACGTGGGTGGGCGACGTGGGTGTGGTCGGCAACATGCTGTCGGTCGAGGGACAGGGCTACGGCGGTCTCTCGCACTCTATCGGCTTCGCGCTCAGCGAGGAGTACGGCGCGGAGAACAAGCACGGCAGCATGATCGGTTGCGGCATACCGCAGATCGACATGATCCCCGACGATATCAACCTCATCTTCCAGGAGACCCCGCGCCCTGCCGGACCCCACGGATCGTGCGGTTGCTCGGAGGTCTTCCAGAGTTCCGGCCACATGGCCGTCATCAACGCCATCAACAACGCCTGCGGCGTGCGCGTCTACGCGCTCCCGGCGACCCCCGACAAGGTCAAGGCCGGCTGGGAAGCCAAGCAGCGCGGTGAAGACCTGACTCCGCCCAAGTACTACCTCGGCACCGACTTCGAAGAAGAGCTGGAGATGATCAAAGCCAATCCGCTATGAAGCTAGAAGACTCGACCAAATACACCTCGCGGTGCTTTCGGGGGGAACCGGCCCCCTGTTCGTACGCGTGCCCGTTTCACATGGACATCCGCTCCTTTCTCGAGAAGGCGGGCAAGGGCCGGTGGATGGCCGCCTACAAGACCCTGCGCAACGCGACCGTTTTCCCGGCCATCGTGGCCGCGCTCTGCGACCAGCCGTGCCGGGGATGTTGTCAGCGCACGGTGCTGGGAGACGAGGCCATCGCGGTGCGCGACGTGGAGAGCGCCGTTCTGCGGAACACCAAGGACCGCAAGCCCGATTCCTACGTCATCCCGCCCAAGACCCAGCGGGTGGCTGTGGTGGGCGCCGGGGTCGCGGGCCTGTCTGCCGCCCTCAATCTCGCTCAGAAGAAGTACCCGGTCACTGTGTTTGAGAAGCAGGAGGGCTGGGGTGGGTCTCTGCGCTCGCATCCCCGCTTCGCGGAGTTCGACGCCGATATCGCTCTGCAGTTCTCGGCCGTGGAGACTGAGTTCCGTTTTGGCACTGAGGTCGAGTCGCTCGACGAGCTGGCCGAGTTCGACGTCGTGTACGTGGCGACGGGGGCGGGCGGAGAAGACTTCGGCCTGCTCGAGAGCTGGGACCGCGATCTACTGACCACCTCGGATCCCAGGGTCTTCATGGGAGGGGCGCTCACCGGTGTCACGCTCATGGAGGGTATCGCCCAAGGGATCGAGGTGTCGAAGACCATCGAGGTGTTTCTTCAGACCGGCAGGGCCGGCCTGACACACGGCGCGTTCAAGAATGACGTGTGCGACCGCAGCTTCAGACATGAGGGCGCGGTGTCGGTGCCGCTCGTAGTGGCCTCCGGCCCCGACGGCTACACGGCGGACGAGGCCAAGGAAGAGGCCGCCCGCTGCCTGCTCTGTGACTGCGACACCTGCATCGCCACCTGCGAGATGTTGAAGCGCTTCCGCAAAGATCCTCAGAAGATCGGGCTCGAGGTCTACACCGACATGAACGTCAACCCGCCGTTCTCGGTGCGCGCGCTCACCAGGGAGGCCTACTCCTGCAACATCTGTGGCTACTGCAAGTCGGTGTGCCCCGTGGACGTGGACATCGGGTCGGCGCTGCAGCTCTCGCGCGCCGCCCGCATGAGCGCGGGCATCCATCCCGCCGCGCTGCACGACTTCTGGCTGCGCGAGATGGACTTCGCCACGTCCGAGGGCGCCTTTGCTTCGGCCCCAAAGGGTAGACAGACCTGCGAATATGCCTTCTATCCCGGTTGCCAGCTGGGCGCCTCGAACCCGGAGCACGTACTGAGGTCGTACGAGTTCCTGAGCGCGCAGTACGACGCGGGTGTGCTCTTGGGCTGCTGCGGAGCACCAGCCTACTGGGCAGGCGATGAGGCCCGGATGCAGGCGAACCTCGATGAGATCAAGAAGAGTTGGGACGATCTGGGCAGGCCCACGCTGGTTTTCGCCTGCGCCACCTGCATGAGCCTTTTCGGCCGGTTCTTGCCGGAGATCCCAAGAGTCTCGCTCTACGAGCTGCTGGCGGCCTCCGAAGACATCGCACCGGTGAGTCCCTTCACCGAGGCCACTGTGTTCGACCCCTGTGCCGCGCGCGACGAGCACGGCATGGAAGCCGGTGTGAGAACCCTTGCCGCGAAGGCGGGCGTGGCCCTTGAGGAGCTGTCGGAGCCCAACCACTGTTGCGGATACGGGGGGCACATGCGCATCGCCAATCCCGATCTGTACGATGAGATCACGCAGCACCGCGCAGAGGCGAGTGAGAAACCTTACATAGTCTACTGCGCCAACTGCAAAGAGGTCTTCTCATTGCGCGACAAGGAGAACGTCCATGTCTTAGACATGGTCTTTGGCCTCGATGCTGGGGGGCGGGTGCCCAGCCTCTTTCAGAAACGGGAGAACAGCCTCATGGTCAAGAGGGAGCTGATGAAAGAGATCCAGGATGTCGAGTTCAGGCCCGAGGAGCACCCCTGGGACGCCCTGACCGTTCTCATCAACGACGATCTGCAGAGGGAGCTCGATAGCAAGTTGATCTCCGCCGCCGACCTCAAGGAGGCCATCTGGCTGGCCGAGAGCTCCGGCGACAAGTTGTGTGACGAAGGCGACGGCACGTTCATGTGCAGCATGGTGAAGCCGGTCATCACCTACTGGGTGAATTACCGCGAGACGGCTCCGCAGACCTACGAGATACTGAGCGCCTACTATCACCGTATGCGCTTCGAGTCGGGGGAGTAGCCGCCGTGGAGTCCAAAGACCGAGTCTGGAAGTGCTGCAAGTGCGACCGCGAACTGGTGGCGAAGAAGATCGTCTTCGAGTATCTGGGGCATAGCGTCTCCCACGAGGTGCCGGCTTGTCCCAAATGCGGAAAGGTCTACATATCGCAGGAGCTGGCCGAGGGCAGGATGTCGGAGGTCGAACAGCAACTGGAAGACAAGTAGCTTCACCGCAGGGCGGCATCCACACGAGGAGGAGAAAGCCATGAACGATCCGCGGCCGGAGGCAGGCCCGATGCGGTTGACTGCCGCCGATATCACCGACCTGCGCACGGCGCTCGATTTTCTGTCGGAGACCGGGACAACTCATCTCGACCAAGGTGGAGGTGGACCCATACCTCGAACTCGCCGGCGTATATCGCAGGGTGGGATCTGGAACTCCGACGGCGCCGCCCACCCAGATCGGGCCGGCCATGGTCTTCGAGAACGTCAAGGGCTCCACCACAAAGGTCGTCGCGGGCGTACTGGCCAGTGGTGAGCGCACCGCCCTTCTGCTGGGGACCACCACAGAACGTCTGGTGTTCGATCTTCTGAGCGCTTTGGAGTGTCCGGTGGCTCCGGTGGTTGTGCCCGCGGCCGATGCTCCCTGCCGGCAGGTGGTGATCAGGCCGCCTTTTGATATCCGCGACGTGATACCGCCCCTCGTGTCCACAGAGAAGGACGCAGGACCCTATCTGAATATGGCTCTGCTACGGGCCGAAGACCCTGAGACCGGTGTCTCGGATGTCACCATCCACCGCATGTGCATCCACGGGTCCGACTCCATGAGCGTGAGCTTCACCCCGGGCCGTCACATCGATGTGTTTCGCCTGAAGGCTGACGCCATGGGCAAACCCTTGCCCGTGTCGGTGAATATCGGATTCGATCCCGCCATCTATGTGGCCACCTCTTTCGAGGCCCCGACAACGCCCCTGGGTCTGGACGAGTTGACCATCGCTGGAGGGCTCCGCAACCGCCCGGTGCAACTGGTGGATTGGGTCACCCAGCCGACGAGAGCCATCGCGCAGGCCGAGATAGTCCTCGAGGGCGAGTTCAGGCCTGGGGAATACGTCGACGAGGACGCCCTGACCGGTGCGGCTGGGCTATGCCGGAGTTCCCCGGCTTCATAGGCAAGGCACAGACTCATCTGCCCGTCTTGAGGGTCACGGGCATCACGCACAGGGTAGACCCCATCTTTCAGACCCTCATAGGGCCCGGCGAGGAGCATGTGACGCTCACAGGGCTGCCTACGGAAGCGAGCATCTTCCGGCTGGTGGAGGACGCCATGCCGGGCTTTCTGCAAAACGTCCATCTCCCGTCGGCCGGCGGCGGCAAGTACCTGGCCATCTTGCAGGTGAAGAAGCGGATTCCGTCCGATGAGGGGCGGCAACGCCAAGCGGCGCTGGTGGCCTTCACGGCGTTCTAGGAGCTCAAGCATGTGATCCTTGTGGACGACGATGTCGACCCATACAACATAGGCGACGTGATGTGGGCCATGACCATGCGCTATCAGGGCGACGTCAGCACGGTCTTCATACCGGGGGTGCGTGGTCACTCGCTCGACGTCTCGTCCACACCCGAGTTCAACCCTATGTTGCGGGCACCCGGTATCTGCTGCAAGACCATCTTCGATTGCACGGTCCCGCTCCATATGAAGGAACGCTTCGAGCGGTCTCCGTTCGCGGATGTAGACCTAGGCAAGTACTTCTGAGAGACGCCCGGCGCTGAGGACCCGGTCAGTCCGCGGCGCCCGTGGCGGGGCTTTCCTTGTAGTCGGCCTTGATCGCGATCACGGGGCAGTCGGCCATCAGCAGGATCTCCTGGGCGTTGCTGCCCATGAGCAGCTTGCCGGTCCGGGACCTTCGACGTATGCCGATGGCTATCATGTCGGCCTTCTCTTCGGACACGACTCTGACGAGGTCTTGAGCGGGGGACATACCGCGTATGAGGCGGCGCACCGTGTGACGGACGCCTGCGCCGGTCAGGCGACGCTCTATCTCGTCGAGTTCGGGGCGATAGGCCAGTATCTCCTTCTCTTCGGCCTCCCAATCGCCGCCGCCTCTTATGGAGTGGACGACCACTATCTCGGCGTCGTGCTGCTCGGCTTCGTCGAGCGCCCATTCAAGGGCTGCCCGGCTCTCGTCTGACATCGTGAAACCAACGACGATCTTCATGCTCGCTCCTTGTCCGCTGGTTACTGCGCCCGACGCTAGCATCTCGCAACACCGGCTACAAGCTCCGGCACGCTGGACTTCCTGCGCCGGTAAGGTAGTCTGGCTGTGCTATGAGTGATCATCTCGACTTCGATTTCGACGCCGTCGTCGACCGCCGGGGCACGGCCAGCTTCAAGTGGGACAAATACCGCGGACGCGATGTCATACCCCTCTGGGTCGCCGATATGGACTTCCGCTCCCCGCCCGCCGTCATCGAGGCGCTGCATGAGCGCGTCGCTCATGGGGTGTTCGGCTACGGCCATGCGCCCGAGGCGCTCGTGGCGGCGGTCCGGGCCTCCTTGGCTGCCGAATACGGTTGGGAGATAGATCCGGAGTGGATTGTCTGGCTACCGGGGTTGGTGACCGGCCTCAACGTCGTCTGCCGGGCATGCGGACGCCCGGGGGACGAGGTGCTCACCTTCACCCCGATCTATCCGCCGTTCCTGTCCGCTCCGGTGCTGGCCGGTCGCACCGTGGTGAAGGTGCCGCTCGTGCAGGCAGCAGGTCGTTGGGAAATAGACCTGGATGCTCTGAAGCGCGCCGTGTCTCCACGAAGCAGGCTGCTCTTGCTCTGCGCGCCGCACAATCCGGTCGGACGTGTCTGGTCGGCCGAGGAACTCTCCCATCTTGCGGCGATCGCGGAGCGAAACGATCTGATCATCGGCTCAGACGAGATCCACGCGGGTCTGGTGCTCGACGAGGACAAACGGCACGTGCCCATCGCGACCTTATCGCCCACGGTAGCGGCCCGCACCGTCACTCTCATGGCCCCCAGCAAGACGTTCAACACTCCGGGCCTCGGGTGTTCTTTCGCGATCATCGCCGACCCTGGGCTGCGCGCCTCGTTCTTGCGGGCCATGGAGGGCATAGTGCCGCACGTGAACGTCTTGGGCTATGTGGCTGCCCAGGCGGCGTACGAGAGAGGTGGAGAGTGGCGTGAGGCCCTTCTTGCCTATCTGAGAGGCAACCGGGACCTGCTGGAGCAGGAGATCGCGGCGATGCCCGGGCTGAGCGTGACCCATGTCGAGGCGACCTACTTGGCGTGGATCGATGTGCGCAGATCTGGGTTGGAGAGCCCGGTGCCGTTCTTCGAGGAAGCGGGAGTGGGACTCTCCGACGGCGCCGAATTCGATGGTGCCGGCTTCGTACGGCTCAACTTCGGGTGCAGTCGCTCGGTGCTCGCGGAGGCGCTCAAGAGGATGCGGGGCGCTCTTACGAGATGATTGGGTCGTTGCTATGCTGGTGGGAGCACACTGACGGAGGCGCACATCTACAAACGGGAGGCGGGTGTGAACAACACCCTTCAGACGATCGTTGACGCTGTGTCGAAGGTGTTTGGGAAGTCAGACGACACGGCGAAGAAGCGCAAGAGGCGTAAGCCTTCCGCCGTCGTGGCGGCGGAGAAGGCGGCGGACAAGGCGGCCGCGGCCGACAAAGCCGCTCGGGAGAAGAAGGCGGCGGCCAAGAAGGCGGCCAAGGAGAAGAAGGCCGCGGCAGCCAAGAAAGCCAAAGCCGACAAGAAAACTGCGGCAGCGAAGAAAGCCAAAGCCGAGAAGAAGACAGCGGCAGGTAAGAAGGCCGGCGCAAAGAAGCCTTCAAGTCCTGCCAAGAACGGTAAGAAGTAGGGTTTCAGCCCGCAGTAGCCAGGCCAGGACGGGCGGCGCGCGGACGGC
>DAIRFC010000045.1:1940-10599 GCA_036795215.1 Actinomycetota bacterium | reverse complement strand
GCCCGCGCCGTGACGCTGCGGCTGCTAGGATTTCGGAGGTTCGTAAGGCCTTTCGGCGGTCTCGATGGCCTCTTCGACCTCGAACGGCTTCAGAGGCTCCTCCGGCATGCCCCAGATCTTCATCCCCTGCCTGATGGCTCGGATGTCGCTGGCCTCGAGGGCCGACTTCCATTCTTCGTAGTCCCTGCCCGCCAGCAGCGGTGGGATATCCCGATCGAGATCTTCCTTCGAACGGGGGCCCTTGCCCGTCACGTTGTCCCATTCGGTCATGATGTCGTACGCGTTCACTCTGCCTCCCTCGCAGTCGTTCACACTCTATTACCTCGAACCGGCTCGGAACTAACCTTGGAAGGGTGCGCTTGTGGAGCTTTGCCTCAGACGGCGGGAGGCCTATACTGTGGACCCATGGACGCGACCCTCGAGTACATCCGCCGCGAACTCCGCCACCGGTTGGAGTTGCCGGATGATGAAGTGCTCCTGGAAGGGGCCGTGGTCCTTTCCGACCAGTCTGACACGCGTGGCGCCGTCATCAGCGTCGTCAACCTCAAGGTGAGCGCCTACCAAGGTAGTGGGCTTGGCCGGCCTGAGCTCCTGGACTCCGTCGAGCTCCTCTTGCTCTTCTCGTTCCGCTTCAAGCAGTACGACAAGAGTCTCTCCTGCCTCTACAAGACCATCAGATTGTTCCAAGATAAGCCCGCGTACACATCGGGCACGACTCATCCCGATAACACATTCCCGCCGCATCTGGAGAAGCTGTTCTTCACGTTGGTCCCGCTGGAGTTCGACACGCTCAGCGCGATCTGGGCCATGCACGGCGGCGTCTACCATCCTTCGGTCGTCTACAGCCTGCGCATGGTGGCCAACAAAGAGCTGTGACCCGTCTCACGGGCCTTCGCCTCTGTCTGTGGCGTTCGTCAGTCTTGTGAAGACAGCGAGAAGCCGAGGGCCCTTTCCATGGCAACACGTGCCGGTTCGCCTCGTTCCCAGGTCACGGCTATCTCGGCTATCGCCTTGACTATCTGCACGCTCTTGCCATCGTCCAAGGCCACAGCCAGGTCGTGCACCTTGCCGGAGAGTTCGTCCAGCGAGGCCAGGTAGTCTGCGTGAGGGTTGGAGTATCGAGCGGGTGGTTTGATGCGCCCGAGGTCGCCGACCATGCGGTCGAGTAACGCATCCAGGTCCTTGGCCGCCTGGACTTCCGTCTGGCTGGGCCAAAGCGGGTTCTTCATACCCTTGACGGTCTCGTAATGCCTGGCCATGTCCGCGGCGTAGGTGTTCTTCCAAGCCCGCATCTCCGCCCGGTAGGCATCTACCAGGGTGAGGGTGGTGGTGGTGTACGCAGTGGTCGTGGTAGTGGAACGCGTGGTCGGAGTCACCCGGGAGGTCGTCGTAACGAGGGAGGTCGTCGTAACGAGGGTGGTCGTCGTAACGAGGGTGGTCGGAGTCCGTTGGGTGGTGGTCGTGGCGAACGTAGCAGGCGTGGCCGGCGTGGTTGAGGTATCGCCGCTCGGTTCCCATGTCGCGCACGAGATGTCGACACAGGACGGCGAGAACAGGACGAGAAGGAGCAGAACAACGCCCGACCATATCCATGTTCTCTTCACGCTACGACCTCTGTGCTTCACAGTGTGCCCTCGACGAGGACCGGCTTCGGAGTAGCGCCCCTGCTATTCCTTGGGTCGAGCAGTATGGCGGACGTCGGCCTTGGTGCCGAACGGACGGCTCGGTCTGCCCACGGCGGTCATGTAGACGATGCCTTCCGACTCTCCGTCGATCCCCAAGAGCCCGTTGACTTCGTCGTCATAGAAGGCGGCGATAGGGCAGCTGCCGAGGCCCTGTGCGACCGCGGCCAGTGAGAGCTGGGCGGCCATGTGGCCGGCATCCAGATAGAAGTAGCGGTATGCGCGTTCGCGGTATTTCCAGATGGACCGCGCGAACACGGCCGTCCAGAGAAAGACGGCCGCCGCCTTGGCGCACATGAGCTGGTCGAGCGCCGCGGCTGAGATCTCACCTCTCAGGTCCTCGGTCTTGAGCTGCTCCAGCGCGTGGCTTCCCTCAGTGATGGGCCTCTCCAAGATGTCCACCCCGGCGACTCGATAGTGGTAAAGGCCGGGTTCGAGTCCCTCGACTCTGTTGACTACCACGTAGGTCTCAATGGGGTAGAGGGCGCCCGCGGTGGGAGCGGCCCGGTAGAAATCTTGGCCGTGGGGGGTGATGTAAGAGGTTGTGATGCCTCCCGAGGCCCACAGAAGCCTGGAGAGTTCGAGCAGAGACAGGGGGGTAGCCCCGAACGAGCGCACGCTCCGCCGGCGCGAGACGCACTGGTAGATATCGGGGCCTGGGTACTCGTCGAGGGCGGGCGCGGGATCGGGCAAGCCGATGACCGGGGCGTAGCTGTAGAACTTGTAGACAGGCGGCTTACTGCGCCAGTCGAGTTCGTGCTCTTCCATGGACTCTCTGTGGTAGGACGTCTGTTCTTGGAACGCCCGTCCTGGATGCTCCGACATCTCTCCTCCCGCATGGTCACGGTGGTCCGTGACGTGGTAGCGTAAATGGTTGCGCTTCTCCAGCGCAGCTGGTTCCCATCGATCTTATGCAAAGTTCCCACATGAACCCTGCTGAGACAAGTGACTCTTATCAAGGCCTGGAGCGGACCCAGTGGTTCCAGCTTGGCATAATCTGTGCGGCGGGGTTCGTCGTGTGGTCGGGGTTCGGGGCCATCCTGCCGTACCTTCCCGTGTTTCTCCAGGAGCAGGCACACGCTTCGGTGTGGTCTATCGGTGTTATCGCGGCGGCGTACTACGTCGGCACTTTCCTCTTTGCGGCTCCGCTGGGTAGACTCAGCGACTCGATAGGCCGCAAGCCTGTCATCGTGGCTGGGGTGATCCTGTATGCCCTGGCGTCCGGACTCTTCATCTCGACTACGAATCCATGGTGGTTCATCGTCTTCAGACTGCTGGAGGGCATGGGTGCAGCCGCCGTCACTCCGGCGGGGCAGGCCCTCATAGCCGACCTGTCTACGGAGCAGACCCGCAGCCAGGCCTACGGGTGGTACACGACGGCCCAGTTCGGAGGGTTGGTGGCCGGCCCGCTCCTGGCTGTGCCCCTCTACAATCTCGGGGGAGGGCAGGGTACCTGGGCCTTTTACGCCATCTTCCTCTTCGGCTGCGCGCTGTCGGCCGTCACCGCCTTGGTGCTGCTGAGCGCCATCAAAGAACCGGAACATGCACGGCGCCGGCGCGAAATCAAGGTCGTGCGTCCGTCGTACCGGCAGTTGATCACGAAACCGGTGGTGGCATTCTTCGTGGTGGCTTTCACCGGGCACTTCGCGATGGGAGTGTGGGAGGTCCTCTGGAGCCTCTGGCTGCGCCACCTTGGCGCGTCCATGAGCTTTGTCAGTTGGACCTGGGTGGCTTTCAGCATCCCCATGCTCTTGTCCTTCGTGGGGGGCTATCTGGCCGACCGTTACAACAGGTGGGTCCTGATGTTCTCGGGGTACCTGGTCTCAGCGGTGGCCTGGATCATCTACGGGTCGACCACCAATCTGACCCTCTTTCTCGTGTTCAGCGTCATAGAAGGCCTTGCGGTGGCATGGTCCTATCCGGCCAAGGCGGCCTTTCTGGTGCAGGTCGTACCGCCGCGTTGGTTGGGGAGTGTCCAGGGGCTCGAGCAGACGTGCATCCAGGTCGCCGGGCTGCTCGGTACGCTGGCGGCTCCATTTCTGTACGAATACGTGTCCGGCTTCGTGATCAGCCTCGCGGGGATCATCTCGATCATCGGCTTGGTCTTCGCGGCCCCGGTGCTCTACAGAGAGTGGGAGCGGCTCAAGGTGGGTACAATCCCGAGCGAGAAGACTGCTGCGGCAGTGTAATACGACGACTGAGACGGTATACTCGGCGACATGCGTGACGAGGCCCAACGGGAGCGCCGTGCCGGCGACAGGCGCCGGCAGAGGCAGTATACGTTCAGGGACCAGCGGACCGGTTTCGACAGAAGAGAATTGGATACGTCGGACGCCGGGATGCTTCACTGCACGCTGGTGGGCCTGCGCAATCAGCCCAAGGCGCTCTTTTGGCTCCTCGCCGCTGCCAACGTCCTCAACATCGCCGATTTCGCGTTGACTCTCAATGCCTTGGCCCACGGGTTTCGAGAGGGCAACCCCATCATGGGTTTCTTGTTCGAGGTGAACCCGGCCTGGGCGTGTATCTTCAAGATGCTTGCCGTGCTCTTGGCGAGCCTCCTCGTCTGGCAACTGAAGCGCTATCGCAAGGCTCTCATCGCTGCCATAGGGATGCTCTTGGTCTTCGCAGGGGTGTTCATCTGGCACCTGTACGGACTGGCGATGATGTTCTAACAGTGGGGAGTGGCGGACGGCGTCTTACGCTCTGCGGTCGCTGAACATCGTAGCGGCGGGCGATACCGCCCGAGATGGCGGGGGTCCCTCTGATCGCAGGCGCTCCGATTCGGGTAGGAGCAACTCGCGGAGCCTCTCATCGGTCTCGAGCACGTCGAACAACGTATCTACGATCCGGGGGTCGAACTGCCCGCCGCTGCACCTGCGGATCTCGCACACGGCCTCTCGGTGGGTCCTACCCGATCGGTACGGCCGGTCGGATCGGATGGCGTGGTAGGCGTCGGCGGCGGCGATTATGCGTGCTCCCAGCGGGATCTCATCTCCTTGGAGCCGCCCCGGGTACCCGGTGCCGTCATAGCGCTCCTGGTGGTAAAGGACCAACGGGATGACGTCGGTGAGTTCCGGAGCCTGTTCCATGATCTGTTTGCCCAGCACGGGATGCCGGCGGATGGAATCCCATTCCTCCGGGCTGAGGCCGCCTTCCTTGGCCAACACCGCGTCGGGGACGCCGATCTTGCCTACGTCGTGGAGAAGCGCGCCGACGCGCACCCGGGTGACCTCAGACGTCGGCAGGCCTATGCGTTTGGCTATGGCGGCAGACAACTCGGACACCAGGCGGGAGTGTTCGTGGGTGTAGCCATCGCGCACGTCGACGGCGGCGTTGAGGCTGCGGACGATGGCCCCTCGTCCGAAGTTGGGCAGCGAGATCACGTTGCCCGGCGGCTGTCTGCTCGGTAGATCGCGGTAGAGTTGCACCTGATTGCCGCCCATGTCCTTGGCGAA
This sequence comes from Actinomycetota bacterium, assembly GCA_036795215.1. GTDB lineage: Bacteria > Actinomycetota > Thermoleophilia > RBG-16-64-13 > RBG-16-64-13 > RBG-16-64-13. The sequence continues at coordinate 5,462 of DAIRFC010000045.1, read as the reverse complement.
GGCGAGGGCTTTCTGGGCCACCTCCACCAACTCGGGCGGAGAAGCGCCGTCGGTCGGGTAAGAGCAGAGCCCTACGCTGACGGTTATGCGGGCCTCGGAGCCCTCCTCGCTCAGAAAGACCCACCCGGCGGTGTGCTGGCGGATGCGCTCCGCCACCTCGAGGCCGCCCTTCTCGTATGTGTGAGGAAGGATCATGACGAACTGATCGCCTCCGAAACGGGCCAGCAGGTCTATCTCGCGGAGTTGGGTCTTGAAGCGGCGGGCCAGATCGTAGAGGATCTTGTCTCCCACCCCGTGGCCGTACCGGTTGTTCACCTGATGGAAGTCATCAAGGTCGATCATGATCAGCATGAAGCAGTCGCCGAAGCGGTAAGCACGGTCGCATTCGTGGGCCAGACGGTCGTGAAACACCCGGTGGCTGGCCACGCGCGTCAGGGCGTCGACGGTGGCCGTGTCGACCAATTCGGCGTTCTCGGCCGTGCTGTACTCGCGGATCGTGAGGCTCATAGAGAAGACGACTCCGGATACTGCGAGAAGGATCAGTTGCGCGGTGGGGAACACGTCGGCTCCGCCGGGGGGAGCGACCGCGAGAAGGATCGAGAGGGCGGAGAGCAGTCCGAGGAGGAACACGACCTCAGAGGTACGCAGCATCCGGTCGCGGCGATTCGACCGCGAGGTCCACAAAGAGATGAAGAAGACGGCCACGAGAAACGCGGTGGCAGCCAACGCCAAGGCCAACCGTAGCAGGGCGTGCGCGTCGATGGTCGGGGCTCCTTTCGTGCTCGACCTCAACGTTTCGACGGGCCCTTCTCGTCTCCTTCGATCCTCGAGCGCGAGCGGATCACCTCAAGCGGCAACGACGTCTCGAATCTCTCCAGGCAAGGAAAAAGCCGCCCCGATTGGGGGCGGCTCGTTCCTCGAGAATATGTTCGGGCGGTGCTCCGCGAGAAGACGCGGCGCTCTTATTCGATGCTGATGGCGCCCTCCGGGCACTCGTCAGCGGCCTCCTCGCAGCAACCGGCGTCTTCGCACGCGTTCGGGTCGATCACGTGGCACACGCCGTCATCGGCGACCTCGAAGACATCCGGGCAGATATCTTCACAGATACCGCACCCGGTGCAAAGATCGGGATCGACTTTGGGAACACCCATGGCACTCCTCCTTTGGGACTTACGAGCGTGCCAATACAAGCACAGGCGCGGATGGAGTGCAAGATGGCCGCGCCGGTTTTGCCCAACGATTACTTCCGCCCGTGACGCTGGGTGAGTTCGGCAAGAGCGTTGATCTCGATCTCGTGCAGCACCGAAAGGTAGCCGGAGTCCACGAGTGGTGTGTATCCCGGGGCGGGGTCGTCGAGCAGGTGGGCCGGAGGGTTGCCACCTGCGGCCCTCGAAGCGTCGACCCACTCGTTCGGGAGGGTGACATCGGCCGTGTCGTGGCCGAGGACGGTTCCCACAAAAGCGGTCCACGCCCGTGGGGCGATGTCGAACGGATCGTATCCGCCGCCTCCCGTGATGAGCCATCTTCCCTCGCTACACTCGTGTACCAGCTCGTGCAGTCGCGCCGCCAGTTCGGGAAAAAGGGCCAACGACCCTGTGAGGTGGGTGAGGGGATCGGCGTGGTGCGTGTCGACGCCCATCTGGGTGAGTACGACGTCAGGAGCGTAGGCCCGCAGCGCCGGCGCGACTATGCGGTCGAAAGCCAACAGGATCGCCTCGGAGCCGGCGAGAGGTGGCAGGGGCACGTTGATGCACGCTCCTCTGCCCTCCCCGCCTCCGGTCTCGTCGGCGGCTCCCGTGCCGGGGAAGAGATACTCGCCCGATTCGTGGACCGAGATCGTAAGCACGCGAGGCTCGTCGTAGAAAGCGGCTTGGACACCATCGCCGTGGTGGGCGTCGAAATCCACGTAGGCCACGCGGCGCCCCGCTTTCAAGGCCACGGCCAAGGCGGCTGCGCAATCGTTGTAGATGCAGAATCCCGAGGCTGAAGCCCTCTGGGCGTGGTGCTGTCCCCCCGCCGGGCTGTAGGCGTGAAGAGCGCGCCCCTCCAGCAAAGCCTCCATCGCTTGGATGGTCGCTCCGGTATAGAGAGCGGCGGCGTCGTTCAGGTCGGGGAAGAGAGGATCGTCGGATGTGCCGAGGCCGTAGAGGGCTAGGTCGGCCTGGGAGCGCTTGCCGCGCGCGATCGCTTGGCCCTGCTCCACCGCCTGGATGTAGGGATAGGAGTGGGCGAGGAGCAGCTCTGATATCGTCGCCATGCGGGGCTTCTCGATGACTATGTCCGGGGAGTCGAGCCAGCCCAGCATGGACAGGAGCGACATGGTGAGCGTGTAGCGCTCCGAACGCAAGGGATGGTTCTCGCCCAGATCGTATGAGGCGAGCGAGGGGTCGTAGACCACGGTAAAAGGCTCGGACACGGTAGACCTCCGCGTTGGTGCACCAGGGAGGCCTTCCCGTCCGGGTGACCTTCCCGTCAGGGAGTACAATACCAGGCCCTGCAGACAGGACGGGGAGGTCGGAGCGGTGCCCGCGGAAGAGAGACCACGGAGGAGAGAACGGCCTTCGTTGGCGCGCAAGGCCAAGGTCTTGGCAGCGCGAGAGGGCCACTTCCCCAGGGGTACCCGTGCGCTGGTGATGGTCTCGGGCGGGCAGGACTCGCTCGCCTTGCTGCATCTCCTGTCCCAGGGCCGGCTGCGCCCGGCAGGCCCCGATTCCTTGTGCGCCCTCCACATCAACCATCATCTGCGGGGGGCCGAGAGTGATGCGGACGAAGCCCTGGTGACTCAGGCGTGCACCGCGATGGGAGTAAGCCTGACGGTCGTGCACCGGCCTATCGACAAGCAGGCGGGGAGCGTGCAGGAAGCGGCCCGCGACGCGAGGCGCCAGGCGGCGCTCGCCGTCGCGGGCCAACGCGAGTGCGGACGCATCGTCCTTGGCCACACCGCCGACGACCAAGTGGAGACCATGCTGTACCGGCTGGGGCGCTATGGGGGCATGGCTGCGTTTGCCGCCATGAAGTCCTGCGATCCGCCGTGGGTCCGCCCGCTGCTTGGCTGCAGGCGTGAGGAGACGGCTCTGTACTGCCGGGAGCACGGTCTGGAGTTCGCCGACGACCGGGGTAACGTCTATCCCGGTTATGCGCGCACCGCCATCCGGGAGAAGGTGTTGCCGGCCTGGGAGGTGGCGCTGCCCGGGGCGGTGGAGGCCGCCTGCAGGGCGTCCGAGGTAGCTTCAGAGCTGTTGGAGGTCGCGGACGTGGTCATCGATCGCGAGATGCCCGGTTTGACAGAGGCGGAGGAACTGAGCGTGGCGAGGTTGTCCGAGCTCTCGCCGGCTGTTCGCCGGCTGGTGCTGCACGGGTGGCTGGAGGCGCGCGCGAGGCCTGCGGCCTCGCGCGGCGGCGTCCTTGCCGTCGAATCGTTGCTGAAGTCGACCGGGTCCGCGCAGCGGTCGCTGGGTGACGGGTGGCTGGCCTGCAGGGAGTACGACCGGCTGTTCTTGGAGCGGCGGTCGCAGGACCGGC
>DAIRFC010000045.1:0-1840 GCA_036795215.1 Actinomycetota bacterium | reverse complement strand
CGGCGGTCGCAGGACCGGCGCGGATCGGCGCCCCGGCCCGGCGTGCGCGGGTGCGGCGCGCCCGGGGCCGAAGCGCCCGGCCCGGCGCCTTTGCCGGTGCCGGGATCGGCTTGTTGGGGCGACGTCACGGTGCACGCGGAGTTCGTGGACGCCTACTCGGCGCCCGACGTGCGCAGCGAAGCCTATCTGGACGCAGCAAGCCTGGACGGCTCCCTGGAGGTGCGTGGACCCCGGGCGGGCGATCGTGTCCGGCCTCTGGGCGCGCCCGGGAAGAGAAAGCTGCAGGACGTGCTGGTGGACCTGCATGTGCCGGCCAAAGAGCGGGCTCACGTGCCGTTGGTGGTCTGCGGAGAGCGCATCGTCTGGGTGGGAGGTTTGGTCCTCGCCGAGGAAGGTAGAATCAACGATGCAACGGCCGCGATCGTGCGGCTCAGCCTGGAACGGCGGCAGGAAGGCGGGAGCGGCGATCCCGTCGGCGAGGGGAGAGGTGGCCGAGGATGAAGGTCCTCATATCCGAAGCGGAGTTGCAGGCCCGGATCGACGAGCTGGGTGCAGCCATCTCCAAAGACTACAAGGGTACCCGGCCCGTATTGATCTGCGTGCTCAAAGGCGCGGTGTTCTTCATCGCCGACCTGGCCCGCCGGCTACGCTTCGATGTCGAGATAGAGTTCATGGCGGTGTCGAGCTACGGGGCGTCGACGGAGAGCTCGGGAGTGGTAAGGATCCTCAAAGACCTCGATACCGACATCGAGGGCAGGCACGTCCTCATCGTCGAGGACATCATCGACTCCGGCCAGACGCTGGAGTACCTCGTGAGGAGTCTGAAGGCCAGGAATCCGGCCAGCCTCGAGATAGTCACTCTGTTGTCGAAACCGAGCCGGCGGACGGCTCAGTTGGATTGCCGATACACAGGATTCGAGATCCCGAACGAGTTCGCTGTGGGGTATGGTCTCGATTACGGGGAGAAGTACCGCAACCTCCCTTACCTGGGGGTCGTCGACGACCCCGAGTGATGCCCTGTGATAGTATCTGCCCCCAAATAGAACGACCGTGGAGTCGACTTGAGCAGGTTCTTTAAAAGCGCCGCATTCCCCATACTTCTGGTGATATTGCTGGCCTTCTTCGTCCAGAATCTCTTCTACGGAGGAGCGGACAGCGAGAAGATGACTTTCAACGCCTTCCAGCAGGCCGTCCAGAGCGGCAACGTGAAGGATGTCACCATCAAGACCAAGGACCTCGTGGTCGAGGGCAAGCTCAAGGATAGCGGCAAGAGCTTCGAGGTAGGCTTCACCGATTCCTTCGAGATGGAGAAACTGCTGCTCACCGCCGGTGTGGAGTTCAACACCGACGCCCAGAAGAGTTCCCCGTGGCTTGGTGTGCTCAGCACCCTGCTTCCCATCATCATCATGGTGATCTTCTTCATCTTCCTCATGAACCAGATGCAGGGAGGCGGCAGTAAGGTCATGAGCTTCGGCAAGTCGCGGGCAAAGCGGATGTCCATGGACCAGCCGAAGGTCACGTTCAAAGACGTGGCTGGAGTCGATGAAGCTGTCGAGGAGTTGGATGAGATCAAGGAGTTCCTCGAGAATCCCAAGCGCTTCCAGAGCCTTGGCGCCCGCATTCCCAAGGGCGTGTTGCTCTTCGGCCCGCCCGGCACCGGTAAGACCCTCCTGGCCCGCGCTGTGGCCGGTGAGGCCGGAGTGCCGTTCTTCAGCATCTCGGGTTCGGACTTCGTGGAGATGTTCGTGGGCGTCGGCGCCAGCCGGGTGCGCGACCTCTTCGAGCAGGCCAAGCAGAACCAGCCGTGCATCATCTTCATCGACGAGATCGACGCCGTGGG
>DAIRFC010000044.1:0-19129 GCA_036795215.1 Actinomycetota bacterium | reverse complement strand
AGGTCGCATTCCTGAGTTCGAGATCCTGGTCAGTCGCGCTTTTAATCCGGGTGTCATTGGTTCGAGTCCAATACGGCTCACTTAGGGAAAGCCCCGCGGTTGCGGGGCTTTCTGTGTTGGGCGGAATGGGAGCTCTCGGATCCGATGTCGCCAAGGGCGAGGAATGTACACCGGAAGTGCACGGAGTGCCGTGTACTTCTCTGTGTTGTTCCGGCACATACTTGACACATTGGCTCCGGTAGGTGCTTTACAGTCTTGGGACGCGGCTCCGGTACCTGGGCGACAGTGGCTCCGGTACCTGCTTTACACTCCCGCGGTCTTCGCCTCCGGTCCCAATCCTTCCGATAGGGGCAGAAATGCCACTTAAGTCGGAAGGGAGGTCGACACCGTGCTCATCAGGCTGGGACTGGTGGAACAACGACACAAAGCGGTGCTTGAGGTCCTGGGTGGAGCGTCGATTACGGACGTGGCCCGTCGCTATGGGGTGACCCGTCAAACAGTGCATTCCTGGCTCAGGCGCTACGGGAGCTCTGGTCTTGCCGGACTGGTCAGCCACTCATCGCGGCCGACTCACTGCCCGCACAAGATGTCACCCGAGGTGATCGCCCGGGTGCTCGAACTCCGCCGGGCTTATCCGGGCTGGGGTCCCCGTACCATCCTTCATCACCTGGCCCGAGAGGGAGTGGATCCCTTGCCCGGGCGTTCTTCGGTCTACCGCTGTCTGGTGCGCCACGGCCTCATCGACCCGCAGAAGAGGCGCCGGCGCCGGGAGGACTACAAACGCTGGGAAAGGAGCCGGGCCATGGAACTGTGGCAGATGGACGTGATGGGCGGGGTGAAACTCGAGGATGGGAGTGAGCTTAAGATCGTCACCGGTCTGGATGACCATTCCCGCTTCTGCATCTCCGCTTCTCTTGTTGTGCGCGCCACCGCTCGACCGGTGTGTGAAGCCCTGGCAGAGGCCCTGCGCCGCTATGGGGTCCCTGACCAGATTCTCACCGATAATGGCAAGGTGTTTACCAGCCGCTTCGGCCCCAGCCATGGAGAGGTTCTCTTCGACCGTATCTGCCGGGAGAATGGCATCCGTCACCTGCTTACCGCTCCCTTCTCACCCACGACCACAGGCAAAGTGGAGCGCTTTCACAAGACGGTGCGCAAGGAGTTCCTTGCGGGGAAGGTCTTCCCGTCGCTCGAGCAGGCCCAGGCCGAGCTGGACGCGTGGGTGAAGGCCTATAACCACACGAGGCCTCACCAGGGCATCGGCATGGCTTCCCCGGTGTCGCGCTTTGCTGCCGCGGCTACGACGAGCTCTGCGCCACTCCTTCCCCAGGAAGGGAAGGAGTGTGTCCAGGGTGAGCCTGTGGAGACTCATGACCTTTGGGCGCGTCGCAAGGTGAGCGCGAACGGCCGCATCCGCCTGGTGGGCAAGAACTACACCGTGGGGCGCTTCCTGGCTGGAGAGCTGGTAGAGGTGGAGATCGGCCGTGATGGTCTCGTCAACGTCTATCACCGGGGCGTCCTCGTACTTACCGCGGCTCGGCACCATCCCATCGAAGGGGAGGCTGCGGCTCTTCAGCGGCGCCCCCGGGGGACAGGAACTCCCACCAAGGCCGGGGGCAAAGCCGTGCTGCGCTTGGTCGACTCCCGAGGGAGCGTCAGCTTCGCCGGTACCATCTATCGCGCCGGGAACCCCTATGCCCTCAGGCAGGTGGAAGTGCGCCTGGTCAAAGACCGGGTCGAGATCTGGCTGGAGGGCACACTCATCCGCACCCATCCTGCTCGCCATGACAAGGAGAAGGAGCACGGGGCTTTCGCTGTTCCCGGGGGCCGTCCCGGCACGAAGAAGGCTTCCTGAAGAAACCGACACATCGGTCGAGACCTGAGTGACTGTAAAGAAGGAACTGGAGCCAAAGTGTAAAGCGGGTGGTGGGACTTGACAGCCGTGTACTTCTCTGTGTTGTTCCGGCACATACCTGACACAGGAGTTCCGGTAGCTCCCTGACACTTCGTGGACGCGGCTCCGGTACCTGGGCGACAGTAGTTTCGGTACCTGGGCGACACTTCCGCACTCGGCAAGGACTTCTGCTTCCGGACCCGCACCTCCCTTAGGCGACAGACCAACGCGCCTGAAGAAGGGAGGAGGTGCCCATCGATGCTCGTGGAGTTAGGACTCATGGAGCAACGACACAAAGCCGTCTTAGAGGTCTTAGGCGGGCTCCCGGTGGTGGAGGTGGCCCGCCGCTATGGGGTAGCCCGCCAGACCGTGCACGACTGGATGAGACGCTACGCCACCTTAGGTTTCCCCGGCCTCATCGATCACTCCTGTCGCCCGGCCACCTGCCCCCATCAGATGCGCCCCCAGGTGGAGGCCCGCATCGTGGCGCTCAGAAGAGCCCACTCCGGCTGGGGGCCCCACATGCTCCGGTATCAGCTCGAGAAAGAGCAGTTGGACTCCGTACCCTCTCGTTCCTCTATCTACCGCTGTCTTTGCCGCCACGGCCTCATCGATCCCCAGAAGAGGCGCCGGCGGCGGGAGGACTATCAACGCTGGGAAAGGAACCGCGCCATGGAACTCTGGCAAATGGACGTCATGGCTGGGGTGAAGCTCGCCGACACAACTGAGCTCAAGATCATCACCGGACTTGACGATCACTCCCGATTTTGCGTCTGCGCCCTGCTCGTCTCACGCGCCACCGCCCGGCCGGTGTGCGAGGCTCTGGCTCAGGCTATGCGCCGGCACGGGGTTCCCGACGAGATCTTGACCGATAACGGCAAGGTGTTCACCAGCCGCTTCGGCATCGTAAGAGGCGAGGTGCTCTTTGACCGGATCTGCCGGGAAAACGGCATAAAGCACCGGCTCACCGCCCCTCGCTCCCCCACCACCACCGGCAAGGTGGAGCGCTTCCACAAGACCATCCGTAAGGAGTTTCTCTCGGGCCGTACCTTCGCCTCCCTAGAAGAAGCCCAGGCGGAGCTGGATGCCTGGGTCACCTGGTACAACACCGAACGTCCCCACCAGGGTATCGGCATGGTGCCGCCGGATTGGCGCTTCGCTCTGGCCGCCTCGGACGCTGCTCCCCCGGTGCTGGTGGAGCTCGAGAGGGAGGCAGAACCCTTCCTGCCGGCCGAGCCCGAGAGCCGCCGGGTGCAACGCATCGTGAGCGCGAACGGCCGCATCCGTCTGGTGGGCTTTGAGTATCACGTGGGGCGGTTCTTGGCCGGTGAGTTGGTGGAAGCGGAGATCGATGAAGATGGTCTCATCGGCATCTACCACCGCGAGGTCCTCGTCGCCACTCATGCTCGTCGGCACCTGGCGGAGAAAGAGCCGGCCGTGTGGCAGAAGCACAGAAGACCCCGGCAGGAAAAACCGAAGCTGGTGGGCAGACCGGTCACCCGCAAGGTAGAGCCTTCCGGCTCAGTGAATTTCGCCGGCACGGCCTACCGGGTGGGCAACGGCTATCGGGGCCAGATGGTCGAGGTCTCCTTAGTCGGCGACACCGTCCAGATCAAACTGGAGGGCAAGATCGTGCGTACCCATGAGGCCCGGCACGACAAGGAGAAGGAGCATGGAGCGTTCGCCGTGCCCGGGGGAAGACCGCGGGACAAGAAATAGGAAAACGAGTTTTCCACAGGGCGGCCGAATTAACTGTAAGGAAGGAACTGAAACTCAAGTGTAAGGAGGGTACTGAAGTTTCACAGTGCACGGAGTGCCGGGATAAACCGGCCTGGAGAAGGAGATGAAAACGCTCTACTTCGAAGACCTAGCGAGTCACGATGACCCCGAGTCATGCGCCGTCGCTCGCAAGAGCGGCGGTGAAGCGTTGACAGGGGTACGTGCAGGCTCGGCTATTGAGCCGCGAAATCAAGGCTTCCGGGGTGCCGACGTCGTTGAAATTGGCGGAAGGCAAGATCGTTGGTCGCGTTATCGCGAGTGGCCAGCGGACCCCGCGCGGTCGAAGAACCGATGCATGCACGGAGTCTCCAGGCGCGAGAACCGGGAGATCCCACAGTCGCCCGTTACGGTTGATGATGCCCCGTCCGGGATGGTTCGCGGGGTGGTAGATCGGTCGGTAGCGAGCCGCGAGGGGAACGCCAAGGCGGTACGCCCTCGATGAACGACCGTGGGAAGTCAGACAGCTCCGTAGTACCTGCGAAGCCGCCGAACAAGCCCGCGCGAGCGGGGGCGGAGGTGGTGGAGGAAAGGGGGCTGCCCGAGGGAAACGCGGCCGGCAAAACGCGCCCCGGACGCAGAGCCGGGCCAGGCGCGCCCAGTGCGCTCGGTCGCGTGCGCCAAGTCGCACAGAAGGACAAGGACGCGAAGTTCACCGCGCTCCTGCACCACGTTGATGTCGATCGCCTGCGGAGAGCGTACTTCGCGCTTCGGCCGAAGGCCGCTGCGGGGGTCGATGGCGTGACCTGGCACGAATACGGGCAGGCCCTGGAGAAAAACCTCCGGGACCTGCACCGGCACGTGCATTGCGGGAGCTATCGGGCGCAGCCGGTGAGGAGGACGTACATCCCCAAGCGGGACGGCCGATTGCGGCCGCTTGGGGTGGCCGCGCTGGAGGACAAGGTCCTGCGGCGTGCCGTGGTCGAGGTGCTTAGCAGCATCTATGAGACGGACTTCCTGGGCTTCTCCCACGGATTCCGGCCGGGGCGCTCACCGCACGACGCGTTGGATGCGCTTGCGACCGGAATCAAGCGCAAGAAGGTGAACTGGGTGCTCGATGCGGACATCCGCGACTACTTCACCAGCCTCGATCAGTCGTGGCTTCTGAGGTTCCTTAAGCACCGGATCGCGGACAGGCGAATCCTGCGCCTGATCCAGAAATGGCTCGGCGCAGGGGTCATCGAGAACGGGGAATGGTCGGAGACCACCCAGGGGACCGCGCAAGGGGCGTCGATATCGCCGCTGCTTGCCAACGTCTACCTGCACTACGTCTTCGACCTGTGGGCTCAGACGTGGCGGCAGCGATATGCGCGCGGAGACATGATCCTTACGCGGTTCGCTGACGACTACATCGTGGGCTTCGAGCATCAAGAGGACGCCGAGCGGTTCCTCGCGGAGCTGCGCGAGCGGTTCGCGAAGTTCAGGTTGGAACTGCACCCGGAGAAGACGCGGCTGATCGAGTTCGGCAGGTTCGCCGCCGAGCGACGTCAGAAGCGGGGACTCGGGAAACCGGAGACATTCGAGTTCCTCGGCTTCACGCACATCTGCGCGAAGTCGCGGAACGGAGGGTTCACGCTCAGGCGCGTCACCAGCAAGAAGCGGATGCGGGCCAAGCTGAGCGAAGTCAAGACTGAGCTGATGCAACGTCGGCATCTCCCCATCCCCGAACAAGGGCGCTGGCTCGCCAGCGTCGTGCGCGGCCACTGCAACTACTACGCCGTGCCGAGCAACAGCGATGCAATCATCGCGTTCCGGACCCAGACGATTAGGCACTGGTGTCACGCCCTTCGGTGCCGATCCCAGCGCTCGCGCCTGAACTGGGAACGCATGAACCGCCTCGCGACCCGATGGCTACCTCCTGCCCGCGTGATCCATCCCCGGCCGGAAGTGAGATTCGACGCCAGAACCCAAGGGAGGAGCCCAGTGCGCTAGCAGTGCACGCTGGGATCTGTGCGGGGGGCGGGCCGAGCCCTTACAAGTGAAGGCCCGTTCCTACCGCGATCACATCACCGCAGGGCCGGACTACGGGAGCCGTATGACGAGGGATCGTCACGTACGGTTCTGAGAGAGCGGGAGGGGGAGGTTCCCTCCCGCTACTCACCAAGGTTGCGGGGCAAAATGGCAGGGGGAAGGCTAACCTTGGGATCGGTAAGCCGGGCTGAGCAAGCCTTCGATGATCAGATCCGTGGCCTGATCCTCGTCGAGGCCCCGCGACATCAATGTCTCGAGCTGCTTGCTATCGACGCTGCCGATAGCCGCCTCATGCGTCACATGAGCCTGCGGATGGCGCACCTCCACGATCGGGATCGCGTGAGCCACCGCCTGGTCTCGAATGATCTCCTTGCAGTCAACGTGTCCGCGTGCATACGCAGCCGACGCGATCATTGTGTTCTTGATCTCGGCTGTCGCCTGCTCGCGCACAGCGATGTTCGTGGTCAGTACACCTCGGGCTGCTTCCCCGGCCAGCTCGGCCTTTTCGTGAATCCGAATGCGGTCGTCTCCCCGAGCACTGATCCGCGCGGCCAACTCGAGAACACTATGAGCACCACATGTCGCACCGTAGTCGATGTCGATATCGCCCGCCCGGCCGCGGAGCAGCTCAAAGTCGGTGCGGAAACGAGCACCTTCCCCGAGGTTCACTGTAGCCTTGGGAATCACCCGCACGCCGCCCTCCGGCCCATGAACATGGCGCTCGAGGTAGAGATACTCTGCCCCCGTGCCGATCTCGATGTCCGCCTCCATCTCATGTAGGACGTCTAGGGCATTGGGGAAGGTACAGCTCGCGAGAATGGCAACTCGCGCTTCTTCGGCCACACGTGTCCGCATGCTGATGCGCTGCATCCCGCTCTCAGGCATCAGCCCGAAGCAGATGCGTACCGGCTTTTCAATTCGTGCACCGGCGCGCACACGGATTTCCACCTCGATGCCCTCGGGACGCGAATCGGCCTCAACTTCCAAACCCGACACCAAGTGGAGGCCCAGAACCTCGTTGCCATGTATCTCGACGTGGGCCACCTCTGGATCGGTGACACAACTCTCTCCCAAGCTCCCGTACAGGGCCTCTATCAAGTCTTGCTTACCCATAGCAACAATCTCACTCCCTGGTTGTCCTGGTGCGGCCTCTCGTGGTCAGGCCCTGCCCGGGCCAGATTCCCGCTCGGCCCTTGCTACTTCAGGTCAGCGTCTCGCTCGCTCCGATCAGGTTCGTTTCGATGGCCACAGGGCACACAGCTGTCGCCGAAAAACGTCTCGATCTTCTCGATCGATCCCTTCTTCCACAGCTTCCCCGCACACAACAGGAACGCATGATCCGCCTGGCGAAGGACCGCTAGGCTGTGGGTGATGAGCAATACTGTTACCCCGCGGTCCTTGAGGTGCCGAATTGCATCGAAGATTCGATTCAGCGCTTCCACGTCGATACCCGAATCTGGCTCATCCATCAAAACGAGGCGGGGCTCCATCGCCAAGATAGAGGCCAGCTCGATGCGTTTGCGCTCGCCTCCCGAAAGCGTCCGATCGACCGCGCGGCCGAGGTACTCTTCCGGGTCGAGCCCGACCCGCTGGAGGGCGTCCCTCAGCCTCGCCTCCGATCGATCCCTGGCCCCGGCGCCCACGAAACTGCGCACGGTGAGTCCTTCGAAGCGCGCCGGCTCTTGCCAGGCGAGCGTGATACCGCGACCGGCGCGCTGATCGATGCTCAAATTCCTCAGCGACTCCCCGTCGAAGCGGATGTCGCCCTGGAATGCCGTGTAGTCGCTGAGTCCCATGATGGTGGCGGCGAGCGTCGTCTTGCCTGCGCCGTTCGGACCGACGACTGCGTGCACTTGGCCCGGCCAGAACTCCAACGTGAGATCGTCGAGCACCCGCTTCTCACCCCTCTCCAGAACCAGGCCCTCGACCTGTAGAATCGGACCCTCACCTCCGGCAAAGGATGGTTCATTCGATTTCATTCCCAGTATCCTCCTAGCTACCAACCGGGCAGGTCAGTTTACTCTTACCTCTTCGCAACGAGCCGTATCCACACTTGGTGTGCCCTCTTGCTCGGCAGAGCAAACGGAAGACAGATCAGCTCTCGGGCCGTGGCGTGCAAGAGGGGTCCTATTTCGCTACCCGGGTCTAAGGCGGCCGGTACAGGCTACGCTGAGCTGCAAACGGGCGCCGGTGGGAAGATACCCGTCATGTGCGCCCTCGAGGGGTTGACTCCCACGGGGAAAGCGAGTCCGGAGGAGTTCCTGGCCGCAGCCCACGGCACGTGTTTCGCGATGGCGCTCACCCAGGCACTCATGATGGCTCACCGCAAGCCCGAAATACGGACGAGTCTGCCGTTCACGAAGGCGACCCACGACACAGTCCTCGCGTTCGTCGGGCTGCTTCTAGTCATGACCGTCCGTCTGGGTATGGCAGTGCCGTGGACCTGGGGACCGATCGCTCTTGCCGTAGCTGCGTTTGTCGCTCTACGGTTGAAGGTCGATGTGCTCTGGGTGGTCTTGCTGGGGGCAGTCGCCGCGCTCGTCCTGGTCCGCTAGAGTTGTCCCCGGGCGGGGTGTGCTTTCCTACCAGATCTCTATCCCAAAGTAGTTGGTGATGAATTTCACCGCCACGTAGAGGAAGTAAAGGCCGAAGATGAGCTTGAGGGTCTTGGCCTTGAACTTCTTGATGATGGCTGCGCCGACCTGGGCGCCCACGACGGTCCCCGCCGCCAAGAGGAGGCCGGCCCCAACGGCCACGTATCCCTGGGCCAGTTTGATGCCCCCTCCCACCACGGCCAGGGGGATCATGGTGGCGAGTGAGGTGCCCATGGTGATGTAGACGGGAGCGCCGAACAGGTAGATGAGCCCCGGTACCAGCGCGTATCCTCCGCCCAGCCCCACGATGCCGGTGAGCAGGCCGATGAAGAACCCGAAGGTGGCCCAACCCGGCTTGTGCTCAGGGATGGTGTTGCCTTCGCGTTGAGGCATGCCCGCCTTGCGAAAGCCCTCCCAACTCATTCGTATGGCGGGCCACAGGAAGGCGAGGCCGAGGATGAGTCCAAGAAGAGTCGCCTGGCCAGAAAGGAGTGTGAAGAGATAGGAGCCGAGGAGAACTCCGAGCACTCCCCATCCCCCCAACCAGAGCGTTGCCCGCACGTCCAGGTTCCTGCGCACAAAGTGCCCATACCCTCCCGAGATGGCCGTGAAGATGACGGCAAAGAGCGTGGTGCCAACCGCTGTAGCCGCCGGGTATCCCATCCAGAAGTGGATGGCGGGCAACATGACCGAGCAGCCTCCGGTGCCGATGATGCCACCCAGGACCCCGGCTGCGATGCCGATGACGATCAGGAAGACGCCGTCGGTCACCGTCACCGGCGGTATGTCGGCGCCTTCTTGCTGCGGCCCGACCGTGAAGATGACTGCGGCTAGGATCGCAAGGATGACGAGCAGAACCAGCGGCGGAGCGTAACTCTTGACCAAAGAACTTCCTCTAGTATTCATCGCAGTCCCTGTCTTCTCGTCTCGGGTTCCAGTCTCATGGTAGATGCAGACCGCATATAACGACTTTCACCACTGTGGTCTGCGGCACCATTATGAGCACCTCGTAGGGCGTTTGGCAAGTGCTAATCTTGTATGAACGCATATACGGTATAAGGAACGGTATGACTATCGACATAGACCCGGTCATCGGCAAGCTGGGGCCGTTGGAGTTCCGCTGGTACGGCGTCATCATGATGGTGGCCGTCGCCGTTGGTGTCGTCATCTTCTCAAGACAACTGAAGCAAAGGGGCATCGACGTCAACCATGCCTGGGGCATCGCCGTGATCGCCGTGCCCTGTGGGGTCATCGGAGCCCGGCTCTTCCACGTTTTCGAGAACATGGGCTACTACTGGGAACACCCGGGAGAGATCTTCGGTACGCAGCTGGTGGGGCTGGCGATCTACGGGGTCGTCACCGGTGGGCTGGTCGGCCTGCTCATCTACTGCTGGTGGAAGAAGCTGCTGGTGGTCAAGGTGCTCGATAGCACCGCCATCGCATTCCCAGTCGCGCAGGTCATCGGCAAGTTCGCCAATATCATAAACGGAGACACCTGGGGAAACCCCACCACGCTACCCTGGGGTTTCACCTACACCAACCCCAGCGCCTTCATACCCGATAGGCTGTTGGGGGTCGCCACCCATCCCAACCCCGTCTACGAGCAGCTCTGGTTGCTCGTGATCGTTGGGGTACTCCTCTACGTCATGCCGCGCCTCAAGGTCGATGGGATGGCCATCGTTCTCTATCTCGGCCTCTACTCGGCCGGCCGGTTCTTCCTCTCCTACTTCCGGGTGAACAAGATCATCTTCCTGGGTCTGAGGGAGGCTCAAATCGTTGCGGTCGTGGTCATTGTGCTGGCCATTCCAGCTGCGTTCCTTCTCGTGCGCAGAGCCAGGCGAAATGCCAATAAGGAGCCCTGCGTCGCATCCAGCGCCTAGCGGCGCGCGTCCCTGGTCTTGAATCGGCAGTCCTGCGACACTATAGTTCGTTATATGACGAAATGACGTATCGAGGGGAGCCTCGGGATGGATAGGCAGGTCGGAGGAGAGGTGTCTGACGGTCCGGTGGTTGGGCTGCAAACGGTCGTCTTGCAGATGGAGGGCCTGAGTTGCTCCTGCGAGGCGCAACTCGTGGAGAAGAAGGTCCGTTCTCTCGCCGGTATCGGCAGCGCAGACGCCGATGGCATATCTCAGCAGCTGAAGGTCTCGTACGATCCGGCGCTCACCAATGTCCAAGACATCATCCGCTCCGTGGCCGAAACCGGTGTGAATGCCTCGCTGGTCAAGAAGACCAAGGTTCGGAGCACGTGGTGGAGGGAGAAGCAGCAACTGGCCCTGTTCGGCACGGCGGTGCTCATTCTTGTGGCAGTGGGGATCCGCTTCCTGAGTGACGCCCCCATGTTGGCGGTCAACATCATCTACGTGCTCGCCGTGGTCGTGGGTGTCTTCTACCCGGCGAGGAAGGCTCTCATCGCTCTTCGGAATCTCACCCCCACCATCCACCTGCTCATGCTGATCGGGGCAGGTGGAGCGATGGCGCTTGGGATGTGGCAGGAGTCGGCCATCCTCATCTTCGTGTACTCGCTGGGCGACGTGCTCGAATCCTACGCGGTCGACAAGGCGCGGGGAGCGCTGCGGTCTCTGGCGGACCTCGTACCGAAAGAAGCGCTGGTCCGCCGGGGTGAGAACCAGGTGACCATAGCGGTCGAAGACATCGGTGTTGGTGACGTGGTCATCGTGCGGCCGGGCGAGCGCATCCCCATGGACGGCAAGGTGGCTGTGGGCTCGTCGTACGTCGACCAGGCGGCGGTCACCGGCGAATCGATACCGGCGCGCAAGGAAGCCGGAGATGAGGTCTTCGCCGGCACCATGAACCAGAACGGCTCGCTGGAGATCGAGGTGGACCGGCCGGCATCGGAGACCATGCTCTCCAAGATCATCTGCTCCGTGGAGGAGGCCCAGGCCAAGAAGACCTCCTACCAGCGTTTCTCAGACGCCTTCGGCAAGTACTACACACCGGCCATGTTCGTGCTGGGGGTGTTGGTGGCGGTGATCCCGCCCTTGTTCTTCGCTCAGCCCTGGCACCCCTTCCTGCTTCGCGGATTGGTGGTGTTCGTGGTCTCCTGCTCCTGCGGCCTCGCCCTTTCGGTGCCTGTCGCCGTAGTCGCTTCCATGGCCAACGCCGCCCGGCATGGCACTCTCTTCAAGGGCGGCGCCTACATCGAGACCGTGAGCCACCTGAGGGCCATAGCCTTCGACAAGACCGGCACGCTCACCATCGGCCGGCCTGAAGTCACCGATATCCGCGCGTTCGGCTCTATGACCGAGGACGAGTTGCTCAGAATGGTCGGTGTCATAGAGTCGCGCTCGGCCCATCCCATCGCGGCGGCCATCGTGAGGAGGGCAAGGGAAGAGGAGTCGCTCGACGCGATTGCTGTTGACGCCTTCGAGGAGACCTCCGGACTGGGGATCAGCGCCGTCGTAGGCGGAAGAGGGTATCTGGTCGGCAATCCCAGACTCCAAGAAGAGAGCGGCGTGGAGATCTCCGCGGAGATCCGCGCGGCCATAGCCGGACTGGAGGATGAGGGTAAGACCGTGGTCGTGGTGGCCCGCGAGAAGTCGATCGTCGGCCTGGTCGCGGTCGCCGACAAGGTGAGGCCGGGCGCCAAGGACGCTCTCGAGAGGCTGCAGCGCGCCGGGGTACGGACCATCATGCTCTCCGGCGACAACGAACTGTGCGCCCGCGCGGTTGCCGCTCAGGTGGGCGTCGACGAGTACCACGCCCAACTGCTGCCCACCGACAAAGTGGAGCTGCTCAAGAAGCTCAGAGACAAGTACCGGCTGGTCGGCATGGTCGGCGATGGCATCAACGACGCTCCGGCCATGGCCGTCTCCGACGTGGGCATAGCCATGGGCGCAGCCGGCACCGACATCGCCGTGGAGGCCGGCGACGTGGTCCTCATGTCGGACGACCTGGAGAAGGTCGGCTATCTACGCGAACTGAGCAGCCGGGCAGCGAGGGCGATCAAGCAGAACATCGCCATCTCCATGGCCAACGTGGCCTTCATGGTGGTCATGGCTCTGCTGGGCTATCTGGGGTTGGTGACCGGACTGCTGCTCAACGAAGGCAGCGCGCTGTTCGTCATCCTGAATGCCCTCCGTCTGCTTGGCTGGAGGGGGAACCTGGTCCCGGTCCCAAGTTCGATGTCGGGGGATGAATTGGTCCCCGCCGCGGATTCATAGCCCGGGCCCACACATTGGTGGATGAGTGTCCATATTCGACAGATAGGAGCAGTACGTGGGAACCGTCACCTTCAAGATCGGGGGCATGTGCTCCTGTGAGGGTCCAATGGTGGAGAAGAGACTGAACAAGCTCAAGGGGGTCGAGAGCTACAGCTTGAATCTCACAATGAATCAGCTCAAAGTGGTGTATGACCCATCGGTGGTATCCCTCGAAGAGATCGAGAAGGCCGCAGCTAAGGGAGGCGCCAAGACCACGCGGGCTTGAGCGTTACGTTGGGGAGCAGAGGCCGAGTGACGTATGAGTAGCCAGGCGATGAAGTCCACGATCCGAGTGACCAAGGCGCTCGCCGATACCCAGCGGGTGCGTATCCTGCTGCTGCTGGCAAAGGGTGAGCTATGCGTCTGCCAGATCGTGGAAGTCCTCGACCTGGCCTCTTCGACCGTATCCAAGCATCTGTCTCTGCTCAGCTCAGCCGGTCTGGTCGACGTTCGCAAGGACGGGCGCTGGGCTTACTACCGGCTGCCGGAGGGAGATGCCGGCCGGTTCTTCGCGCCGTTGCTCGAGTGGCTGGAGGATGATCTGCAGGGCGACGAGCTGATCGAACGGGACGCGCGGGTCTTGGAAGAGGTGCTGGCCCGGGACCCGGAGGAAGTGGCTCGGAACCAGAGGATGCGCGCCCCAAAGGCCTAGGCAGAGTCGTTCGCGTCTCCGTTGGTGACCTGCAGGTCGGTCAAGAGCCTGAGGAGAGCGCTCCGCACGTCCTCCGGCAGCGGGCCTCTCTGTACCAAGGCGCGAGCTTCGTCGAGCGTCCGGCCCCGCACGGCCTCCGTGAGATCCCTCAGGTCGTTCTGGCGGGGCAGGAGAAAGTCGCCTCGCACCTCCACGCGGTTCAGCCGGTCTCCGTCCAGATCGGCGGCCAGAGTGAGTACTCCGCTCGGCGCCTTCGTGGAGATGACCGACCTGTGCGCGTCGCGTTGGGGGAAGGTCCATTCGGGGCGAGAGTACTTCGTATCGTGCAGGCGGTCGATCTGGGCGCGCTCCTCGGCGGTGAGATCGCCCGGGGTCGGCTGGAATCCGAGCCGCCCGGCGAGGTGGGCCGTCATCCGCTGCATCACCTCGTCCACGGGGATGGGGCGGCCGACGGCTTCAGAGAGCGTGATCACGCGGTCTCGCACGTTGGTGAAGCCCTTGTCGGCGAACTTGAGCTGCGAGGGCCGCAGTGCACGCGCCATAGCGTCGCAGTCGGTGGAGACGAGAAAGGTGCCGCTGTGCACGAACCCCGTGCTCCACTCCACCTGCGCCGAACCGTAGACCTTGCGCCCGCCGACTGTGCAGTCGTTGGTGGGCGAGTGCGCGGCCCGCACGCCGTACTCGGCGCATGTTGCGATCACTGCCTCCGCGACGATGGGATAGAGCTGCGCCGCCTCCACGACCCCCAGCCGCTCGAACAGCTCTTCGTGCCTGAAGAACAGCGAGAAGCAGAAGCTGCCCTCATCCTGGTAGACGGCTCCCCCGGGATTGTGGCGCCTCACCACGGGTACGTCGTTGCTTCGACAATACTCGAGGTCTACGTCTTCCTCGGGCACCTGGTACACGCCGATCCACACCGACGGCGAAACGCGCCGCTGACGCAGGGTCGGGGGACTGGTCCCCTCGTCGACGCCGCGCAGCAAGGCCTCCTCCACGGCGAAATGCCGGAAGGGGTCGGTGATGCCGTCGGCCAGGAGGCGGAACTCGGGGGCGCCGTCGGCCGAAGGCCGGAACTCGAGCTCAGTCTTCCGAGAAGTAGACACAGCGCTCCTGCTTGCACTCCTCGGTGGTGTGCGAGAACGGGCAGCGGATGGGCGACGGGATGGCCAGGGTGAGGCCCAGTTCGCTCTTCAGGAAGGGGACCGCGGCCTCGAGCGTGCCGTACACGCTCTGCCTGCAGCAGCGGGGCCCGCCCAGCTCGGCCACCCGGTCGAGCGCACGCGCGGTCGCGCGCAGGGCCTGCGATCGCTCGCCGTCCGAGCGGAAGGTTGCGCCGGTGAGCATGGACACCGCGCAGCCGAGGCCGGCGGCCGCGCCACAGTCGCCCCGGGTGCCGCAGACGGCCACCGGGATGTCTTTCGTCCGGTGAAGAGCCGTGTGGATCCCGCTCTCTTTGACCGGGTACCCCTGGTTCCGAAGGGCGGCCAGGATCACCGGGGCCACCAGCAGGTGGTGGGCGGGCCCGTGCGCTCGAAACAACGGGTGCTTCATGATGAGATCGGCAATCGCCACGGGGTCGGCCTCCCGGGTCGCGAGAGCGGTGCGCCCGATGAGCTCCTCTGCTGAAGCCGCGCGGCAATCCTCGCAGACATAGTGCCCCTCGGGGCAAAGCCACTCGCACTCCTCCTCGGCGCCGCAGTAGACGCAGGTCTGGAGTTGCTCCTCCTCCAACAGTGCGGAGCCGCACAAAGAACAGTGGAATACCACCGGGGCCGGCGAGGCTCCGTGACTGCCCGATGCGCCCGTCTCCACCTATTTCTCCCAGGCGTCGGGGCCCTTAGCCAGTTCCTCGCGGATGCTGGCTTCGAGTTCCTGGGGATCGGGCGGCCCGGCTTTCGAGACGGGGCGTCCGTTGACGTACGTCGATGGGACCCGCCAGGTCTTGTATTCAGAGAGGCAGGACACGGTGGGCGTGGTCGGCCAGTTGCGAGCCAGATCATAGACGTCGAGGCGCACCTCATCGGTGAAACGACGCGTCATCTCCTCCATCAGCTCGAGGGTGGCCCGGCACTTCTTGGTGGGCGGACTGGCGATGATGGCCTCTAGTCGCAGGCGCTGTTGCGGTTCGGCCTCGGTCCGGCCGGTCTTGTTTGCCTCTGCCACGATGGCCTCCGGTAATGTCAGTGTGTACACGAGCCATCAGGACAGCACGTTCTGATGGCGAGCCAGTTTTGGAGTCGCTCGTCAAGGTCGGCAAGGACTTGCGGGTCAAGGGCTTCTCGAATCATTGTGACGATGGCCATCACGTCAGGCTCGAGGTCATCGGCCAACCGATAGAGGATCCACACCCCTTGGCGGCGTTCGTCGACGATTCTCGCATGATACAGGTAGCGTAGATGACGGGACGCCTTCGACTGCGTGATTTCAAGCGCGCGCTCGAAGTCGCAGACGCAAAGTTCTCCATGTTCGGTGAGCAGTACAAGCATCTGCAGGCGGGTCTCGTCGGCCAGTGCCTTGAGCCGCGCTGCCAGTTCGATTGTGCTGCTGTGCGACGGCATGATCGGACCTCCACGTTCAGCTCGTTATGCGGTATTATTATAACCGTTCAAGCGGGTAGACGCGACAAAGCAATGTTCGTGTAATCTCGTTTTGTGTGATGGTGGGGTCGTGAAGAAGCTCGCGTTCCTCGATAGATATCTTACTCTGTGGATCTTCCTCGCTATGGCCATCGGCGTGGGAGCCGGGTATGTTTGGCCGCAGATAGGCAAGGCCATCGAGAGCGCTTCCATCGGTACCACCTCCATCCCCATCGCCGTCGGGCTGATCGTCATGATGTACCCGCCGCTCGCGAAGGTGCACTACGAGGAACTGGGCGACGTCTTCCGCAACTGGCGGATCCTGGGGCTGTCGCTCATCCAGAACTGGCTCATCGGCCCGTTCCTCATGTTCTTCCTGGCCATCCTGCTGCTCTTCGACAAGCCCGCCCTCATGCAGGGCGTGATCATGATCGGGCTGGCCCGCTGTATCGCCATGGTCATCGTGTGGAACCAGCTGGCCAAGGGCGATACCGAGTATGCCGCCGGCTTGGTGGCCTTCAACTCGGTCTTCCAGGTACTTTTCTACTCCGTGTACGCCTTCGTGTTCATCACCGTGCTTCCGGGATGGTTCGGACTAGAGGGAGCCCGGGTCGATGTGTCTATCGGGGAGATCGCCAAGAGCGTGGGCATCTATCTGGGCATCCCCTTCGTCGCGGGTATTCTCACCCGGGTTATCCTCCTGCGGTTCAAGACCAAGGAGTGGTACGACTATCAGTTCATCCCCCGCATCAGCCCCATCACTCTGATCGCGCTTCTCTTCACGATCCTGGTGATGTTCTCCCTCAAGGGCGAGATCATCGTGCAACTTCCGCTGGATGTGGTGCGGGTGGCCGTTCCTCTGCTCATCTACTTCGTGGTGATGTTCTTGGTCAGCTTCTTCATGGGCAAGCGCATCGGGGCCGACTACTCCAAAAGCACCACTCTGGCCTTCACTGCCGCTTCCAACAACTTCGAGCTGGCCATCGCCGTAGCGGTGGCGGTCTTCGGCTTGGGTTCGGCCCAGGCTTTTGCCGCCGTCATCGGACCTTTGGTGGAGGTGCCGGTGATGATCGGTCTGGTAAACGTGGCCTTCTGGCTACAGCGCCGGTACTGGCCGGCGAAAGAGGCTGACGCGTCCCCGGCCGTCGCAGGCGGCGATCTCGGCTGCCCGACGACCATCAGTCACAATTCGAACAGACCACAGGATGGGAGATAAGTGATGTCCGAAAACAGAGACCAGGATGTGATCCGTGGCGCTGTGCGCGACCGCTACGCGGAAATCGCGACAACGGGTTCGTCATGTTGTGGGGGCTCGTCATGCTGCGGCACTTCCAGCGTTGGGGGCGATGGCGACTGGGAATACCTGGGCCGCAAGACGGGCTTGGAGCGTTCCCTCAAGCTCGGGTACTCCGAGGACGAACTGTCGGCAGCTCCCGAGGGCGCCAATCTGGGCCTGGGTTGTGGCAATCCGCAGGCCATCGCCGGCCTCAAGCCGGGCGAAGTGGTAGTCGACTTGGGCGCCGGCGGTGGCTTCGACTGCTTCCTGGCCGCCCGCGCCGTCGGCCCGACCGGCCGGGCCATCGGCGTGGACATGACGCCGGAGATGGTGCGTAGGGCCCGGGAGATCGCACGCGAATCGGGTTATGAGCACGTGGACTTCCGCCTCGGCGAGATCGAGCATCTCCCCGTAGCCGACGCGACGGCCGACGTGATTATCTCCAACTGTGTCATCAATCTATCTCCGGACAAGCCGGCGGTGTATGCAGAGGCATTTCGGGTGTTGAAACCCGGGGGACGCCTGGCGGTGAGCGACGTGGTGGCCACAGCTGAGCTGCCGGCCGAGTGGAAGAAGGACATGGCCCTGCACTGCACCTGCATCTCGGGGGCCTCCCTGGTGAGCGAGGTGGAGGCCATGCTCAGGGCTGCGGGCTTCGTGGACATATCCGTCAGCCCCAAGGACCAGAGCCGGGAGTTCATCGGCACGTGGGAGCCTGGATACAACCTGGACGACTACGTGCTCTCCGCCAACATCTTGGCTACGAAACCCCGGTAGTGGATCGACCCCACGACGCCCAAGTGGTATGAGTCAAGAGACCGACATGCTGGCCCTCTTCTCCGACGTGCACAGCAACCGTCTCGCTTTGGAGGCGGTTCTGGACGATCTCGAGGAACGCGGGATCTCACGCGTCTACTGCTTGGGCAACCTGGTGGGCTATGGCCCCGACCCCAACGGGGTGATCGACCTTCTCCGCGTGCGGACCATCCCATCCATCCTCGGCAACTATGACGAAGGCGTCGGTTGGGAGACGGGCGACTGCGGCTGTTTCTATCCCGACGAAGAGGCGCGTTGCATCGGCGAGGCCTCATATGCCTTCACCGTCGCCGAGGTGACTTCCGAGAGGAAGGCCTATCTGCGCAGCCTGCCGCACGAACTCCATGCGGAACTCGCCGGCAAGAGAGTCCACTTGGTGCACGGCAGTCCTAGACGCATCAACGAGTACCTCCTGCGTGACCGAGACGAACGGACATTCCTGCGACTGGCCGAGGCGGAGACCGACGACGTTCTGTGCTTCGGCCACACCCACGATCCCTGGTTCCGATCGTACGGAGGCAGGCTGTTTGTGAACGTGGGCTCGGTAGGACGGCCCAAGGACGGAGACCCTCGTGCCGCGCACGTGGTGCTGAGTTCCTCCCCTGGAGCCCCCATCGAAGTGGAGATCAGACGAATCACCTATGAGGTCGAGGCTGCGGCCCAGGCGGTCCTGGCCGCCGGCCTACCTCCCGCGCTCGCCGACGCGCTACGTCGTGGACACTAGACTGGAGGATGCTCCCTGATGAACCGAACTGAAACTCGTGCTCGCTCCATTCGCCGATTACTCACCCGTCATTCGAGCATGCGGTTCGCCGTGACGGGAATCGCGTTGCTCACTCTGGCCGCTCTACTCTGGGGCTGCGGAGGCACAGATCCAGCCGTCACCACAGACTCGAGCGTCGCTTCCACCGTCAGTACGACGCCACCGCAGAC
Source organism: Actinomycetota bacterium (assembly GCA_036795215.1). Taxonomy (GTDB): domain Bacteria; phylum Actinomycetota; class Thermoleophilia; order RBG-16-64-13; family RBG-16-64-13; genus RBG-16-64-13. The sequence goes on along the minus strand of DAIRFC010000044.1, from coordinate 418 downwards.
GGTCTCGCCCATCAAAGGCACGGGGCTGCCACAACTGGTCGACATCGGCTCTAACAGCTGCGTTCCCTGCCAGATGATGGCCGGCGAACTGGAGGAGTTGGCCCAACAGTACGCAGGTTCGGTGGAAGTGGTCATCCTCGACGTATACGACAAGGCAAATGAGGCTCTGGTCCGGGAGGTGGGAGTCCGGGTCATCCCCACGCAGCTCTTCATTGGCCCCGACGGAAGAGAATTGGCCCGTAATGAGGGATATCTATCCAAGGAGGACATGGTTGAGATTTTCCAGAAACTGGGGTTTGAGATGCGTAGGGGCTTCGGGTCGTCGGGCCAGGGGTTCGAACTTGATGGTGTCGGCGCATGAGTGACCTGAGGGGTACATTTATTCCGATTCACGCCTCTATTCGGCGATATTCATGAA
>DAIRFC010000043.1:0-19224 GCA_036795215.1 Actinomycetota bacterium | reverse complement strand
GGCGTGGTGGTCGCCCTCATCATCGCCATCGTGTTCTTCAAGATGCGGTGGAAACAGCTCAAAGAGGCGCTGAAGGAAGCGGCTCTCATCAACGGGATGATCCTGTTCATCATCTTCGCCGCCAACTTCTTCACCTATGTTCTGGGCAGCACCAACGTCGCCTCTGGGCTGGAGGATATCGTAGGGTCCTCGGGCATCCCTCCTTATGGGGTGATAGTCATCATCAACGTGATCATTCTGATACTGGGTTGCATCCTTGATCCCATCACCATCACCCTACTGACGATACCTATATTCATCCCGCTGATCGAGAGCCTGGGTTTCGACCCTATCTGGTTCACGGTGATGTTCTGCATCAACACCCAGATCGGTCTCATCACGCCGCCCATGGGCACAGACCTCTTCGCCGTGAGGACGATCTTCAACATCCCCACAGGTCAGATAATCCGGGGTGTCACCCCTTATCTGCTCTGCGAACTGGCCTTCTTGGCGCTGATCGTGGCTTTCCCGCAGCTCTCGCTGTGGCTGCCCAGTCTGATGATAGGTAGCTGACGGGCTACTTGCCCCAGACGAGGTCGGATGGGTAGTCCTTGGACAGCCTGGCTTCCATGTCTTTGACGCCCTGCACGAAACCGTCCCTGCCCAGTTTGTACCAGTGAGGTTCCCATTCCATGTCGTTGAGGTTCTCTATCATCATGGACATCATCTCGGAGGGGATGGTGATGATGATGAGGCCGTCGGGCAACACCTCGCGGGCCTTCATGCTGAAGCCCAGACCGCTGACACCGTAGTTGAGCTCGCCCTTGAGATAGGGGTAGGCGTAGTACCAGGCGCAGGCCAGGCACGTGGACCCTTTGGCGTTCCACATGTGGCCGTCGGAGTAGCTGCCGGCCCGCAGGATGATCTCGGCCTGCGCGGTGTTGGCCGTGATGATGAGCAGATCGGGGTCGAACGTGAGCTGGTCCAGGGGGGCGTGGATGATGTACTGCACGGAGTTCTGGGGCATGATCGGCACGTAGTCGTATACCCTGCGGTTCACCGAGGGGGTCTTGAACATGGAGAACTCCGAACCCAGTTGTCCGCTGAACATGATGGGCGGGAACGGCTCCATCCCCATGACCTGGGTGCCACACTGCACGTTCTCGCGGGCTGCGTAGAAGGGGGGGCTGTTCTGGGCCTTGGCGAACATCTCGCAGACACCCAGGGAACCCTCCATCTGGGGGATGCCCTCCGGCTTCTTCAGCGAGAAGCTTACGCCCACCGGCTGCCTCTCAAAGCCGAACTTCTTGAAGATGGAATAGTCGCGCATGGGTCACTCCTATCTGTTGATCTTGTCCTCGATCTCTTGGAGTATCTCGGCGAAACGTTTCTTGTGGTCTTCGCCTGTCACGGTCTCCGATTCTGGGTGCCAGTTCATCTTCTGGAGGTTGGTCAGGATCATGGGGAGCTTCTGCCAGGGGATGGAGATGATCATCAGGCCCTGGGGGAGTACCTTGAGGGTCTGCATGCCCATGCTCATGCCGGTGACCATGTAGTTGACCTCGCCGCTCAGATACGGATAGAGGTAGAGCCAGGAGCAGGCCAGCACCGGCATGCCTTTGGATCCCCAGGCCTCCCCGGTGGAATACACGGAGGCCCGCATGATGGTGCGCGCTTGGTCCATGTCGTCGGTGGTGACGATGAGGACATCTGGGTCGAACGTTATCTGGTCCACCGACGAGAACACCAGCGCCTTGACGCTGTCTTGCAGCAGTCTCGGGACCAGATAGTAGATCTTCTGATTAGCCCGCAGCTCTTCGAAGAGGTCGTCGATCTCGCCCACCAAGCCGCTCAGGGGCACGGGGTCGAGGGGCCCCATGCCGAGCACGAGCGGCTCCACGCAGTGGAAATCCTCCTTCTGGACAAAGAAGGGCAGGCTCGTCTGGGCCTCCACGAACATCTGGCAGAGGTTGAGGTTCTTCTGCAGCCTGCCGATCTCGTCCGGTCTGTAGGGCAAGAACTTCACTCCCACAGGCTTTCTCGTCAGTTCCAACCCGTCGAGGATCGCGTAGTCCAGGGTCTTGGGTTTCACAGATACCTCCTCAGGGGACTCTGCAGTTGCCGTGTGATAATTAGTTAGACCTAATTGTCTTGACTGTCAAGCGTTCTGAGCCTTATAGTCCGGTGAAGAGAACGAAACAGCACGGAGGATCAGATGGCCGGGATGTTCGAAGGCAAGGTCGCGCTCGTCACTGGCGGGGCTACCGGTATCGGGAAAGTCGGGGCCCAGATGTTCGCCCGCGAGGGGGCCAAGGTGGTCGTGGTGACGGGGCGGAATGTCGCCGGGGGTAACGAGACGGTCAAGCTGATCAAGGACGCGGGTGGAGAGGCGATCTTTGTGCAATGTGACGTCTCGAATGAAGACCAAGTGCGCACGACCGTCGATACGTGCGTGGAGACGTATGGAAGACTCGACTACGCGTTCAATAACGCCGGGGTGGGACCCGATGGCGTACGCATCCCATTGCTGGACATCGTCGATCTGCCCAAGGAGACCTGGGACCACACGATCAGCACCAACCTTACAGGTGTCTTTCTCTGCCTCAAGTACGAACTCAAACAGATGATCAAGCAAGGATGGGGCGGCGCCATCGTCAACACGTCCTCGGCTGCGGCGCTGCACGTCGACGGCGGGATGGCCGCCTACAACAGCAGCAAGGCTGGTTTGACCGGCCTCACGAGGACGGCCGCCCTGGAAGGTGGGCCGCACAAGATCCGCGTGAACACCGTTCTGCCGGGCCCCATCCAGAACACCCTTCTGTGGGAGTATCTCACCAGTACGACACCGAGCGCGTCGGACGGATTGGTGGCGAGTCTCCCCGTCGGCCGGGTGGGCTTTCCTGAGGATGTGGTGGAGGGGGTCTTGTGGCTCTGCTCCGAGAAGGCTTCGTTCATCACCGGCCAGTCGCTGCCCATCGACGGTGGGTTGACCGTACAGTAGAGCGACCGATCACCAGTCGGCGGCCGCTCCGCCCCGATACTGGGTGGTCCCGCCGCCGGCCTTGTCTACCTTCACGCCGAACTGTACGCCGGACTCCGACCAGGTGCCGAGCTCGTAGCTGAGGCGGCCGGTGCCGGCCCAGCTGACGGAGTTGGTCTGCGCCGTCGCTCCCGTGGGTGGGGAAGCGCATACCCCTGCTCGCCCGGCGTTCCAGTTGATGGCGGGTTCCATCGCCTTGAGGGTCGCTTGGGTGATGCTGGTGTAGTCGGCGGACTCGACGAAGGCGGCGTCCATGGCCGTCATGGCGTTGCGAAGGAGCGACTGAGCCGCTTGGTCACGCCCTCTGTCGGGAGTGCCGACCAACGCCGCCTCTTCTTCAACTACCGCGGCGCCGCCGGCCATCAGCACAGCGACGACGGTGGCGACGGCCGCGATCAGGACCGCGGCCACGATGACGGCGGCTATCAGACCCCGGTTGCTCCTGCCGGCCGCCTTGTGTTGCGGCCGGGTGGCCGCGGTGCGCGTGGGCGGACTCGCCTTGGCTACGGCGGGCGTCTTGGGTTGCGGGATGACGGGGGTCGTCGTATCCCCGCAGACCGGACATGGCTGTCCCTGCGGGCGCGGGCGCCCACACTTGGGGCAGGTCACGATCTCCATGGATATTCCCTCCGGGCTAGCGGGTCAATACTAATGCCGGTCGGGCTGGGGCGCCAATCCGGGGGGAGGGGTGACTATCGGTTGTCCGGTGACGGGATGGACACAGTGGAAAGGCAACACCTCGTGCTCCGGCCACCTGAGCGGCGTGTAGTCCGTGAGCTCGTCCGGACCATACGGATCGTCTGGGTAGGTGGTGGTCTGCAGGGCCACGAACTCGGGAGGCGTGTACGCCCATCCGTCTTGGAACGTGCAGATCCACACCGGCCGGTAGTTGAGCACCTTGATCTTCCATACCCCGTCGCGCTTGACATAGGCGTTCTCGTAAAGGGCGCCTTCCCACCATTGCTGGGCGACGCCCTTGGGGTTGGGGTTCCTCTCATAGTGGGTGCCCGCCTGCATCATGCAACGGAAACGGGCTTGGGCGGTCGTGCGGTCAGGTGACACATCGACCACATCTTGCATCTGCGGGTGGTCGAGTATGAAACCGAACACCGGTCCGTTCTTGCCGTCGGTGAAACGGTTGCGGAAGCCGTCGCAATACATGCGCCGGGCGCCGGCAAGCCCTCGGAAGATGCCGCCGAAGAAGTGGATCTCGCACTCCTCGTCAAAGCAGGCGACGGCCTCGTCGTACATGCACTTGTCGATGAAGTACCCGTAGAGGTGGTGCAGCCGGCGGATGGCGTGCACGTCTTCCAGGGCCCCGAGCCTCTGTTCCAGCTCCTCGACCCGCTTCGCCAGTCCATCGTAGCGGTCGACACCCTCGTGATCGCCCATGATCGTCTCCCTCGTGTGATCGGCGTGCTCTACTCCGCGTATGGCTCCGGTGGCGGTGGCTGCATGACGTTGATGCGGTATTGGCTGTACGGCATGTAGTAAGTGGTCGGCTTGTCCGGCCGGTTGTCCGGGGAGCCCGCGATGCTGGCCGCCACCGGCTCTTGCACCCAGCCCTGCTCGTAGGGGCACATGAAGGCCTGGTGGTAGGCGAACTTGAGGATCTTCCACTGCCCGTCTTCTTTGACGTACTCCATGTCGTACTTGCCCAGGCAGAGAAACTGCTTGAGCGAGGCGCCCATGGGGAGCGAACAGTAGCCGTGCGAATGCCAGAGCGCCTTGGCCCTCGTCCGCTCCCGGTCGATCTCGATGATGGGGTTGACCGTCATGTGTATGGCCAGGTGCCCCGCTCCGATCTTGCCCGCGTCGAGCACCGTGTTCCAGAACCTGGTGACGCTCTCGAGACCCTCGTACACGCCGCTGTCTTCCATCTCCAGGGTGACCCCCGGCGTCTTCTGCGCGAAGAGGCCGGGGATCTCGGAGCGTCTCCCGATGTAGTAGAGATGTGAGTAGAGCGACTGCAGCTTCCAGATCTCCAGGTAGTCCCCGGTATGGGCGGCCTGAGCCACCTGCTCTCTGAGCCCGGCCACCTGTTCTCTCAGGCCCTGTACCTCGGCTTCCAATTGTTCCAGAGTCATAGCCATAGTCGGCGCCTCCGGTTCTCCGTCACCTACCCGGGTATTTCTTGATGCCCTCACCCATGGGCCACGACATCATGAAGAACACCTGCTTGGTGATATTGCGAATGATCATGGGGCCCTGCGATACATCCGGAGGGATGTAGGCCCAGAAGGCCTTGTCGATGACGTGCTTCTCGCCGCCGATGGAGAGCTCGACTTCGGCGCAGAGATCGGTGATGTCGTCGTAGTTCATGGCGATGCACGCAATGGACGTGCCGTGCGGCAGGGTGTGCGTGTCCATGATGAGCTGACCGGCTTTAGACGTGTCGCCGGGCAGGAGCCAGCGGGTGTCGCACCCGAACTCCGCGTCGGGGATGATGGTCTGGTCGATGTAGGCCATGGGGCGCGAATACTCTGGGTCGAGGGGGCGCATATAGTCGGGTCTCTTGAGGTCCGCCGGCGTCCCGTAGACTATGTATCTGGCGTACTTGGACTGGGCGGGGTCCACCTCCCGTGCCTCGGGGGGAGCTTTCTCTTCCGCCTCTGCCTTCTTGGTCTCGTCGTCTTTTTCTCTCGTGTACACGCCGCCAGGCCCGGAGACCCAGTGCAGCGTGGGCCGCGAATACTTCTGGGCCGTCACGCCCGCCCGGAACACCGGCATGTGCGGCACATTGGAGGGGACGTAGGCGACCCAGCTCGACTCGAGCGGGATTATCTCGTCACCCATCTGCATGGCCATGGGGTCGGTGTCGGTGAAATCATCGGGGTTCGTGCCCCACCAGGAGAGCAACTCGGGGAAGTCGTGCACGTGAGGGAACATACCCGGGGTCTCAAGCCCTATCTTCGCCAGCTCCTCCCAGGTCACCTGGTTTGGGAAGGTAGGAGGCCATATCCAGGTGGTCTCACCGTAATAGGCCCCTGGGATGACCTCCTCGTCCATCCAGTGCATGTGCTCCATGCTGATGCGCTTGCCTTGGGCTGCGAGGCGATCGCGCTGTTCCGGGGTCGGACCCGGTAGCAGATGCCGTTTCTCGAGTGTGGTGCAGATGTACTTGTCGAACTTGCCCATGACTGTCTCGCCTGCCTCCTCAGCGCGGAGCGATGACCCGCGCGGTGTTGGTCCCTTATCCCTTCTTGTACGGGATGGTCTCGAAGTTCATGACCTTCTGCGGTTCAAAGCCCTGGTCGGCCTCGAAGTAAGGCTCGCGTGTGCCGTCAGGCCCGGCGATCATCACCTCCACCTGGATGATGGGACTGTCGACGCGGGTGATCTCCAAGGGTCCGTGGGGGAGGTCCGGCGGCAGGTAGACGACGGTGGGGCGGGTGAAGACGTACTTCTCCTGCTCCGGCCCCATGAATAGCACTACCTCGCCGCCGAACTCGTCCGGATCGTCCGGGTTACCGCCATACCACGCCAGTACCTCGTGAAAGTTATGGGTGTGGCAGGGGTTGTCGCCCTTGAAGGGCTTGCGCACGAACTGGTGCCCGATGGTGAACGGGTACCCGAGCTGCTGGTGGTTGATCATCAAGCCGTCGAAGACCGCCGTGCCGTCGGCCTTCATGGTCAGGCGCAGATGCGGCGGGTTGTGCACGTACTGGTCGTACTTGCCCATATGGACCTCCCTAGAGCACCGAACCGGCGGATACGTGCAGCACCTGGCCGGTGATGATGCTGTTGACATCGGATGCCAGCATGACCGTTGCGTTGGCGATATCCCTCGCCGTGCAGATCCTGCCCAGCGGGAACTCGCCCATGATGGCCGCGTGCATCTTCTCAGCCTCCTCCGGGGACATCTCTGGTTCGCCCTCGTGGAGGATGGCGCCGAAGTTGGTGGGGGCTGGGCCGGGGGCTACGCAGTTGACCCTGATGCCCACCGGTCCCTCGACTTTGGCGAGCTGCTTGGTGAAAAGGTCGAGCGCGTACTTGGACATGGCATAGGTGCCGACGCCCATCTGGTACTGGTACGTGCTGCCCGACCCGATGTTGACGACGACTCCGTATTTCTGTTCGCGCATCAATGGGATGACGGCCTGGGTGACGTTCATAGTGCCGATGACGTTCAACTTGAACTGCTTCTCCCAGACTGCCGGATCCTGATTCTCGATGGGCACGTTGTCCTTGTGCAAAATGGCCCCGGCGACATTGCACAGGATGTCGATGCGCCCATACTCGGCCACTACCTTGGCGACCATCGCTTTGACGGACGCGTTGTCGGTGATATCGGCCTGCAGAGCGATGCTCCTACAGCCCAGCGCCCTTACCGCCTCGGCCGTCTTCTCCGTTCCTTCCAGGTCGATGTCGGTCACGGCCACAGCATCGATGCCCTCCTCGGCCAAGAGCAATGCGATCTCTTTGCCGAAACCCACCTGGCTGGCGGCTCCGGTGACCAGTGCCGTCTTTCCTCCAAGGGCCAGATCCATCGGTACCTTCCTCGTCTAGCGGTTTTTCACGCGTAAATGACCTCTGCCACATCGTCCAGACCGAGCTCATGCAATTTGGCTTTGCTCGGTTTGGCCGTGGTGAAGTCCCAGTCCATCAGTTCGAGGTACTGGTTGTAGATCTCTTCATGAGTGAACGTGATGCCGGCCCGCGGCCCCACCGTCTTCGGCGGGACACCACGCATGCGGTCGGGGTACTTGAACACCGACACGAGGCCCTCGCGCTGGTTGAATCCCTGACGCATGTTGGTGATGCGCTCCCCGGTCTTGAGTATCTCGTCGGCGGTGAGGTCCTGCCAGCCGGTGATGGCCTTGAGCGCCTCGACGAGTTGGTCGATGTGCGGATACGCTCCGACGACGAACTGGCACAGACCCAGAGCGCTCGCGGCGTGCATGAAGTTGGTGCTCGCCTTGTGGTAGGCGCCGCGCCCTGAGCGCTCGTCGCGGTCGACGTCTTCGACGATTCCCGGCGGGTGCTGGCCGCCGCCCTGGTTGTGCCGGCCGGGTGTGGGGTCGGTGCCATAACCGATGGCGAAGCCCCAACCGCCCCTGGGATCGTGGGCTGAGATCTCCTGTCCCCCGATGTGCATGGCGTACTGCTCGGAGCCTTTGCCTATCCGCTCGGCGGCGATCTTCGTTCCGTCGGCGATGATCTGGCCGAAGCCCTCACGCTTCGCGAGCTTCTCGGTCATGGCGACGATGGCCTTGTGGTCGCCCCATTTCATCTCTAGGCCGTCCGTGTCCGCCTCGGTCAAGATGCCGTGCTCGAAGCATTCCATGACGAAAGCGATGCAGGCGCCGGCCGATATGGTATCGATACCCTGGCGGTTGCAGATGTCAGAGACGACGATGAGCGACTCGAGATTGTCGTTGCAGAGGTTGCTGCCGAACATGCCCATGGTCTCGTACTCGGGCTTGTGCGCGCCCTCGGGATAGACGTACTCGCCCTCGCCGGCCTTCATGATGCCGCCGCATGCGATAGGGCACCTCCAGCAACCGTACCGGCGCTTCTGCTTCTCCAAGACGAGCTCGCCGCGACAATCCTCGTAGTTGGGCGAGTCTATCTCGGCGACACCCGTCCAGTTCTTGGTGGGGGCGTCGTCGATCTTGCAGCACATGTCGTAGATGCCCGGTGTCCCCGTCTCGTGGAGTTGGCGCCAATGCCCGGAGAGTGCGCCCACGTGCTTCTTCCTGAGCTGCTTCGTGAGCGCCGGGTCGGTGGCCAGCGGGACCTCCCTGTCGCCCTGCACGGCGACGGCTTTGAGCCTCTTGGAGCCCATCACGGCGCCCAGTCCTGAACGTGCGGCCGCACGGCCCTTGTTGCACATCACCGAGGAGAGAAGGCTCAACTGCTCGCCGGCCGGGCCGATGCAGGCCACCTGCAGGTCTTTGCCGTACTCGGCCCTCAGGATGTCCTGCACGTCGAAGGTGTCTTTGCCCCAGATGGGTGCCGCGTCTCTGATCTCGGCGGCACCGTTGTTGATGTAGAGGTATACGGGCTTCTCGGAGATCCCGGTGAAGAACACCGCGTCGTAGCCGGCGAACTTCAGGTAGGGTCCAAAGTCCCCACCCGAGTTGGCGTCACCCCAACCGCCCGTCAAGGGAGACTTGCCGACGACGACATATCGCGAGCCCCCGACTCCATCGGTACCGGTCATGAGGCCGGTCACGAAACCCAAAGTGGCCTCGGGTCCGAGTGGATCGACGCCCGGCTTCTGCCGGTCGAACAGGATCCTCGCTCCCAGCCCATAGCCCCCGTAGTACATCCGGGCGGTCTTCTCGTCCAGCCGTTCTACCGTCATCTCCCCGGTGGAAAGGTCCACCCAAAGGATCTTCTCCATTGCTCCGAAACCCACGACTATCCTCCTTGCTGTGCTATACGCGTCTACTCACTGCCTACCCCCCCCATGGGTATAGATTGCCCCCTCATCATTTGCCGGTCACACTTGGTAGCCACGTAGCTATTTCAGGAACGAACAACAGTAGCACCATGAGCAAGAGCCCAAGACCCAGGTAGGGCATGGACGAGCGGAAAACGGTGCCCAAGGACACATCCTTCGGGGCGACCGCTTTCATGGTGTACACGTCCAGCCCGAACGGCGGTGATATCAGCCCCAACTGGATATTGAGTAGCGAGATCACTCCGAACCAGATCAGGTCGTATCCCAACGCCTGAGCCAGCGGGAAGAAGATAGGAGCTGTGATCATGACGATACTGGCCGGGTCCATGAACATCCCGCAGAAAATGAGGATGATCTGGGTGAGGATGATGATCCATATGGGGTTGATGTCCAGTCCTGTGGTCAGGTCCACCAATTCGGTGATGGCGCCCGTGGTGGCCAGGATGCGGCTGAAGCTGATGGAGCCCACCACGATGAAGAACACCATCACGGTCACCCGCACGCAGCTCATGCCCGAGTGGAACAGCATTTTCCACGTCAACTTGCGGTACAGGGCCGCCAGGATGATGCAGGCGATCACGCCCAGGGCCGCGCTTTCGCTGGGAGTCGCGATGCCCAGGAACACGCTTCCGATGACGGCAACGATGACGATCCCGATGGGGAGGATGTAGTACACGAAGGACTTGATCTTTTCCCTGGTCGGCACCTTCTCGACGTCGTAGATCGGCGCCAATGAAGGATTGATCTTGCAGCGGATGATGATGTAGGCCGCAAACAACACCGCAAGTAGCAGACCGGGGACGATGATGCCCATGAGCAACTTGCCCACCGATACCTGGCCTATGGCTCCCAAGAACACAGCCATGGCGCTGGGCGGGATGAGGATGGCGAGGGCCCCGCTGGAGACGATAGGGCCATACACCATCTCAGGTTTGTACCCACGGGCGAGCATCTCCGGTACGAGCACCCGCCCCAAGATGCCGATCGACCCGCCGCTGATGCCGATCATGGTGCCGAGCAGTACGCCCGACCCGATGGAAAGCAGGCTCAGACGGCCGGGCAGCTTTCCGAGTAGCTTGTCCACCGCTCCCACGATGGTGGTGCCGGTTCCCGAGGAAAAGATGACATCTCCCATGAGGACGAAGAGAGGGATCGGCAGGAGGGTGTAGCTGGCCACCGAGCTGAAGAAACTCATGGCGAGCTGGTCGAGCCCCACCCAGCCTCCCCAGAACAACGAGGCTCCCATGACACAGGTGAACATGAAGGCGAAGGAGATCGGCATGCCCGTGAGCATGATGGCGATCAGGCAGCCGAACATCACCGCTAAGGCTTCAAACCATTCCAAGACAATTCCTCCGCTATGCCGCGGGTTCGGCAGGCTCTGCCGGTTTGTCGGCCTCTAGGGGCTCGCCGGATCGGAACGCCCTGAAGTAGGTCACTCCGTGCCTGATTGATTGGACGAACAGCATCAAGAACGCGATCGGGATGATGATCTCAATGGGCCACTTGACGGGATTGAGGACGCTCGCCAGGACGAAGTGCGTCTGCGCGTCGTGAAGAGTCAGACGGGCCGTCAGAAAAAGCATCAAGATGCACAGCAGGGCGACTGCGCACGAAGTGATGAAATTGATGAGGTTTCCAGCCCTCTTGGGCAGCATGGCCACCATGGAGTCCATCTTGACGTGGCCATGGTCGCGGTAGATCGCGACGCAGCCTAAGAAGGTGATCCAGACCAGGCTGTACTGGAGCAGCTCATACAGAGGGGCCCAAGTCCAGTCAAAGGTCTTTCTGACGATGACGTCTTGAGCGACCGCCACCGTATCCACGATGACCAAGATGCCGGACAGGAGGAGCATGACGTTCATGAGCTTGTCGAACGCCCGGTCCAGTTTGCCTAGAAAGTGCATATCTGCTCTTCCCCCGGTGACTTTGTAGTGAGTGTCGGGGCGGAACGGCCGGTCCGGCCGTTCCGCCCCGTTCGATCTGCGTCACTGCGGCTCATCAGAAGACCGCAGGCTCCAGCGGCTAGTTGGCCCGATGGAAGGTGGGATCGATGAGCCATTCCTTGAGCTGCGGGGCGACATCCGGCCATCTGGCGATGTCTTCAGCCCACATAGCGTCGCGGTATGCGATGTAGAAGGCCTTGGATTCTTCGGGCGACAGCGTGAGGATCTTCACGCCCGCGGCCTCGTTGTCGGCGACGACCTTCTCCACAGTCCTCGTGAACAAGGCTGCACCGTCGATCTCAGTGTTGACCATGGCCTGGGTGACAACGGCCTTCTGCTTCTCGGTCAGGCTGTTCCACTTGTCCATGTTCATCAGCATCATGCCGCCGCACGAGCTGAAGGGCTCGTTGAGCATGGCCTTCGTGACCGGGGTGAGGCTGAAGTCCTGGATGCCGGGGATACCGATGTTGTAGCCATCGACCGTGCCGCGCTCCATGGAGGTGAAGTAGTCGACGAAGTCGATGGGGATGCAGGTCGCGCCGACGCTCTCGATGAACGCCTTGTTCGATCCACCGGTGGCGGCGATCTTCAGGCCCTTGAGGTCATCCAGCGTGTTGACTTCTTTGCCAAGGTAGAACACGGTCTGCACGTGGGCTTCGGAGGACACCGAAGCTCCCAGGTACTTCAGACCGTTCTTGGCGAACTCATCCTCGTAGTACTTGAAGGCCGGGTTGCCCGCACGCAGTTCCATCGGGTTGTACTCGGCGCGGCCGATGGTGCTGCTGCACGGCACCATGGCGTCCGCATAGGCGCTCATGATGCTGACGATGTCGACGGTGCCGCGCTGGGCGGCTGCCGGCGCGTCCGCGGCCGGGATGGCCTCAGGTCCGCCGAACCTGACGGTCATCTGGCCCATCGAATACTCTTCGATCTTGTTGATGAAGTCATTGTGCCAGTCGGATCCCGGCGGGATGTCGGGCAGGAAGCCCACCAGCGACAGTTCGAGAGGCTCAACGCCTTCGATCGGGTCGCGGGAGGTGCCGGCGCTCGGTGCTGCTGTCGTTTCGGTAGGTGCGGCGGTCGTCTCAGTCGGCGCCGCAGTCGTTTCGGTAGGTGCCGCGGTCGTCTCAGTCGGCGCTGCAGTCGTTTCGGTAGGTGCTGCTGTGGTCTCTGTAGGTGCTGCGGTGGTGTCGGTAGTCTCTTCGTCTCCGCAAGCTACGGCAAAGACGGACAACGCAAGAACGAGACAAACCCCTAGGATTAACAGCTTCTTCATCAAGTGACCCCCACTCCTCTGTGCTGGTTAAAACAGCCTACTATCGTCACATCAAGACTGAATCCGGTTCCGCTCCGCCAGGACCTCCTTCCTACATCTACAACGGCACCAAACCGACGGCGGGTTCATGAGGTGCGTCTGAGTGTGGTCGATCCCCCGCCTGCGATTAGTGAGCCCTAGTAGCGTTCACTACTAGCACACGCTACTAGTAAACGCAAGCGGGTTGTGATTAGCTAAACGCATGAGTACCGATGCAAAACCCGCCGCGAAAGGCCGTGCCCGCGAACCGCTCTCCACACGGTGGAAGCGCATGTCCACGGAAGAGAAGCAGCAGCGGATCGTGGACGCCGTGCTCGTGCTCATCGCCAAGTACGGTGCGCAGGGCACGACCACAGCGCGCATCGCCGCGGCGGTGGGCGTGTCGGAGCCGACCATCTACCGGATCTTTCGGGACAGAAGAGCCATGCTTCTGGCGGCTGCCGACAAGGTCTGGCTGCAGAGGCGCGACGAACTGGAGGCTTTCGAGTCGTCGGACGCCATGGACTATCTGAGGAAAGTCTCGGACAGCCACACCGCCGGTATCCAGACGACCGACGTGTCCTATTACCTCCACGAATTGGTCGTGGCGCCGCCTACCGATGGGCTTCGCGGGCATCTGAGAGAGCACATGATCAACGAGGCGGAGCACCTCGCTGGGATCTTGGATGAAGGAAAGGCGCAGGGTTGTGTCCGCCAGGATATCGATTCCGAGGAGCATGCGTGGCGCATCATGTCCGTCTACTGGCTCGAGGCCATGGCCCGTCTGTATGGCTTGGAAGATGTGCTGCTGACCGGGTTCTCCACACGGCTCTTCGGCACCATCATCGACGGCATAGCGGTCAGGGACGAGTAACCACTTTCCGGAAGGCTGTCGAGCCGTGACGGCCGTATCGAGTCGAGCGGATCTTCCACGAACACTTTACATCCAGGCCTCGGGGGCCTAGAGTAGTGCACACTACTAGCATGTGCTACTAGCGTCGGCTCCGCGATTAGGGGCACGTTGGATGAACGATGGAGGAGTGCGAGAGCATGTCCGAAGAGTCGAAGACACCGGAAGTCCTGGGAGCGGAGAGGACACGCCGCCTCCAGGACGCGATGCAGCTGAAGCAGCCCGACAGAGTGCCGCTGATGATGTCGATCGGCTATATGCTGGCCGACATGGGGGGGATCAGCAAGCAGGAACTGCTCGAGAACCCTGACAAATGCCAAGAACTGCTGGAGAAGGCGGCGCTCGAGTTCCAGCCGGATGCCATCGGTGGTCCCATGCCGGCGGATCCTATCCCTTACCTCATGCTGGGCGACCGCATGACCACCTGGCCCGGCCATGGTGTGAGCCCAGACACGCAGTACCAGTTCGTGGAGAACGAGTTCATGAAGGAGGACGAGTACGACGCCTTCCTGGACGATCCCACCGACTGGGTCATCCGCACGTATCTCCCTCGGGCTTTCAAGGCCCTCGAGCCGTTCAAGACGATGCCTCCGCTCAACCAGTTCATCTCCGGGAGTTACTTCCTGGGCTGGTTGGGAGGCTGCGTGACCGGGGAACTGGGGGATGCTTTCAGGACCTTCGCCAAAGCCCTCCAGGCCGTGGTCGACGGCAACGAGCGGGCGATGAAGAACATGCAGCGGATGATCGCTCTCGGTTTCGGCGAGTCGATCCTGACAGGCGCGGTCCTCACGGCGCCCTTCGACATGATGTCGGATGCCCTGCGGGGCATGCGCGGCATCCTCCTCGACATCCTCAGGCAGCCGGAGAAGCTCCTTGCTGCCCAGGAGAAGATCGCGCGCTACGAGCTGGAGTTCGCCATCAACGCCTCCAAGGCCATGGGCGTGCCCAAAGCCTTTTTGCCGTTGCACCGGGGCTCCGACGGGTTCATGTCCATCGAGCAGTTCGAGGTCTTCTACTGGCCGCAGCTCAAGAGCATGCTGGAGACCCTGGTCGACAACGGCATCACGCCGGTGGTGTTTTACGAGGGATGTTGGGACAAGAGGCTGGGGCATCTCGCCCAACTCCCCAAGGGGAAGACCGTGGGCTACTTCCAGTCGAGCGATATCTTCAAGGTCAAAGAAGTACTGGGCGACACTATGTGCATCATCGGGGGGATGCCCAACTCGCTCCTGGCGGCCGGACCGGCCGAAGCGGTGCGCGCCCGCACCAAG
This sequence comes from Actinomycetota bacterium, assembly GCA_036795215.1. Taxonomy (GTDB): domain Bacteria; phylum Actinomycetota; class Thermoleophilia; order RBG-16-64-13; family RBG-16-64-13; genus RBG-16-64-13. The sequence continues at coordinate 4,375 of DAIRFC010000043.1, read as the reverse complement.
GAGGTCTGCGAGAGGGTGGGCAAGAACGGTGGCTTCATCATGTCCACAGCGGTAGGTGAGATGGTGGGCAGCGACCCAGAGATGGTTCGGGTCTGGGCGGAAGCAACCAGAGAGTTCGGAACGTACTGAAGAGGGGCGGATCTCGCCCCTAAACCCCCGAGTCGGAGGCGCAATGGACCTCAAGCTCAAGGATAGAGTAGCTCTTGTGACCGGTGCCGGGAGCCCCACAGGCTATGGCAGGGCCATCGCCCTCTTCCTGGCCGAAGAAGGCTGCGACATAGTCTGTGCCGACGTCAACCAGGCCTGGGCCGAAGAAACGGCCGCGATGGTGGAGAAGCTCGGCCGGCGGGCGCTCGCGGTCAAGATGGACGTCACCGACCGCGCCGAGATAGATGCCGCGGTCGAGAAGGCCGTCGAGCAACTCGGGCGAGTCGACATCCTGGTCAACAACGCGGGCAAGAGCAGTGCCGACAAGCCCTTCGCCCAGAAGACCAAGGCCGACTGGGACTTGGACATCGGCATCAACCTCTACGGGCAGATGAACGTCGCTCAGGCCGTTATCCCATACATGGCCGAGCAGAAGTATGGGCGCATCATAAACACGTCGGGCGGCCAGGGCCTGCCTACCGTCTCGACGTATGGGGCTGCCAAGGCCGGGGTGGAGGCCTTCACCCACTCGCTGGCCTTGGAGGTGGCGCCGCTGGGCATCATCGTGAACGGGATAGCACCTGGTCTGGGGGAGACGGGTCTGAATGTGACCACCACCGAGGAGCACAAGGAGGTGTTCCGGCGCATGTCGGCGCTGCACAGGTTGTGTACGCCCGAAGATGTGGCTCCGGCGGTGGCGTTTCTGGCTTCCGACATGTGTAGCTACATGGTGGGCCAGTGGATCAGACTCACTACCTTCTAGAGGAGTGACGCGGATGGCTATTCGCAACTTCTACCCGGAGAACTGCATCGGGTGCGGCAACTGTGTGGCCGCCTGCCCCATGGACGTCTTGCGGATGGACGAAGAAGAGAACAAGGCATACGTCGCTTACCCGATGGACTGCATAGCCTGCTGGGGATGCGAATCGTTCTGCACAGAGGGGTGCTTCGACATCTCCCCCGAGCGCGCACGGGGCGAACTCGTGTCGCCGTACTAGGGGAGGGTGGCATGAGCGATACAGGTCTACCGAGGGTCACACTCACCACGGACGTTCTGGTGCTCGGCGCCGGGGGCGCCGGTATGTGTGCCGCCCTGAAAGCCAAGGAAGCCGGCGCGGACGTCCTTATGATCGACAAGTGCGGCATCGGCTACAGCGGCCAGGTGCCCATCGGCGGGGGCATCCTCGCCTACGTGTACCCCTCGTATGTCGACACCTGGGCTGAGAAGGTCACCAGGGACAGCCATTTCTTCAATAACCAGGACTGGACCTGGGCTTTCGGTGGCCGCATGCATCAGACCACCATGGACTTGGCCGATCTGGGGCTGAAGTTCCTGCGTAAGGACGGGGATATCGAGGTCCTCACCTGGGGGCCCAACATCCACGTCACGCTCTTCGATGCACCCAAGTCGCTTGAGTCTCTGCGGCGCACGGCGAAGGCCCGCGGGGTCAGGATGATGGACAAGATCTTCGCCATCGACCTGCTCAAGAACGGCGACCAGGTGGTGGGCGCAGTCGGCTTCGGGCTCCTCGACGGACGCATCTATGAGTTCAACGCCAAGGCCACCATCGTGGCGACCGGCAACTGCGGCTATCAGCATGAGAAGACCTACAGCTCGGTGCTGGGCGAGGGACCGGCCATGGGCTACCGGGCCGGGGCGCAACTCACCAACGCCGAGTTCAACAGCATGTACGTGTGGGGCATCAAGCAGCTCGGCAAGGAGCTCATGGGCATCCACTTCTACCTGTATCTCGAGAACGCCCGCGGCGAGAAGATCATGGGCAAGTACTACCCCGAGCTGATGGTGGGTGAGCACGCGGTCCTGACCTTCGACCCCAGGGTCATCCACGCCATGTACGAAGAGGTCAAGGCCGGACTGGGCCCCATCCGTCTCAACCTGAACGGCCTCACCAACGACGAGATCGCCGGGCTCTGCGAAGAGTTCGTCGAAGACCTGTCGCACATCATGGCCAACGACACCATGCTGTTGCTGAGGGAGAAGGCCGGCATCGACCCGTCCAAAGAGACCATGGAGATGTGGCCGAGGCTGCTTTACACGGGCGGTGGCATGTGGGTCGATCCGCACTGCCGGACGACACTGCCGGGCCTGTGGGCTGCCGGTGGCGCCTGCAGCAACCTGTGGACCAACGGGGGCGGCAGCCAGGCGGGCCTGGGGGTCCAATCGGCGGCGGTGACGGGGTTCGCGGCCGGCGAAGACGCGGCGGCCTACGCCTTGGGTGTCCCGCTGGTGGATGTCGACCGGGCGTATGCCGACCGGGCGATCGCCAGGGTCATGGCTCCCTTGGGCCGTGCCGGCGATGTCGACGCTTACGATGTCACTTACAGGGTGCACGAAGCGATCGTGCCCATGAAGTACAATCGCATCCGCGAAGCCGGCCGGATGAACGAGGCGCTTGGCATCTTGGACGACGCGCGGCAGAAGCTCGCGCGCGTCGGTGCGGCCGATCCCCACGATCTGGCCCGTTATCACTCGGCGGAGAGCATGCTCATGGTCTCCGAGTTCAATTACACAGCGGCGCTGATGCGCGAGGAGAGCCGCGCGCAGCATTTCCGCGAAGATTTTCCCCAGCGCGACGACGAGAACTGGCTCAAATGGATCACTATCGAACAGGGAGACGGCGGGCCGAAGCTCTCCACCGTCCCGATCCCCTTACAGAAGTATCGTTTACAGCCCAACCCGTGATCGAGACTGAGGAGGAGGCAAGGAAGACACGATGATCGCAAAACAGAAGCTTACGAAGATCGTAGGGGGTGCGAACGTCAGCGACGATGCCGCGACGCTGGACGCATACTCCAAAGACATCAGCTTCGTCAACAAGGTGCGGCCGGCTTACGTGGTGAAGCCCCGCAGCGCCGACGAGGTGAGACAGCTGGTGGCCGTAGCAAACGAAACACTCACTCCCTTGGTGCCGGTGAGTTCCGGTGCTCCGCACATGAAGGGCGATACGGTGCCGGGCATCGGTGGCGCCATCGTCGCCGATCTCAGCGGCATGAACAAGATCGTCTTCGTCGACCGGCCTCGCCGCGTCTGCATGGTCGAACCCGGCGTCACCTTCGGCGAACTGGTCGAAGCGACCAAGAAGGAGGGCATCAGGCTCAACATGCCTCTGCTGCCGAGGAGCACGAAGAGCGTCGTAGGCAGCCTGCTCGACAGAGAACCGGTAGTGATGCCCAAGTATCAATGGGATATCTCCGACCCCATCGCGTGTCTCGAAGTGGTCTTCGGGGCCGGCGAGGACTTCCGTACCGGCCAGGCGGCCGGACCGGGCACCATCGAGGAGCAGTGGAAGGTCGGCGGCGTGCAGAAGGCCCCTTACGGACCGCACGTGGCCACCTGGCACCGTCTGGTGCAAGGCGCGCAGGGCACCATGGGCATCGTGACCTGGGCCTCCATGCGTTGCGAACTCCTGCCTCAACTCGAAGAGGCCTTCGTGGTGGGCTCCTCTGATCTGGAGCCGCTCATGGAGATGGCTGCTTGGCTCATCCGGTTGAGGATGGCCAACGAGTGTTTCCTGCTCTCGAGCACCGACCTGGCCTCCATCTTCGCCGAGGAATGGCCCAAGGACTTCAAGCGCCTGCGGGCGGAACTCCCGCCGTGGACCCTGTTCTACGTGATCGCAGGGTACGACTACTACCCGGAGGAAAGGGTCAGCTCCTACCTGAGCGACACCGCCGATCTGGCCAAGCGCCTCGGCTTGGACCCGGCCAAATCCGTGGGCAGTCTCTCGGCGCGGCAGATCATGAAAGCCGTACAGCAGCCGTGCCCCGACCCCTACTGGAAGCTGCGCGGCAGGGGAGCCTGTGAGGACGTCATGTTCTTGTCTCCCAACGACAAGGCGAAGGACTTCTACGAGATCATGTGCGGTCTGGCCGGCAAGGCGGGCTACCCGGTCTCCGATCTGGGCACCTACATCCAGCCGATGGTGCAGGGGTGCGGTTGCCACATCGAATTCAACTTGTTCTACGATCCCGACAACCAGGCAGAGGCCTGCCAGGTCAAAGACCTGGCCGACCAGGCAACGAAGACACTCATGAACGCCGGCGCCTTCTTCTCCAGACCGTATGGCGACAACGCCAGAACGATCATGAACCGCGACGCGGCTTCGGTCGCCGTCTTGGGAAAACTAAAGAAGGTCTTCGATCCCAACGGCATCATGAACCCGGGGAAGCTGTGCTTCTAGCGGCATGAAAGCTGCTGAAGACACAG
>DAIRFC010000042.1:16199-19622 GCA_036795215.1 Actinomycetota bacterium | reverse complement strand
GTTTCCCGACGACCTGCCGCTGCCGCCGGCCATCGATCTGGGAGATGAAGGCTAGCCCAGGTCTTTGAGCACCAGCTCCGCGGCCCATTTGCCCGAGCGGGTCACGGGTACGGCGCCGGACGGTCCGACCCAGTGCCCGGCCTGGTAGAGCCCGCGCACGAAAGGTACCCGCTGCTTCCACCGGCGTTGGCCTGCGTAGTGCCAACCGACGGGGGCCCCGTCGGTGTTCGACGTGTACCGGTAGAAGGTGATGGGCGTCGCGACGTCCGTCTGCACCAAGTGCGACGAGAGGCGGGGGATGTACTCCTGGGCCCGCGCGATGATCTTGCCTGCCCACTCCTCCTTGAGAGCGTAATACTCGTCGCCTCTCTCCGGGGTCGGGTAGGTCTCCCAGTGTTCCCTCCAGGCGTACGCGGCTCGGGCGACGATCTGGATGGCCCGCTCGGTAGTGTCCGCCCCGGGTTCCGTGTATCGCGGAAAGATCATCGCGAAGAGGCAGTCTTCGGGTTCCACCGATTCGAGGGCGCGGGGCATCTCGTTCGAGGGACAGATGAACACGTCGGTGTCTCCGAGGCCGAGGGATGCCGGCTCGATGGTCGTGACAAGCGATATGAGCCCGTAGGGCTCCGATACCGGCTGAGCCTCCAGGAGCTTCTTATAGGAGTCGGGGACGCGCTCGCGACCAAGGAGGCGGTAGAAGGTCTGTTTGGCGTCGGCCGCTGATATCACCGCCTGCGCTCGTAGTTCGACGCCGTCGTCGAGGGTCACTCCCTGCACCCTCTTGCTCTCGGCGAGGATGGAGGTCGCCCGTCGGCAGAAGCGGATCTCGACGCCGTTGCGCCGGGCTGCTTCGGCGAAGGCGTCGGATAGAACCTGGGCCCCGCCCCGGGGCGCATACAGCCTGCCCCGGAGGCCGGTTCCCAGAATGGCAAGAAGGCCGATCGATGGCACGCCCGCGATGGGGGCGAGCGTGTGGAGGGCGGCCCGAAGGCCCGAAAGCTCTTCGCCCGGGAACAGTCGCGCCAAGTACTCGTCGGCCGGCATGCGGCTCAGGCTGCGGAGCCGGCGGGTCCGCACAGCCATCGAGATAGTTGTGCGCAGGCGCGACCAGAGAGGGGTGAGCTCGGGTGAAGCTGTAGGGAGCGAATCGACGCAGCGGCTGATCTCGATGGCGTCTTCGACCAGTTTGTCGAGTGAGGCGTCGACCGCCGCGGGAAACTGCGCACGTACGGCGTCTTTGAAGGCCTTGGCGTCCGGTCCCACCGTGAAATCCCAGGCGGGGACCGCCGCCGCGCTGCGCGGCGGCGGAGGCGCCCCGGGAGCCCCCGCCGAACCGCGGGTGGCCACGGGGCCCACGTAGCGGCCCAGGTGCTCCAGCTGGATGAAGTCCACGGGCGGTCCGCCAAGGTCTTCGAGCATGCGGTTGAGCGTCTGTGGTTCGGTGACCCAGTGCGTGGACAGGTCGAAGATGAATCCACGGCGGGAGAACGAGCTCCAGAGGCCGCCCGGCTTGGCGGTCTGCTCTATCACGACGACTCGCCTGCCTGCCTTGGCGAGGTGGGCGGCGCAACTGAGACCGGCCAGTCCGGCTCCGATGACTATGGCATCCCAGTCGTTCGTATCTCTCATGCCGTCGATGTGCCTGCCCGTCTGTTACTGTAGATGAGTCGACCGCGACGCTGAGAGACGTGAACGTCTCTCAGCATGGACGTCTTTCGACGTGGCCGGACAAAACCCCTCGTCAGGAGAGGAGCCGGATGTGACCGATGGCCATTTCTGGGTACCGTTTGAATTGCTCGAAGCGTTCATGGTGGACGTCTTCGTGGGTGTCGGTGTTCCCGAAGCCGACGCCCGCGTGTGCGCCGATGTGCTCATCACCGCCGACAAGCGCGGCATCGATTCGCACGGCGTCGGCCGGCTCAAGACCATCTACTATGACCGCATAGTCAAGGGCGGCATCCAGAAGCCGGTCACCGAGTTCGAGGTGGTGCGAGACTGCAAAGCCACAGCGGTGGTCGATGGCCATGACGGCATGGGCATGGTCATCGGCAGGCGCTGCATGCAGATGGCCATCGACAAGGCCCGGGAGCACGGCCTGGGCATGGTCGTCGCACGCAACTCCACCCATTATGGGTTCGCGGCCTACTACCCGCTGATGGCGGTCCAGGCGGGCATGATCGGACTGACGGGTACCAACGCCCGCCCCTCCATCGCGCCCACCCATGGGGTCGACAACATGCTGGGCACCAACCCGCTGGTGTTCGCCATGCCCACCGACGAAGACTTCCCCTTCACCAACGACTACGCCACCTCCATCGTCCAACGGGGCAAGATCGAACAGTGGGCCCGCGAAGGCAAGAGCTGCCCGGAAGGCCTGGTGGTCGACCGCGACGGCAACTCGTCCACCGATCCGGTGCAGATCCTCCAAGACCTCATCAAGGGCCGGGCGGCCCTGGCGCCCATCGGCGGTCTCGTCGAGGAGACCGGCGGCTACAAGGGTTACGGGTTCGCCACTGTGGTCGAGATCCTCTCGGCGGCGCTCTCTCAGGCGGCCTTCCTAAAACAGTTGGGGGGCAAAGACCCGCAGGGGAAGGACATCCCCATCCCTCTGGGGCACTTCTTCTTGGCCATCGACATCGAGTGCTTCACCGATCTTGGCTCGTTCAAGCAGACCACCGGCGACATCCTGCGGACCTTGCGCGCCTCGACCAAGGCTCCAGGCAGAGAGCGCATATACACGTGCGGAGAGAAGGAGTTCTTGGCCTGGCAGGAGCGCAAGGGCAAGGGCGCGCCTGTGGACATCGGTGTGCAGCGGGAACTGATGGCGATGCGCGATGAGTTGGGGTTGCCGTACACGTTCCCGTTCGAGTAGCCCGCGCCGCCCGGCGCGGGGGGAGGCGACTAGGAAGGGAGGCCCGACATGTCGATGCCCAGCTGGCTGAGTTGGCTCAAACCCGGGGGCGGAGGTGGTGGCAGCACCCCCACGGTGGTCCGTCGCTTCACAACGGCCGACCAGACCGTGAGCCGGGATTCCATCGTGGTGCAAGGTGACGGGTGGTTGGTGGATGCGCCGGAGGGGCGGGTGGTCCGCCTGTTCGAGATAGACTCTCCCGGCTTGGAACAGTGTCAGTTGGCCTACAGGGCGGCCCTGAAGTGCGAGGACCTGCAGGGCCGGGCATATCTGGAGATGTGGTGCCGCCTGCCGGGCAAGGGCGAGTTCTTCTCCAAGGGGCTCAACCAGACGCTCAAAGGGACCGTCGACTGGTCTACCTACGAGATACCCTTCCGGCTCAAGAAAGGTCAGCGCCCCGACCTCATCAAGCTGAACCTGGCCGTCGAAGGACGCGGCAAGGTCTGGGTGAAGGACGTGGAGTTGCTCTCGACGCCTAAGTAGGGGGGGCGGGCGCGTCTGCCGGGCCCAGC
>DAIRFC010000042.1:0-16099 GCA_036795215.1 Actinomycetota bacterium | reverse complement strand
TGGAGTTGCTCTCGACGCCTAAGTAGGGGGGGCGGGCGCGTCTGCCGGGCCCAGCGCGTCTGCCGGGCCCAGCATCGATACGCGAGCCTCGTACTGGCCTCCGGCGCCGCTAGAGAGTTCAAGGAGGTTGACACAACCGTAGCCCTGTTCGATGCCGAACAACTCGTCGAGCGGCCGCCGGAGCAGATGGCACAGCAGTGCCCGGTTGGCCCCTCTGTGCGATACCACCAGGGTTTTCTTGCCGCCGGTCTGGACGATGTCGTGAAACGCCGCGACGACCCTCCGCTGCAGATCGCGGAAGCTCTCCCCGCCGGGAAAGCGGTAACCGACGATGTCGCGCTCGCGCTCCGCGTACTTCGCCGGATACGATCGTCTGGCCTCATCAGGGGTGAGCATCTCCCAGAGGCCGGTGTGGATCTCCCGGAGCCTTGGGTCGACCTGGATGGGACGGCCGGTCGGGCCGGCGATGATCTCCGCGGTCGCCAGGCATCTCCGGAGATCGCTGCTGTAGATGGCCTCGAAGGCGACGTCCTTGAGCCGCTCCACCAGGTTTCGCGCCTGCTCCAAGCCCAGCGGGCTCAAGGGCAGGTCGGTCTGCCCCACGAAGCGCCTGAGCTCATCGGGCAGTCGAGGTTCGGTGTGCCTGACCAGGTAGACGGTCATATCTCCCGTGGCAGGATCTCCTCCAGTGGATGGCCCAAGATGACGTTGATCCGTTCGCGGATGCCTTCCGCTATGAGCATCCGGTTGCGGGCTCCCTCCAGGGCGGCCGGGTCGTGAGTCCGGCCGCGTAGGGCGCGATCTTTCTTCTCGTCGAGCCCGGCGAGTCTGTCGTCGATCACCAGCTTGTCCGCGAGGTAGACCAACTGCTCCTCAGTGACCTGAGGAGCATCCAGTTGTGCGGGCGGTAGGACCATGTGCGCCCCCACGATCTCGCCCAACCGGGTCAGACCGAGGTTGCAGAGCACCCGTTGACCGACGGCCGCATGTTTCGGCTGGGTCCTCGCAAGGTCGTGAACCAGGCAGGCGGTGCGCACCAGTTCGACGCCCAGGGTGGGGACGCGCGGCGCCAGGGCCCGGGCCAGAGCCTCGCCGACGATGGCGACCGCCTTGCAGTGCCGCACCACCGGGTCCGGCATGCGCAGGAGCGACAACAGGAAGAGAGCGTCTTCGGACGAGAGGGCGCCGCCGTCGGCCGGAGTGGCGGCCTCAGCCGGGCCGGCCGGGGCCTCGGCGCGCGCGCCGGGCTCGGCCCGGGCGGCCGGGGCTGCGCACGTCTCAGCGCCCGGCGTCGCGTCCAGGAAGGCCGCGAACCTGACGATGCGGTGGTAGTCCTCCATGGTGTCCATGTCCATGAGGATAGTGGCATCCTCAAGCTCCACCTCAGCTTCATCCTGGGGGTGGCGCTCCAGAAGCGTCCGCAGATTCTCACTCGTGCCCGCGTCTACGATCGTGTTGCGGTAGCGGCCGGCCAGAAGGGGAGGATGTCCTCGCAGGCCGCAGCAGGTGGGGTGGAGTATCCCTTTCGGGTTGCCGGCGGCGCTGTGAAGCAGCGCGCGAAGCACCGCGGTGCTCACCAACGGGTAATCCACGGGGAGTATGAAGAACGCCTTCACATCGTCGCGCAGGGCTCTAACTCCCGTCTGCACTGAAGAGAACATGCCCGCGTCGTAGCCCGCGTTGTGTGCCCGGCGCACCGGGAGCGCCGCCAGGGCGGCCGCGACTTCGTCGGGCTCGTGCCCCGTCACCACCACGATGTCGCCGATGCCTGCGCGCGACGCGCCGGCGACCACCCGCCCTATCACCCGGCCGGTCCCGAGCGGCAGCAGGGGCTTGCTCGTGCCCATGCGGGATGACCGCCCCGCGGCAAGCACCACAACGGCTGTATCGGCTGCGAGACTCATCGGCTGTGGCCGGCCCCTCTCACAGGGCGGACCGGCCTCGCACCTGTATCAGTTCGGCGGCGATACTGATGGCTATCTCCTCGGGAGAGTCTCCTCCTATGGGGACACCTATGGGGGCGTGCGCCCGTGCGATCTCTTCCTGCGAGAAACCCTGCTCGCGGAGGGCCTGCATCGTATCCGCCACCTTTGTCTTGCTGCCCATCATGCCCACGTAGCGCGCCGGTGTGCGCAGGGCCTGCTGCAGGAGCACCCTGTCGAACTGGTGCCCCCTGGTCATGATGACCAGGTAGGTGTCATCGTCGACGGGAAGCGTCTCCAAGACCGTACCGAACGACTCCGGCACCACCACGCGGTCGGCCGTGGGGAATCTCTCCTGATTGGCGAAGTCAGCCCGGTCGTCCACGATGGTGGTGAAGAAGCCGATGGAACTGAGCACGGGCACGAGACCGGCGCCGCAGTGCCCGGCCCCGAACACGATGGCCTTGCCTCGTGCGCCGACGGGCTGCACGTAAGTCTTCTCGGGGCCCCCGATGGCCATCAAGAGGTCGTAGCTTCCCCCTCGCCGAGCCAGGTCTCGCAAAGCCTCCAGGGGAAGCACCACGTCGCCGGCTACGGAGCCGTCGGTGCAGACCAGGCATTTGTGAACGGAGAAGGTTGTGGCGTCGCCGGCGGCGGTCGTCCCGGCGTCACAGGTCGAGGTGGCGGTCACCAGCCATCCTCTGCCGCCACTGTTGAGGAGCTCGAACAGACCTTGGTAGAGGTCCTTCTCCGTCTCCCGGGTCCCGTCGACATGGTCGATGAGAACGAGCCCGCCCCCACCGCACATCATGCCGAGCCGAGCCGCATCGAAATCCATCAGAAGAGGCGTGCCGCTCTCCAGCACCTGCAGCGCCGATTCGATGACCGTCGCCTCCAGGGGGCCGCCGCCGATGGTGCCGGCGATGGTGCCGTCGGCCCTTACGAGCATCGACGCACCCGCGTGACGCGGCGCCGATCCCCGGCTGTCGATGATGGTAGCCCAGGCGAAGTCCCTACCCTCATCGAGCAAAGACAGCGCCGCCTTCGCGGTTTCTGCGTTCATCACATCGCTCCCTGCAGGTACTCGATCTTCCTTTTCGCCGTGCCGGTCTGGCGGCTCCCATCAACCGGCTCCCACGCGCGAACCGCCACCGAGACTCCTCCTCCGTCGGTCTCTGAGCGGAGCGCGGGTATGGTGAACAGCGCCCGCACGATCTCAGCTTCCGGTGGTCCCGGAGAGTTGTCGTGACCTCTCACGCGCACTTCCAGATGGTACCCGGTATCGCTCCGTGAGAACGATACCTGGAAATCGGCCACCTGGGGAAGGGCGAGGAGCGCTTCGTCGAGGTCTCTTTGGCGGAGGATACCGCCGCCGGCCAGGGTCAAGCTGCCGTCGAGTCTCTCGTGCACGTGTGCGAGACGCCGGAGCACGGTGCCACACGGGCACGGTCCGGGCACGAAGCGGCTCACGTCGCCGGTGCGGTAGCGGATCAGCGGCATCGCTTCGCGTGTGAGGGTGGTGAAGACCACCTCTCCGGACTTGCCCTCTGGCACCGGGCGCCCCGACGTGGGATCCACCACCTCGAAGAACAGGTCGGCCTCTCTAAGGTGATAACCCGCGAGGGCCCGGCAGTCCACGCCACCGCCCAGCCCCATCTCGGTGGTGCCGTAATGGTTGAAGACGGTGCAGCCCCACGTCTCTTCGAGGGTCTTCTCCACGACCTCTGGTACGCGATCGGTGCTGAGGAGCACGCTCTTCAGGCCGATGCGGCGCTTCCCGTCGGCCAGCCGGGCCAGCCGGAGCACCTGGATGGGGATGCCCACCAGTGCCGTCACCCGCTCTTCCTCGATCACCTGCAGGGTGCGGCGCGGATCGGTGACCGGCCCGTGAGGGATGCCCTCCACGTCCATGCGGGCGAGACCGTCCTTGAGCAGATCGCCCACACTGCCCGGAAGCTGCCCCGGGAGCAGGATGAGCACCCGGTGGCCGGGATCGACAAGCGTGGACATGCCCCTGTGGAAAAAGTCCCTGGTCAGATCCTGGTCGGCGCGGGAGAAGAAGATGCGCTTGGGCGCTCCGGTGGTCCCCGACGTGGGGAGGGTCACGATCCTCTCCACCTCGTCCTGCCGGACGCACAGAAACCCCAGGGGCGCGGAGCGGACCTGCTCGGGCGACGTGAGCGGCAGGTCTGCCAGCTGTTCGAGGTGGGAGAGCGAGATATTCTTGCCACCAAGGGTCTCTCGGTAGAACGCGCTCTTGCTCTGCGCCAACGCGAGCGTCTCGTTGAGCTTGGAGAGTTGATAAGACTGGAGCGCCTCCAGGGTGAGAGGCTGCCCCTCACGGCCGATCTTGGCGGCTATCCAAGCCTCGAGGGGCGTGATGATCGCTGCGCTGCTCATGTGGCGTCTCTGTGGAGCGGGCAGCCTGCTCTGTCGGTGATGTTGTACGAACAGAAGGGGACGATCTTACCCCCTGGTTTCACCACGTGAAGACAACAGTCGTGCAGGCGCTCGAGGTCGAGGTTCCAGGCGTCTTGGAAGGCCATGGCGGTGATGCTGAAACTGAAATCGCGGATCCGGTCCAAGAAATCGTCCAGATCGGGCACCGGTTGCTCGGGTGGCTGCGCGGGCGGCTGCTCGGCCGCCCCGCAGCAGGCCTTAGCCGCCGCCCCGGAGTCGCTGGGCGACCAGCGGCGGGCGACGACGCTCCGCTTTCTCTCCGCCGGGGTCGCTCCCTGTTGCCGGCACGAGCACTGCCCGGACGAGCCGGCGCCGCCCGGTGATCTCACCCCACCCAGCGGTCTTACCGAGTCATCGGGCATCAGAACGTAGTTGCCGTGAAACGAGCAGAGGGAGTGTTCGCAACCAGACGCCCGAAGACTCTCCAGAGGGATGATGCCTCTGGTCTGGCTCTCGACGGCGCGCATGAGCTCAGGCAGCGTGTAGCGGTCGCGGTCGAGGGGCGTTCGCGGGTAGCGTCCGAAGTAGCTGACCGGCTGAAAATGCACGCCCCGCACGTGCGGGAGCCGCCCGATGGCATACTCGATGATGGGCCCTATCTCGTGGATATTGACACCCGGCACCAGGGTGGGCACGAGCACGACGCCGAGTCGCGCCGCCGCGCAGTTCGCGATGGCCTGCTTCTTCTCAGCCAGGAGGGGTCTGCCTCGAAGGGTTGTGTACGTCTTGTCCGAGAGGCCGTCGAACTGGAGGAAGACAGTGGACAGCCCGGCCTGTTTCAGGAGCGCGCCGTAGGCCGGATCGGAGGCCAGTCGCAGGCCGTTGGTGTTGAGCTGGAAGAACGAGAAGCCCATCCGGCGGCCCAGGGCGATGATCTCGGGCAAGTCGTCTCGCATGGTGGGCTCGCCGCCCGAGAGTTGGATGTTGCACGTACCGGTGCTCTCGAGCAGAAGGCGGTACCAACTCTCTATCTCATCCAGACCTGGGTCGGCTGCGGGCGACGTGCCTGAGGAGGCGAAACAGAGAGGGCAGCAGAGATCGCACCGTTGGCTGATCTCCAGAAGCACGCAGCAGGACCCCTGGCGGTGCTCGGGGCAGAGGCCGCAGTCCCGGGGGCAGCCGTTCCGCCGCTCAGTCTGAGTGACCGTGGGCCTACTCGCGGGTTTGGTCTGGTACCAGGCGTCGAACCTTGGAGGGCCCCGCCAGATGATGGTCTTCGACTCACCGTGCTGGGGGCAGGTCTTGACCAGGTAGACGTCGTCGCCCTTTGCGACCCGGCGGGCCGGCACGGTCCGGAGACACTCAGGGCAGACACTCTCGGTGGCGGTCGGTTCGCTCAGATCCATCCTCAGGCAAGGCGCTCGTTGGCTCGAAGAGCATTGTACCTTTCGGCAACGATCTTCTACGCCGTCGGGTCGGTCACACGGCCCATGAACAGCACCGCACCCGTCTCCAGATCGCGGAGCGCGAACATGAAGGGCCGGTCGATGGTCAGCACCAAGGGCTCCATCGGCATGCCCGCAGCTCTCATCACGATCGCGGTGGCTGCCGCGGCCTCGGTGCCCTCTTCGTCCACGGCTATGTAGGCCTCGTGGATGACATCGCTGATGTGAAGCGATTCTTCTTTGGTCATGCCCGAGAAGTCGGCAGTCGAGGGGTCGAAGGCGGTGGTCATGCCCAGCGCTCCCAAGGCATTGTTCAGGCCGGCCTGGGTCCGGAACTCGAACTTGGGCATGGTCAGATGGACTTCACCGTCGCTCGTCAATGCCGTCGCCGCTTCGTCCACCAGTCCTCCGGCCAGCCGGCCCTCGACTTCGGAGAAGCGCCCTTCGTCGGGCACGATCAACAGCATCGCGAGTTCGCTGCCCACGTAGGGGAGTTCGACCGCCTGCCATCCGTTGCCGTCGGCGACGCGGTAGGAGCACGTCTGGGTCATCATGGGGGTGGTGACCGTCTTACCCGACAGGGTGGTGAAAGACCCGTCGGTGGTCCGCTGTGGATCGAACTGTGAGAGCCAGGTGGCATCGAGATAGACGGCGTTGACCAAGACCAGCCGGGTCATAGCATCGAGAGTCCCCTGGGGTATCAAGTCGGTGATCTTGTCGTTGGTCTCTTCGGCCACCCAGGCATTGATGGCTTGACGGGCCTGTTCCGCGGCGGTCTTGTAGTCCACAAGCCTCATGCCCGCTCCATAGTTGGCCGCGAGTGTGTCCAGGAACAGCTTTTCGAAGACCGTGTCGTGCTGCCCCCAGAGGCTGTTGGCGGTCTTCACCAACACGCCCTCTTTTCTGCCGTCCGGGAACTCCTGGCTCCAACTGCGCGATTCGAGCGTCGTGTCGAGCGAGTTGAAGGCTTGGTGGACTGCGTCGCCCTCGAGGGCCAGATGCAGCGTGGCGGCGATCTCCTCAGCGGTGACCCCCTCGGCGCCCACATGGGTCATGGCCAGAGCGATGGCGATGCTGGAAGGCGAGAAGACGAGGTTGCCCTGCCCTGCCTCCGTGGCCAGGTAGCCGTAGAGATCGATGCCGAAGTCGTTCATGCTGTCGGCGACAGAGAGGATGTCGGCCTGCGATGCGGCCGGCGCCAGCCGGGTCAGCTCCGACATGGCGAGTTGGAAGCCGTCCATAGATGCTGCCGCCTCCGTGGTCGTGGTGCCGTCCGGCTCCGGTGTTTCGGTGGTGGTGGTCTGGGATTCGCTCCCGCATGCCCCCAGCAAGAGAGCAAAGACCAACATCAACAGCGTGCCCGCGCACGCCGCCGTCTTTGCGCGTGACAGGAGCCTTTTCATGACGTACCTCCTCGGAGTGGATGACGCACGTTGGACCCCCGTCCGGTACGGCCGGTTCCGCCGTGTGGGCTTTCGGCCGGACACACCCAGTATAGTATGATGCGCCGGGCCAGGGTCCGGTATCCGTGTGATGCGTATTGACGAGAGGGGATCGTTTGCCGAGACGGCTGGTCATATTCATCGTTGCGGCATTGTTCGCGGCGTTGGTCGTTGCGACGGCCGGGTGCGGCGACGGGAGCCCCGGGACCGAGGATCCGGATGCTGCGCAGGGATCCACCACTACGACGACCGTCTACGTGGCGCCGGTCGACGGCGCCCTGGAACCGGGGGACGGTCTGGCCGCGGCGAAAAAAGGCCTGGCGCAGATCCTCGGGCTTGCCACCGCGGACCTCAGGGTATCGACCCTCGTTCCGAGGTCGCCGGGGGCCGACGCGGTCGTGGTGTGGACGGCCGGCAGAGCCGAGATCGACAGCGCCACGGGGAGAGTCTACTTCTTGTCTACCGAGGTACCGTATGTGGATCCGCGCCGCGCTCTCATGAGCGCCGCGCTCTTGAAGTACAAGGCCGAGAAGGCGCCCGCCCTGCTCGGTTGGGGAGACGCCACGCTGGACGGAATGGGTTTTCGGCAGGTCCAAGAGGGCGCCATCTCACCCGACACCGACCTCTACACCTTGGTGTGGGACCAGTACTCGGCCGACGGATCGGCCACCGACGGTTTTCTCGAGATCCGACTCGACCCCCGCAGTGGCGAGACCGCCTGGTTTTCCATGTCGCCGGCCGGTGAGGGCCCCGAGATCGCCGGGGCGCTGGGCGCGGCCGATGCCATGAGCATCGCAGAGACTCACATCTTTCTCCAGACCAAGACGGTCATCCCTCTGGCGGGCGACGGGTCGCTGATCTTGATCGACAAGAAGGTCTCTCAGGAACTCAAGACGGTGCAAGACAGAAAGATCACCCGGGATAAGCAGGTGCTCACCTGGGTGATCTCTCTCAGCGGCCTCGTCGGCGACGAGACCGTCGGGGGTACCGTCTATGTGGACGCCACTACCGGAGAAGTGCTCGCGTACGAGGCGCTATCCGACGAGTGAGCGTCTGTGGGTGTCTGCGCTAGAAGCTGTCGAAGCCTGACTCTCCCATGCCTCCCATGGCGCCCATGAGCAGCATCCCGAAGGGCCCGAGCATCGAGGGGTCTTCCATGATGTCGGTCTGCAGGTCATCGAATGACCGTGCGGAATCGGGCGGGCTGACCTTCACCGTCTCGTCAGGGTCGAGGTTGATGGTCCCGGCCATGCTGATGGAGTTGAGGCCCTCGAAGTCCATGCCGCTCAGATCAGCGGCGTCGAGAGCGGCCATGTCTTCCTCCGACGGAGGAGTCATTTGCATGGCAATGGTCGCCTTGCGGAGCCGGGAGTTGTCCTTCTGCACCCAGAGATCGATCTCGAGCTCATCGACCAACGATTCGAGCATGGACTGCATCTCCTGCAGCTCTTCCTGAGTGGGCATCTCGCTGGGATCGATCATGTCTCCGCTCAGCTCCCCGGCCTCTCCCATCATCTCCATGAATTTGGGGTTCTGCATGAGCTTGGCGAGGTCGGCGACCACTTTGGACCAATCGGGATCGCTGCCTGCGAGGTGGTAGACGGTGTCACCGTCGATCTCTTCCACCTTGACCGGCTCCTGGTTCTTGAACCATGCGATAGGGTCAAGAGCTGTTTCAGTGAAGAGGTTCTGGATGTCGGCCAACGCAACGTCGAGCCCTTCTTCGGTCGCCGCGCCCATGCTCTCCATCATTTCCGGCGGGGCCTCATACCACTTGCCGCCCAGCGCCATCCAAGCCTGTTCGCCCAGAGTCTTGATGCCGATATCCATGTCCTGATCCATGAGATTCAACTTGAGCGAGACATCAGCGACCTTGGTCGTGGTCTCGAAAGCCATGGACCCGGAGAGTTTCCAGGGGTCTTCGAAAAACGCCGCCTCGTCTTCACCCATCGCGGCGGAGTCGACGTCGAGGTCGATGGTGAGGTCGAAGGTCCCGACGGCGCTCGTCATGGGCTCGTTGTTGGTGGCGACTGCTGCGAACACCTCGGCCGCCGACGGCGCGTCGCCGCCTTCTGTCACAGACTGTTCTGCCTCGCCCGCGGCGCTGGGCCCGAGGGGAGAAAGCTTCGACACCGAATCGCCGTCGCCGCACGCCACAATCGCCAGCGAGAATACGAGGGTGAGTATGAGGAGTAGTAGTACCGAGTACCTGCGCATAGCTGCTCCTTTGCTAGACCGGCTGTGGCCGGCGCTGCTTCTGAGTCGTGATGATGCCCTGCCTGTCGCTATTGTATCGGCTGGGTAGGACGTGTGCATGAGTTCGTGGGTTGCATCGGGCGCTTGCATCTCTCTACACCTACTATACTTGAGGTCGAGGTCGAATAGTGTTCGAGCGTGCATGGGAAGGGACGTGATGGGCAAGGTCACAGGGGTATCCGCGGCTTCTAACACGGGATCGCTTGTTGGGCTGACGTTCCTCGTCTTCCTCGTGCTCAAATTGACCGGCGTGATCGACTGGAGTTGGTGGTGGGTCACTTCGCCGCTCTGGCTTGCTGCGCTCGCCACCGTCGCCGGGCTGTTACTGGCCGGCGTGCTCGGGTACGCCATCTATCGCATCATCAAGCACTTTCGCAACAAGCGCAGGGCGATCAGGGAGCCATAGCGGCTTCGATGTCCGCCACCGTCTTGGGAATGGACTCGGTGAGGTTCAGGCTCCCCGATTCTGTGATGAGGATGTCGTCTTCGATGCGGATGCCGAGACCCCGCTCGGGGAGATAGATGCCCGGCTCGATGGTGGTGACCATGCCGGCGACCAGAGGCCCATCGGGAGTGACGTCATGCACCTCGATGCCCAGTTGGTGGCCCACGCCGTGTATGAAGTAGTCGCCGTACCCGGCCTTCTCGATGACATCGTGCGCCGCTCTCTGCAGGTCGGTCGCCGTGGCGCCCGGCCGGGCGGCCGCGATGGCGCTCAGATTGGCCTCGAGCACTATGTCGTAGACCTCTCTCTGCTCCGGCGTGAAGACGCCGGCGGCGGGGAGCGTACGGGTGACGTCGGAGGCGTACCCGCGATACGCGGCGGCGTAGTCTATTACGATGAGGTCGCCCTCACTGACGATCTGGTCGTTGTCGATGTAGTGCAGCACGGTGCCGTTCGCACCGCTGCCGACGATGGGTTCGAAGGCCGGTTCACCACCATGCCGCCGGAACGTGGAGGTCAGGACCTCGGCGATGTCGCCTTCGTTCACGCCCGGGCGGATGAAGCGCAGAGCGGCCGCAAACCCTGCCTCGGTGATGGCCGCGGCGCGGCGCATGAGAGCGAGCTCGCCCGGTGACTTGACGGCGCGCATGGACGGGAGCGTCTGGGTGCGGTCTTCGATAGCCACACCGGGGACGTGCTCGCAGATCTTCTTGAAGACCGAGAAGTCGGGCGAGACCTCCGCGTTGTAGGCCGTGAATGGGTGCAGGCAGGCCAACCGCCTGCCGCGGCGGGCCGCGTCGGTGAGTCTGCCCGGCAGATAGGGTGTGCGCAGGATGCTGGTGAACCCTGTCTTGGCCTTGAGCGCCGAGTCGAGGGGTTCGCGGACCCCGTCCCACCGCTCCGTCTCGGGGTCTCGGGGGCGCAGGAAGAGAGTGATACGGCGGTCGGGGTTCTCCGCCGCCGGATCGAACACGACCGCGGCGCCGCTTTCGAAGTCAAGACCGGTGAGGTAGTAAAAATGCCGGTCGGTCTTCCAGCGGCCCGGGAGGGTACCTGACGAAGTCTCGGTACCGGCGAACACCACAGCCGCGGCGCCGTCCAGCGCTTCAAGCACCCGCTCGCGCCGCTGCCGGTACTCGTCTGTTGAGATAGAGAGTCCTTCTTTCTCCATGGCCTCGGATATTAGCACGCTGATATGTGCGCACCGGTTTGATTCTTGCCCAAGTGAGGGACGTAATACGATGAAGTTAGCCAGGCGGCTATCGTTGTGTCGTGCTGTCCATACATGTAAGGAGAATCGGGCATGTACAAGAAGATGGTGGTGCTGCTGGACGGCTCGGAACTGGCCGAGGTCGTCTTCGATTATGCGCAGGAGTTGTCGGGCCGCCTGCACATAGACATGGACCTACTACACGTCTGCGATCCGAAAGAATCCGAGCTTCTCCCCATGCGCCGTGCGTACATGGACCAGATGGCCGCGGAGCTCTGCGAAGGGGCGGAAGCCATCAGGGCCAAGTACAGAAAAGAGCCCGCGGAGCAGTGCATCCAAGCCCACGGCCACGTCGTGGTGGGCTATCCGGCCGAGGAGATAATCAAGTACATCGACGAGAACGACATAGATATGGTGTTGATGTCCACGCACGGGAGCTCCGGGGAGAAGGAATGGGACCTCGGGGGCGTTGCCAACAAGGTGATCCACGCCTCAAAGGTCCCGATCTGGTTGGTCCCCACCGAACTCCGGGAAGAGATCATCGCCGATACCCTGCCCGGCAGATATCTGGTGGTTCCTCTGAGCGGCTCGAAGCAGTCGGAGATGGCGATCCCTCATGCCATCCAACTCATCAAACAGAGGGCGGTCGGGGGAGAGATCGTGCTCCTGCATGTGGACGAGCCGACGCAGTTCTACGTGAACCGGTCGGCTCTGAAAGAGGAAGAGGAAGATCGCGCAGAGATGAAAAAGTACTTGGAGGGCGTCGCTGAGCAGATACGCGAGGCCGGTATCCCCGCGCGGACCGAGATCGTGGTGGGCGACGCGGCGCAGAGCATCATCTCCTACCTCAGGGACAACCCTTCCCAGTTGCTGGTCATGTCTACCCGCGGGCAGAGGGGCATCAGCCGCATGATATTCGGGAGCGTGGCAGAGAGCGTCATCCACCTGGTGAAGAAGACCCCGCTGCTCTTGGTCAGCCAGAAGGACTAACGGCCTAGGGCGCCGCGCCTCCCGGCCTAGAGTGCGCCGCCTCCCGGCCTACAGTGCGCCGCCTCCGGCCTAGAGCGCCGCGCGGATGATCGACTCCAGCTCCTCGGGCGTCAGCTCGATAGGGTTGCCCTTCATGCTGTTGGCGGCCGAGGCCTTCTCTACCAGTTCGTCCAGTTGCTCGACGGTGAGACCATGGCTGCTGAGTCCCGGGATGGCGAGATCGGTGACGAGTCTTCGCAGCCAGGTGACCGCGTCGCTTGCCGAAGCGCCCGAGTTTCTGGCCAGCAACTTCGCCACCTTGGCGTAACGGGGGATGGCGTCGCTCTTGGGCTCCCGCTCGCGGAGGGCATCGAGATTCACCGCCACGACCTCGGGGAGGAGGGCGGCGCACACGGCGCCGTGGGGCGCCGTCACCATGCCGCCCAGTGGCCCCGCTATGCCGTGCACCGCTCCCAGTCCGGCATTGACAAGGGCCAACCCTCCGAACAAGCTCGCCACCGCCATATCCTCGCGCGCGGCCGCGTTGTCGCCGTCTTCGACTGCTCTCCGTAGCGAGCGCGCTACGCGGCTGATGCCCTCCTGACAGAGGCCGTCGGTGACCGGGTTGGCGCGGTTGCACACATAGGCCTCGATCAACTGGGTCAGTGCATCGATCCCAGTGGTAGCGGTGACCTCGGGCGACAGCGTGTAGGTCACCTCCGGGTCCACCAAGGCGACCTTCGCGAGCATCGACCTGCTGCGCAGGCTCACTTTTATGCGGTGCTCCCGCGATGTGATCACTGAGTTGCACGTGACCTCGGAACCCGTGCCGGCGGTGGTGGGGATGGCTACGAAGGGCACCGGGGGCTCGGCGAGCGACTTTCCGCCTCCGATGATCTCGAGGTAGTCCATGATGTCGCCTTGGTTGGTGATGAGGGCGGCGACGGCCTTCGCCGTGTCTATCACAGAACCGCCACCGAAGCCGACCACCGAATCGCACCACTCGGCACGGGCAAGCGCCGTGCCGGTGCGTATGGTCTCCAAGTCTGGCTCGCCCACCACGGCGAATTCGACCGTCTCCAGCCCGTGCTCCCTGAGAAGAGCAAGGAGGGTCTGGGCCCGGTCCTGGTTCCGGCCGGTCACGAGAAGAGCGCGCTTGCCCAGCGCGCCCGTTATCTCACCGGCCTCGCGGAGCCTCCCCGGTCCGAAGACCACTCTGCCCGCCGTGGTGAACTCGAATCGCATGTCACCAACCCTCCATGTCGGGAAAGACGTTGTGATACTTCACGCTGAAGCGCGGTTCCGCCATCATCGGCGCTACCGTGTCTCTCCAGATCTGGTAGTGCTGCGTTTCTTTGTGGGCCGCGGGCGCGTCGGCAGTGCGGTACGCCTCGACCAGGACGAAGCGCGTGGGGTCATCCTGCTGTTGCACCACGTCGAAGCGCGCTATCCCCGGCTCGTCCAAGCTCCAGCGCGCGTTCTCGATGGTGGCCTCCTTGAACGAGTCCACATACTCAGGGAGAACGTGGACATGGACGTGAACGACCAGCATGGCTTTGCTTTCCATCACCTCTCCCACAGGTTCTCAGTACAGTGGTTCGGCGGGACGCCTCTTTCAGTTTAGCTCCGCAGAGGAGCGGCGCAGCGGGCGCTACAATAAGAAAGACGGGCCGGGAAACCTAGGCGGCCGGTCTAGAGGAGGAGATGGGGGTGTTCCGCACTGTCGTGGCGTCGCTTGCTGTTGTTGGGCTTCTTGCCGCATCGGTTCTCAGCGGCTGTGAGCAGCGCTCCGAAGGACTCATCAGCAAGGAAGAGGCGGTGGCCGTCGCGATGCAGGCCTTCGCCGAGCGACCGGCCGTGATCCCAAGCACTACCGCCCCGGCCGGGGAAGCTCCCACCAGCACCGTCCCGCTGGGCGTCGTGGTCGACGACGCTGAGTTGATGCACTGCGATGCTCCCGGTATCACGGGAGGCGAGGATATGATGGTATGGACCATCCACCTGGGCGGGAGCACGTCCGAGGGGGTTGTGAACGCCAGAGTCTATGTCGATGCCGAGACCGGAGAGCTGTTGACCTACTGGCTCGGACCATGAAAGGGGCGGATCGTGTCGCAGTCGAAGACGGCAAAGTACATCATCACCGAGCTGCAGATGCCCGAGTTCCAGCAGAGCATCAACGAGGAGTACTCGAAGTGGGCCACCCGGGTCCTCTGGCTGGACGACCAGGTGGTCGATGGCGCCTTCCACATGAACGTCTCGTGGTATCGCAAGGCCAGCCCCACCTTCAAGGAACAATCGCACGTGCACGACACCGACGAGATCATCGGCTTCTTCGGCAGCGATCCCGACGATCCCTACAACCTGGGGGGAGAGGTGGAGATCTGGCTGGAGGACGAGATGCACCTCATCGACCGCAGTTGCATGATCTTCGTGCCGGCCGGCATGAGGCACTGCCCGCTGGTGCTGAGGCGGGTAGACCGGCCCATCTTCCACTTCACCACGGTGACGGGGCACACGTACGGCAAGACCGCGGCAGAGTAGGAGGTCTCGCGTGTCGCTGCAGGGTTTCAGTGTGCCCTTGTCGCCCGAGGGCCGGGCATCTCTGACGTGCCTACCTCCCTGGCATTACGCCGGCGACCTGCTGGTGGTCGACTTCGCGGCCGAGCCGGCCGCGGTCGAGGCGGTGCTGCCGCCGCGCCTGGAACCCGACCCTGCCGACCTCGGCGGATGCACAGCCTTCTTCGTGGCCTGGCAGTATGCCAGCGACACCGGCCAGGAGTATCTCGACCCGGCGCGCAGCCAGTACAACGAGTTCATCCTTCTGGTGAACGCCCTCTATCGCGGGCAGGCGGTCAGTACCTGTCCCTACATCTACGTGGACAGCGATGTAGCCATGGCCCGCGGGTGGATCCAGGGGTGGCCGAAGAAGGCGGGCGAGGTCCACACTACCCGGCCGCATCCGCTGGCTTCGAACGCGGCTCCGCGGGTGGAGCCGGGGGCCCGGTTCGGAGCGTCGTGTTCGGCCAACGGCCGGCGCTTGGCCGAGGCCGTGGTGCGGCTGGAATGTGTGTCGGAGGATCCCGTCTACTTGGGCAAGCGCACGGTAGTGAACATGCGCTACTTCCCTCAGTTGGCCGGAGGCGGGAAGGCGAAAGCGCCGGTCTGCGAGCTGGTGCGGTCTATCATGAGTGGGGCCCAGCAGACAGAGGTGTGGGAGGGCGAGGCCGGCCTCAGGTTCTTCCCGGCCCCCGACAACGAATTGGACGAGTTGCAGCCGGTCGAGGTGCGCCGTGGCTATCGCTACAGCATGGCCATGACAATCGACGACCTCGAGGTGTTGGAGGTGCTGGACGGGGTTGGTTAGGGCCCCGTGTGCCCCCGAGTGGCGGAATCGCGGGGGTGCCCGGCGGGCCGCGCCACATCGTGCTGCGGGTCGTGCCGCGACCTACTGCGCGTACTGCGCGCTGTCGCCCAGGTCCTCCACCCACATTGCTCCGAGCGCACGCGCGGAATGCGCCAAATGTAGGTCGGTGGTGAGAAGGCCGCAACGCATCTCCTCGGCCAACGCAAGGTATTGCGCGTCATAAGCATTGGACTGTCCGAGGCCGGCCGCCCAGGCGAGCGCCCGTGCGTGCAGCGACGAAGCCGGGGTGATGGGCTGGATGTGCAGAGCGGTGATGAGGTCCAGAGCCGAACGAGCCTCTTCGTCAGTAACGAGACCACGTGTGATCGAGCGTCGCAGCACCGAGCAGACCTCGTACTCGAGCAGAGCCGGGGCATAGAGCTCCTCACGAGCGGTCCGGAGTGACCGGACTCTCTCCGCCGCTCTGGCGGAGAACGGGAGCGGGAGAGCAAGGGCTAGTACCACCCCGGCGTCGATCACCATCAT
This sequence comes from Actinomycetota bacterium, assembly GCA_036795215.1. Lineage (GTDB taxonomy): Bacteria > Actinomycetota > Thermoleophilia > RBG-16-64-13 > RBG-16-64-13 > RBG-16-64-13. Next base: position 121 of record DAIRFC010000042.1, on the reverse strand, counting down.
GGGGCGGCCCCAGCGTCCCGCTCCGCGTCCCACTCGGCGTCCCGCTCGGCGTCCCACTGAGCGTCACGCTCTTCACGCAACTCGTCGAGCAGCGAAGCCGGAAGGCGGCCGTGTTCTTGTT
>DAIRFC010000041.1:0-20048 GCA_036795215.1 Actinomycetota bacterium | reverse complement strand
GGCGTTGTTGTCGTCCTGCTTCCCGCCCACCCCGGTGGCGCTACTGTCCTCCCAGGGGGCTCCCACCACCACCGTGTCGCCGCAGACGGCGACTGAGTCGCCGAAGTTATCGTAGGCGTCGGTGTTGGACGCCTTCAGATAGGCCTGCTGGTCGAGGGACTCGAGGCTCCCCTGGGCCAGGAGAGCGCCTGCCGCCGCCAGGTCTTGGGGCGCCTCAGTCGCGGGGAGCAGCGCTAGGATCTGGCTCCAGTCTTGGGCGCTCAGCCCCTCCGGGGGCTCCACCTGAGAAGAGGGCGTCATGGGGTAAGGAAGCGGTCCGGGAGCAGCGTTCTGCGTGCCCAAGGCCGTCGAGGAGATGGCGAGGGTGCACAGGACCACAAGCAGCACAAGCACGAAGAAGGGCGACAAGCGTTTCACGAAGGTACCATCCTTGAGGAGCTGGAAGCGGGCGGGGATAGGCGCGCGGCCGGCATGGGATAAGGAGGCCGGACCCAGAGCGGATGCAGGCAGCATTCACGACGGACTCTCATTACAACAGGAATCCTATCACCGCAGAACCCCGACGCGCACGGCGGAATCCCGCGGTGTGCGCCCGCGCGGATCGGGCCCGGCTCGTCGGTGTCGCCGAAAAGCCCCGGCCTTGTTGTAGACTGGCAGTGTCCGAGAGTCCCGAAAGGGGGAGAAGCGATGGTCCGCGATTATGAGGCGCTCAGCAACCAGGTGAACCTGCTGGGGACGATCGAGGCTCGCAGGGTCATCGGTCGTTACCTCAACCGCACCAACCTGACCTACTACTCCGAGCTCTCCCGTCTGGTGGGCTCCGAGGTCTACGTCAAGCACGAGAACCACAATCCCACCGGCTCGTTCAAGATCCGCGGCGCTCTCAATTTCTTCCACCACATGTCGGGTGAGGAGTTCGAGACCGGCATCCTGGTGGCTACTCGTGGCAACCACGGGCTGGCCATGTCCTGGGCGGGACGCTTCTTCAACGTGCCCTGCACCGTGGTGGTGCCGGAGCAGAACAACCCCGAGATGAACCGCATCGTCGAGAGCTTCGGGGCCGACCTCATTGTCCACGGGCACGATTTCTATGATGCCCAGTCGTACTGCGACGAGCTGGTCGATACCGCCGGCTACTACTACGTGGAGCAGGGTAACGAGCCCGAGATCCTCAACGGTCTGGGGACCATGGGGCTCGAGATCTTCGAGGACCTGCCAGACGTAGACGTCATCATCTGCCCCATCGGCGGCGGCTCGGGCTGCGCGTCGCTCATCAAGGTCGCCCAGGCGATCAAACCCGAAGTGGAGATCATCGGCGTGCAGGCCGGGCGGGCGGCGGCATTCTATGAGTCGTGGAGGAAGGGCGAGCGCGTCACCATCGAGGTGGCCGACACGGTGGCCGACGGCCTTGCCGCGAGGAGCGTCTTCCAGCTCCCTTGGGTGATCATGAAAGACCACGTCACCGACGTGGTGCTCCTGAGCGAAGAAGAGTTCCTGAGCGCGGTCAGGCTCGCCCTCGAGACCACCCACAATCTGGCCGAGACGGCGGGGGCGGCGCCCCTGGCGGCCGCGCTCAAGATCAAGGAGCGGTTGGAGGGTAAGAAGGTTGTGCTCGTCATGTCCGGGGGCAACCTCGATCACGAGCACCTCGTGCAAGCGCTCTCCTGACTATCAGTGGCTGAGAGGGCATAGGGGCCCGCCTCGAGCACTCGCAGAGTACTGCAAAAGCTCTCGGCCCGCCCCTACGCCCTCTCAGCGACCGAGACTGAGGGGGCGATCGCGCGAGGTGTCGCTTTCGCACGGGGGCGGGCTTCGCTTCGCTCGCCCTTTCGGGCCGGGCCTTGCTTCGCTTCGCTCGCCCGTCACTCTCTGTCTGGTAGTCTTTTCTGTACGGCGGCTGTCGCGTCTCTTGGGGGCGCGTTTCCTGCAGAAACCCTTCGCTCCCCGAGACCTGGCCGCGGAAGTGAGGGCTGCGCTGGACGCCGAGTGAGCTACCCCGCCTGGTAATACCCCGCCCATTTGGTGTCGATCTGTGACTGTATCTGGGCGATCTGCTCTTCGGAGAGCAGCTTGAAGCGCGCTTGGCTCTGCAGGTATTCGCGTACCGGCACGAGCTGTTGCTTCTCCACCAGCTTCTCCGAGGCGCCGGTGAGTCTGAAGACGCCCTGCTCCACTTCGTAGAGGTCGTAGTAGCCGGTCTCGATGGCCGATCTACCCACCTTGACGCTGTAGCGAGGCTCGAAGCCCCAGCCGGGCGGGCACGGTGTATGGATGTGGATGTATTTGGTGCCCTTGAGCGTGAGGGCCTTCTTGATCTTGTCGTATAGATCGAGCGGATAAGCGGCCGAGGCTGTGGCGACATAATCGATGCCGTGCGCGGCCATGATGGCCGGGACGTCCTTCTTCTGCTGCAGCTTACCCTTGAAGGGGGTGTTGGTGGTGATGGCTCCCTGAGGGGTCGTCCCCGAGCGCTGCACGCCCGTGTTCATGTACCCCTCGTTGTCGTAGCACATGAAGAGGAAGTCGTCGCCACGTTCGGCCGCCCCGGAGAGCGCTTGGATGCCGATATCGCTCGTGCCGCCGTCGCCGGCCCACGCCACGACCTTGATGTGCTCCCTGCCCTGGGCCTTCAAGGCCTCCATCACGCCCGTGGCGGCCGCAGCGGTGGAGGCGAAAGTAACGTTGAGACAGGGCAGCTTGGTGGTGGCCACGGGGAACAGTCCCTGCAGCACGGTGAGACAACTGGGCGGCACCACCAGGATGGTGTCGGGCCCCAGGGCTTTGAGCCCGATGCGGTAGGCGATGCTAAGGCCACAGCCTGTGCAGGCACGGCTGCCCGGATGGACGAGCTCCTCCTTGGGAAGCGTCAGTATGGTGGTCTTAGGGGTCATGAGAGGCACTCCTAGAGTCTGAGGCCGATCCAGCCGGGATCATCGCCGGCATCGCGGGGGGAGCCGGTGACGGCCGCGCGCAGAGTATCGGTGAGGTCGGCGGTCCTGATCTCGCGGCCCCCGATGCCGGCCACCATGCCCTTGACGAAGGGGACCGGGTTACCGGACTGGGCACTTTCGAACAGGGCGGCTTTGACGTCCGAGAACAGCGCGCCCTCGTATCCGTACGACACCGCTTTCTCGATGACGAACACCCCGCGGGCCTGCCGTACCGCCTGCACCAGAGCCTCAGCGGGGAAGGGCCGGTAGAGCCGTATGCCCATCACGCCGATCTTGTGCCCCTCGCTCCGCAGGGTCTCAACCACGTCGTGCAGCTGATAGGTGAGCGACCCGAGGCCCACGACGATGTACTCGGCGTCGTCGCAGCGGTAGGGCTCGAGCAGGGCGTCGCCGCCACGTCCGAAGATCTGCTTGAACGAATCTTCGGTCTGCTGGGCCACGGAGAGCGTGGCGTGCAGGTCCTCCTGCAGCAGATAGCGGATCTCCATGTAGCCATGGGCCATGTCGCCGTTGATGTCGACGCGCGTGTCGGGCAGGGTGACGGTGTTGAGGTTGGCCGGGTTCTCGGGGTCGAGCGCGTACGCCGGCCGGAAGGGCTTCAGAAAACGGGCCACCTGCTGCTCTTCGGGCACCTCGAAAGGCATGTAGGTGTGCGAGAGCAGGTAGCCGTCGTAGCAGACCATCACCGGTATGCTGACGGCCTCCGCGATGGCGAAGGCCTTGAGCACGCTGTCGATGATCTGCTGGTGGTCGCAACAGTACATCTGTATCCAGCCGGTGTCGCGCTGCGAGATGGAGTCTTGGTGGTCGTTCCAGATGTTCCACGGGGCTCCGACCGCCCGGTTGACCACACACATCACGATGGGCAGCCTGGCGCCCGCCGCCCAGTGCACCTGTTCGTGCATGTAGAGGAGCCCGTTGGCGCTCGTGGCCGTGAAGGCCCGTGCGCCGGTGGAGCTTGCCGCGATGCAGGCCGCCAGCGCGGAGTGCTCGCTTTCCACCGGGATGTACTGCGCCTTCATCTCGCCGGCCTCGATGAACTCCGAGAGCTTCTCGGTGAGAGGCGTCTGCGGGGTGATGGGGTAGGCCGCTATGACCTGGGCGCCCGCCAGCTTGACCCCGATGGCCGCCGCTACGTTGCCGTTCTCGATCATGTGCATGGCCGGGGTCCTTCGGTGGAGCAGGCTGCCGGGTCTTCGTCGTTGGCCACCACATCGGCCTCATCCACCATGGTGATGGCCTTGGTGGGGCACTCCTCGGCGCAGATGCCGCAGCCTTTGCAGTATTCGTAGTCGATGGTGGGCGGGATGGTGCGCGAGATCACGTTGTCGGGGCAGTAGAGCCAGCAGATGAAACAGGCCTCCGAGCCGCGCCTGGCCGGCGTGCAGCGCTCTAGATCGATGATGGGACGCTGTACGCGCCACGAACCCGTCTTGCCACCGTCGCCGGGCCCCGAGAGGCTGTGCGAGGTCTTGTAGCGGTATCCCCTGGTGCCCATCAGGCCTCTCCCGCCGTTACGACGCGGGCGTCGCCGACGACCGTCTTCTCGTAAGCGAGCTTGGCCGCCTGGGCGTTGGCCTGCGGCTTCTTGGTCTGAAACTCCGCTTCGATCTCGGCCAGTACCAGGTCGAACGGCACGACGTCGAACGCCCGGCACAGGGCGCCGATGATGCCGGAGTTCACGCGGCCCTGCGGCAAACCCGCCTCGACCGACAAGGCCGTCACGTCGGCCGTCGCCAGCCGGGCGCCGTTGAAGTCGTAGGCCGAGATGGGCTGGGGGGTGTTGAGGACCACGAGCCCGCCGGGCTTGAGTCCCGCGGCCACATCCACCTCGGTCAGCAGCAGATAGTCGAGCACCACCACGATGTCGGGGGTCTCGATGGGGGAGATGTCGTAGATCTTCTCCTTGGATATCTTGAGCGATGTGAACACGGGCGCGCCCCGGCGTTCGGTGCCGAAGGTCGGGGCCATGACCACTCCGGTGTAGCCGGACTTGAACGCCGCGGTGGCGAATATCTTCGCCGCCGTGATGGCGCCCTGCCCTCCCCTGCCGTGCCAGCGTATCTCGATCATGCCGTCGTTCCCACTTTGTCGAATCGTCTGTGCGGGGTATTCTACTTCGCCTGCGGGGATTTCGGAGCTTTTTGTCTCACAGGGAGGGCACGATCGCACATGAAACGCAGATTCGAAGACATCGAGGTTGGCGATACCAGCACCTTCCGCAAGACGGTGAGCGAAGCCGACATCTTCGCGTTCTGTGGCATGACGGGGGATTTCAACCCCATCCACGTCGATGAGGCGTTCGCCAAGCAGACCCGCTGGCAGGGCCGCATTGCGCACGGCATGCTGGTGGCGTCCATGGTCACCCAGACGCTCTCGTCCCTCCTCGGGGAAGGCGCCGTGCACGTGTCCCAAGAGGTGTGTTTCAAAGCGCCGGTGCACATCGGCGATTCCATCACGGTGGTGTCGGAAGTGACGGACAAGGTCGCCGACAAGCGCAGAGTAGTGGTCAAGACCGTGTGGACCAACCAGGACGGGACGACGGTCATCAGCGGCAGCGGGGAGGTCTTGGTGCCGCGCGACAAGAGCGAGTGCGCCTGACGGCGCAGCCCATGTAGGTATCGCAGAGTTCCTATCGAGACAACGGGAGTCGAAGTGGATTTCAGACTGACTGAAGATCAACAACTCATAAGGGATACGGCCAGGGATTTCGCCCAGCGCGAGATCGCACCCCAGGCTGAGGAGATCGATCGCACGGGCGAGTTCCCCGTGGACATCTTCAAGCAGATGGCGGATCTGGGGTTGATGGGACTGCCCATCGATGAGGAATACGGGGGGGCGGGCGCCGACTACACCAGTTACTGCCTGGCTCTGGAAGAGATCACCCGGGCCTGTGCGTCGACAGGTTTGGGCTACGAAGCTCACATCTCTCTGGGTTGCATGCCGCTCGACTACTTCGGCACCGAGGAGCAGAAGAGGGAGTACCTGCCTCAGCTCTGCAGCGGGGAGAGCATGGGCTCCTTCGGCCTCACCGAGCCGGAGGCCGGCTCCGACGCCGGCGGCACGAAGACGACGGCGCGTCTGGAGAACGGCGAGTGGATCATCAACGGCTCCAAGTGCTTCATCACCAACGCGAGCTACGCCAAGTTCGTCACCATCACCGCCGTGACCGACAAGGACAAGGGCACGCGGGGCATCAGCAACATCATCGTGCCGGCGGGGACTCCGGGATTCGTCGTCAAGACCGGCTACGAGAAGCTCGGTCTGCACGGCTCCAACACCACGGAGCTCTTTCTCGACGACGTGCGGGTGCCCGAGAAGAACCTCGTGGGCGTGCGGGGGCAGGGCTACAAGCAGTTCCTCATCGTTCTCGACGGCGGGCGTATAGCTATCGGAGCCATGGGGGTCGGCATAGCCCAGGCTTGTCTGGACGCAGCCCTCAAGTACGCGAAGGAGCGTTGCCAGTTCGGCCAGCCTATCGGCAAGTTCCAGGCCATCCAATTCAAGCTGGCCGACATCGCCATGAACATCGAGCTGGCCCGCAACATGTATCTGAAGGCCGCGTGGCTCAAGGATACGGGGCAGCCCTACTCGCTCGAAGCCAGCTACGCCAAGCTGTTCGGCTCGGAGATGTCCACCAAGGCGGCGTTGGAGGCCATCCAGATCCACGGCGGCTACGGCTACATCAACGAGTTCCCGGTGGGCCGCTACCTTCGCGACTCAAAACTGCTCGAGATCGGCGAGGGCACCTCGGAGGTCATCAGGCTGGTGATCGCACGGCGCCTGGGGTTGTAGCCGACATTGGTTTGAATGGCTGTCCATTTCGTGTATAACCAGAGCAGCATAATAGGCCGGGAGCTATTCAGATAGTGGATACCCACTTGCGCTCGTGGACGAAGGCTCCTATAGTCAGCACACCCGACAGGGGCGTGTCGGGTGATCGGATGTGACGGGTACGTGTAGGGGCGCATTCGTTTTCGGGGGAGGCCATGGTAGAAGGGGCGGGGAGCGGCCAGGGCAGGCAAGATCATGAGGTCGTCGTTCGCATCGACGATATCTCACTCAGCTTCGGTGGCGTCAACGCCCTTTCGAGCGTCAGCCTCGATGTAAAGAACAATGAGATCTTGGCCGTCATCGGTCCCAACGGCGCCGGCAAGACCGCTCTCTTCAACTGCATCAGCGGTTTCTATAAGCCGCAAAAGGGCGAGATCTACTTTCACGACACCAAGATCACTCGTCAGCGGCCCGACAAGCTGGCCAGGATGGGCATCGCCCGCACCTTCCAGAACATCGAGCTCTATACCGGGCTCACCACCCAGGACAACATCATGGCGTCCCGGCACGTCTTCATGAAGCAGACGTTCGTCGAGGGCGCCTTCTTCTATGGCCGTGCCCACAGGGAGGAGATCAGGCACCGGCAGATCGTGGAGGAGATCATCGATTTTCTTGAGATCCAGGCCATCCGCAAGCAGCTTGTCGGCGCTCTCCCATACGGATTGCGCAAGAGGGTGGAGTTGGGACGTGCTCTGGCCTTGGAACCCAAGGTGCTCCTATTGGACGAGCCGATGGCCGGCATGAACCTGGAAGAGAAAGAAGACATAGCCCGGTTCATCCTCGACCTCTACGAGGGCCAGGGCGACACGTATCCCGATACCCCCATGCTCCGGGACGGCATCCGCAGCATCATCATGGTGGAGCACGACATGGGCGTGGTCATGGATATCGCCGACAGGATCGGGGTGCTCAACTTCGGACGCAAGATAGCAGAAGGCAGCCCGGACGAGATCAAGTCCGACCCGGAAGTCATCAAAGCCTACCTCGGCGCGGAAGCGTAGGAGCGCGATGCTGCGAGTCAACAACATCGAGGTGTCGTATCTGGGGGTCATCAGGGTCTTGCACGGCATCTCCCTGGAAGTGGGCGACGGCAAGATCGTGGCCCTCATCGGGGCCAACGGGGGTGGCAAGACCACCACACTCAAGTCTATCTCTGGACTGCTCAAGACCGAGCAGGGGCAGATCACGAGCGGCGACATCACTCTGGACGACAAGCGGCTCGACAAGTACGGGCCCGAGGATATCGCCAGGATGGGTGTGAGCCAGGTCATGGAGGGCCGCCGGACTCTGGAGCATCTGAGCGTGGAAGAGAACCTCATGGTGGGGGCCTATCGCCGCAATGATAGGGCCGGGATCAAGCGAGACCTCGAGATGGTCTTCGAGTACTTTCCCAGGATCCGCGACTATCGCAAGCGAGTGAGCGGCTATCTGTCCGGTGGTGAGCAGCAGATGATGGTCATCGGTAGGGCGCTCATGGCCGATCCCAGCCTCATGCTCCTGGACGAGCCGTCTCTGGGTCTGGCGCCTATGGCGGTGGCGGAGATCTACGAGATCATCCAGAGGATCAACAAGGAGCGCGGTGTCTCCATGCTCATTGTCGAACAGAACGTCAAGGCGGCTCTGGGTATCTCGAACTACGGGTACGTGATGGAGAACGGCAGGATAGTCCTCGATGGGCCGGCGGACAAACTCAGCGGCAACGAGGACGTCAAGGAGTTCTACATGGGCATCTCGTCCAGCGGCGCCCGCAAGAACTACCGCGAGGTCAAGCACTATCGCCGGCGCAAGAGGTGGCTCTCGTGAAGAGGTGGCTCTGGTGAAGAGGCGGCTCCCATGACAGCGGTGACGGCGCTGGACTTCAGCAAGCTGGACACCTGGCCGAAGGTGCTGCAGCATAACGCCGCTCACTTCGGCGTGCGCAGCAAGGCCATGCGCTACAAGCACTACGGCATCTGGCAGGCCTACAGTTGGGCGGAGTATCTCGACAACGTCAAGTATCTGGCCCTCGGGTTGATGGCCATGGGCTTCGCCCCGGGCAACAAGCTGCTGGTCGTGGGGGAGAACTCTCCCGAATGGTACTTCGCCGAGTTGGCCGCTCAGTGTCTCCGCGGTGTCAGCGTGGGGCTGTATGCCGATCTCTCCGCTGCCGAGATCGAGCGAGTCGCTCGTGATTCGGAGGCCGAATTCGCCATGGTGGGTGATCAAGAGCAGGCCGACAAGATGATGGTGATCATCGACGGGCTGCCCAAGCTTCAGAGTGTCGTGTACTGGCGCTACAAGGGTTTGGGCAATCAGCAAGACAGTAGGTTCACGGGCTTGCGCAGCGTCTTCGAGGCGGGGCGCCGCTACGAGCAGGAGCATCCGAAGGCCTTTGAGGAAGGCATAGCGGCAGGCAAGGCCGACGATGTCTGCGCCATCGTCTATACATCGGGCGTCACCAGTAACGCTCCCAAGGGGGCGTTGCATACCTACCGGTCGCTTATGACCGGTTCGCGGTTCTACTATGAGGCCGATCGCCTGGGACCAAAGGATGATTTTGCCTGCGCTCTGCCGCCCGCATGGATCACCGAGCAATGGCTGGCGTTCGGTTGTCACTTGCTTTCCGGCGGCACCATGAACTTCCCCGAGAGCTCCGAGACCCTGCAGGAAGACCTGCGCGAGATCGCTCCCAACGTGGCTCTTTACAACTCCCGGCTGTGGGAGAGCGAATCGGGCCAGGTGCAGGCAAAGATGCGGGGCGCCGGGTGGCTCAAGCGTAACGTCGCGGGCAGGCTCATGCCTGTCGGCCGGCGGGTGGCCGGCGCCAAGTATGAGAAGCGGCGTCCCAACCTGGGCGATCAGGCGTTGAACGTGTTCGCGGACCTTCTGGCGTACCGCCAGATCCGTGACAGTCTCGGGTTGACGAAAGCGCGTGTGTGTTACACAAGCGGGTCTTCAGTGGCTCCGGAGTTGTTCCGCTTCTTCCATGGTCTCAAGGTGCCCCTCAAGGACGTTTACGGCTCCACCGAAGCCGGACCCGTGACCGGCGCCGCCGACACGATCCAGACCCCCGGTACGGTCGGGTCGATCAACCCGGGTGTGGAAGTAAAACTCAGCGACGAAGGCGAGATCTTGGTGCAGAGTCCGGCTGTTTTCGCCGGTTACCAAAACGACCCTGAGATGACGGCCCGGGTGTTGGCCGATGGCTGGGTGCGCACCGGAGACAAGGGTCGCATGGAGGACGGGCAACTGGTGTTTGTAGACCGGCTGCAAGACATCATGACGCTGCCTTGCGGCGATATCCTCGTGCCTCAGGACATCGAGAGTCGCCTGAAGCACAGCCCCTACATCAAAGACGCCTGGGTGGTGGCAGGGCAAGACTGCCCCTTCGTCTCGGCGGTGATCATCGTCGACTTCGACAACACGGGACGCTGGGCCGACAAGATGAAGACCACCTATACGACCTTCGGCGATCTCTCTCAAAAACCCGAGGTGTATCGATTGATCGAGCAGGAGGTGGCTCGTGTCAACGAGAACCTGCCCACTACCCAGCGGATAGAGAGGTTCGTAAATCTGCACAAGGAGTTCGACCCCGACGAGCTCGAGTTGACCCGCAACCGCAAGCTGCGCAGAGCGTTCCTCAGGACCGCCTACGCCGATCTCATGACGGCCCTGGGCGGCGACAGCACGAGCGCCGAAGTCGAGGCCGAGTTCACCTATCAGGACGGCCGCACCGGCAAGATCAAGACTGCTCTACAAATCGCGACGGTCGGGCAGGGTGATCGATGAGCTTCTTCTTCCAACTGGTCGTGAGCGGATTGTCGTTGGGCATGATGTACGCTCTCATCGCTGTGGGCTTCGTGATCATCTTCAAGTGCTCCCAGGCGTTCAACATCGCATCGGGGCAGATCGTCATGTTGGGAGCCTACATCGGCTATACGTTCTTAAAACCCCTCGATCTGCCCATCTGGGCCGCCATCATAGCTGCCATCGTCGTGGCGGCGATCATGGGTCTGGTCGTGGAGCGCCTGGCTCTCCGTCCGCTGCTGGGGCAACCCGCCCTGGCCATCGTGATGATGACCATCGCTCTGGCCGGCGTCATGGATGGCATCGCCATAGTCGGCTGGGGCGGCGAGTACGTCACGTATCATGACTCGCTGCCTGCCTTCTCGCTGGATCTGGGCGGTGGCGTGGCTGTTCCTCCGTCGTCACTGCTGGGGCTCATCGTCTCGGTCATCGTGGTGGCGGCCCTCCTGGCTATGTTCCGCTGGACCAAGATCGGACTGGCCATGCGGGCTACGGCCGAAGACGAGCAGGTCACCCGCAGCCTGGGTATCAAGGCCACCGTGGTCTACGCGCTTTCCTGGGTCATCGCCTGCGTGGTGGGCGTGGTCGCCGGAGTGCTCTTGGGTGGTGTCTCCGGGGTGTCGCCGCCGCTGGCCGACGTGGGACTCAAGGCTCTGGCGGTCGTCATCCTGGGCGGTCTCGACTCCATCGGCGGCGCGGTGTTCGCCGGCGTCATCCTGGGCATCGCGGAGAACCTGGCCGCCGGCTACCTGGATCCTCTCCTTCCTTCCGGCGGGGGTTTGGCGAGTGTGTTCCCGTTCTTGGTCATGTTGGCCGTGCTCATCTTCAAGCCGCATGGGTTGTTCGGCTTGAAGAGGATCGAAAGGGTGTAGGCCATGAAGCTTCCGAGCGGCACATATGCACAGAACTACAGCCAAGACATGGCTGTAGTGCGCACGAGGACACACTGGATCTTCCTCGCGGTGCTGATGGTGTTCATTTTCACGGTGCCTCAATGGGCGTCGCCTTCTTTCCTGACTCTCACGACCATCATCGGCATCACCATCATCAGCGCTCACGGCCTGAACATCCTTACCGGCAACTGCGGACTCGTGTCCTTGGGGCACTCGGGCTTCATGATGGTGGGCGGCTACGCCATGGCCATCCTCACCCATACCGTGGGCCTGCCCTTCCTACCCGCTCTCATCATCGCCGGATTGGCGGCCGGTTTCGTGGGCATCATCTTCGGACTGCCCTCGCTGCGCATCAAGGGCTTCTACCTGATCATGGCCACAGTGGCGGCGTATTTCATCATCCACTGGCTGGTGCTCCAGTTCCGCAAATACACTGGGGGCACGGAGGGTCTCACGGTGCCCTCTGCCGACCTGTTCGGCTGGTCGATAAGGCCCAAAGCGAACTACTACTATGTGGTCATGGTACTGGTGATACTCGCCACCATCGCGGCGAAAAACATCCTTCGCACCCGAGCCGGCCGGGCCTTTGTGGCCATCCGCGACAACGACCTGGCGGCCGAGGTCATGGGTGTCAATCTGTTCTCATACAAACTGCAGGCGTTCTTTATCGGCAACGTCTTTGCCGGCGTCGCCGGCGCGCTGTCGGTGCAGTACTATTCGTTCGCCAACGTCGAACAGTTTCCGTTCTTCGATTCGGTATGGTTGTTGGGGATGCTGATCGTGGGGGGTATGGGTAGCGTTTCGGGCACGATATACGGGGCGATAGCCATCAAGCTGCTGCAGCAGTTGGCCGTCAAACTGGGGCCCTCGCTATCCGAGATCGCGAATCCGCAGGTCGCTACCGGGCTGAGCCTGATCCTGCCCAGCCTGGCCATCATCCTCTTCCTGATCTTCGCTCCCCACGGTATCTCCCATATCTGGGAACGCCTGAGGAATTACTCTCAGGCGTGGCCCTTCTGACTCTGCCTGCAATCCACCGAGAGAAGGCAATTGTCTCCATAAGGAGGTACGGCGAAAGGATAAAGGCATCCGTGTAGGGGCATCAACCGGGGACATCAAGTGAGAGGGGTAGAACAAGTGAAGAAGAGTTATTGGGTCCTGAGCCTGCTCGTGATCGTTCTCCTGGCACTCCCTCTGATGGCGGCGTGTGGAGAAGACGAGCCGGCAGCCACGACTACCACCGCCGCTGCTGTGACCACGACGGCCGGCGGCACTGAGACTACGGCCGGCGGCACTGAGACTACGGCGGCTACGACCGCCACCACTGTCGGAGAGCCGATCACCCTCGGTGTGGGCGGCACCTTCGCACTCACCGGTGCTTACGCCGAGGACTGCGCAGCCATCCTGGCAGGCTTCCAAGACTATATTGCGTGGGTGAACGACAATCATATGATCGCCCCGTGGTACCCGGACAAGACCATCCCCGAGAACATCACGTTCGAGGTCATGTGGGCCGACGACGCTCTGGCCGCGGACAAGACTCTGAGCATCTACGAAGACTTCAAATCGAAAGGCCTGCTGGTCCAGAGAGTCAGCGGTTCGCCGGAAGGCTTGGCACTGAAGGACTTCCTCATCGAGGACAACATCGGCGCCACCAGTCAGTCCACTACCGCTGCGTATCTGCAGCCGCCGGGCAACATCTTCCTGAACGCCCCCACCTACAGCGACGAGGCCGCTGCGGTGGCGGAGTGGTTCTTGGAGAACTGGACCGAGACCCGTGCTCCCAGGATGGCCTACCTGACTGCTGATGCCGCTCTGGGCCGCGCCATCGACCATCCTGAACTTCAGGAATACATCGAATCGCTGGGCTACGAATTCGTGGGTGCTCAGTTTGTCGACCTTGTCCCGAAGTCTGCTCCCACCACCCAGCTCGCATGGCTGAAGGACAACCAAGTAGACCTGACTTTCGGCTGCATGGTCAACCCGGGCAGCCAGCCCACCATCAAAGAGGCCGTCCGCCTCGGCATGGGCACCAACCAGGCCTACAAGATCACCTTCGCCTTCGGTAACCCGGGCCACCTTCAGATCTTCGTTCCCGACATGGGTGAGCTCGGTGAGGGTGTCGTTGTGGCCGGCGACTTCTGCGCCGAGGATGCCGATGTTCCGGGCGTTGAGTTCTCCAACCTGCTGAAGGAGACCTACGGAGCCGGCAAAGACCGCAACGTCCTCTACTTCGACGGCATGGTGGAAGCCATGACCCAGGTCGAGGCGCTGCGCCTTGCCTCTATGGAGGTCAACCCGTCCGAGTTGACCAGCGAAGACGTGCTCAAGAAGGGCTATTGGCAGATCAAGGATCTCGACACGGGCGGCATCTTCATATCGCCGTTCACCTATGGTGAAGGCGACGTGCAGGGCCCCGACACCTGCCGTATCCAGCAGGTCATCGACGGCAAGATCGTCGATGTGGGCGCCTACCCGCTGCGTGGCATCCTCCCGGCTGCTCAGTAGGCCCTCACAAAACGCGGACCGTTCCGCGTGACTGTTCGGTGGGGGGTCCCGTTGGGGCCCCCCTCTTCATTGCGATGCAAAGGTCGACATGCTAGGCTCAGCGAGTGGGCAGTGTGTGCGGTATCCTGCACAGGGTTCCGCCTGACTCCCATTGCGCTCTACTCATACGGTCAATCAGGGAGGGTGCGGACAGATGTCGGAGACTGAACAACCGGGACGCGGGGAAAAGACCGTCGTTCGCGGGCTCTGCTTCATAGGGATCCCCGCCGACTCGAACAGCGTGCAGGTGGAGTGCAAGGACGGCAAGATAGTCCGCATCCGGCCGCTTCACTACGATTGGAAATACCCCGATATCAAGCCGTGGCAGATGGAGGCCCGGGGCAAGACCTTTTCCCCCTGCATGGAGTCGCTCATCCCTCCGTACACCCTGGGATACAAGAACCGCGTCTACTCCCCCAACCGGGTCCTTTACCCCCTGAAACGTGTGGACTGGGACCCGAGCGGCGCTCCCGGTTCGGTCGGAACGGGCGGGCGCAACACGCAGAACCGGGGCACGAGCAAGTACGTGCGCATCAGTTGGGACGAGGCCTTGGACATCGTGGTGGGCGAGATCAAGAGGATCAAAGAGACGTACGGCATGGAGGCCATCCTCTCCCAGTCCGACGGGCACGGGGAGACGGCCGTCGTGCATGCCGCCCACGGCTGCATGCGCCGTCTGCTGCGACTCCTGGGGGGCTACACGCTGCAGACTCGCAACACCGACAGTTGGGAAGGCTGGTATTGGGGAGCCAAGCACGCCTGGGGTTGCGAGAGCCTGGGCCAGATGGTGCCGGTCACCAACGTCATGTGGGACATCTCCAAGAACACCGACGGCATCCTGTTCTGGGGGTGTGACCCGGAGACCACCCCTTGGGGCTTCAACGGCCAGTTGGCCAGCCGTCTTTCTTACTGGTTCACCGAGATCGGCATCAAGTCCATATACGTGTGCCCCGACCTCAACTATGGGGCAGCGGTGCATGCGGACAAGTGGGTGCCGGTGTTACCCAACACCGACGCCGCCCTGTACTTGGCCATCGCAAACGTGTGGCTGAATGAGGGCACCTACGATCAAGAGTACGTGAAGACCCATACCGTGGGCTTCGAGAAGTTCCGGGCCTACGTGCTGGGTGAAGAGGACGGCATTCCCAAAGACCCCAAGTGGGCTGCCGGCATCACCGGTGTGCCGTCGTACACCATCCGGGCCTTGGCCCGGTACTGGGGCAAGCACACCGTCTCGGTGGCCATCGGCAACGGTGGGCCGGGCATACGGGGTCCCTACTCCACCGAACCGGCGCGGTTGCAGGTTCTCCTGCTGGCCATGCAGGGGGTGGGCAAGCCGGGCGTGCATCAGTTCAAGATGATCGAGTGGGGTCTCTACAACAAGAAGTCGAACATCCCCCTGCCGCCGCCCAAGTACATCCCGCTGGTACTCGCGGCTCACCGGGGCTGGGCGTACACCGACACCACGCCTCAGTTCATTCCCAAGGACCTCATCCACGACGCCATCCTCGATCCGCCCATCAGCTGGTATGGCACCACGCTTTCCCGTGACTCGGTGGACCAGCAGTTCATCCGCTACACCTATCCCCGCGAGGGAGGCACCGAGCTGCACATGGTGTGGACCGACACTCCTTCCTGGATCACCTGCTGGAACGACACCAACTCGTATATCAAGGCCTATCAGGACCCCAAGATCGAGTTCATCCTGGCTCAGCACCCCTGGATGGAGAACGACTGCCTGCTGGCCGACCTGGTGCTTCCGTCGCTCACGGTGCTGGAGACCAAGGACATAGGGGTGGAGTCGCTCTCCGGCCAGTTCGCCTGCCTGTTCTACGAAGATCAGGCCATCGCCCCTCGTGGGGAATCGAAGAGCGACTACGAGATCGTGTGCGCTCTTGCCGAACGCTTCGGCCTTCTGGAGCAGTATACGGGCGGCAAGAGCGTGGACGACTGGATAGAGACCGGCTGGAAGACCTCCGGCGCCGCGGACGAGATCAGCTTTGAGGAACTCAAGGAGAAGGGCTACCACATCGCCCCCCAAGACGAAGACTGGCAGGAGAGGAAGGCCGGCCTTCTGGACTTCTACGAGGACCCCGAGGGGCACCCCCTGAGCACTCCCTCCGGCAAGGTGGAGTTCTACTCCGAGCGGCTGGCCGAGCACTTCCCCGATGACACCGAACGGCCTCCCATGCCTCGCTGGATCGCCGAGGGCGAATCGCATCAGGAGAGCCGCGACGGCGCGCGGGGCAAGGCCTACCCGCTCTTGGTCATCTCCAACCACCCAAGGTGGCGGGTACATTCACAGCACGACGATATGACCTGGCTGCGCGAGATCCACACCTGCAAGGTCAAGGGTCCTGACGGCTACTACTACGAGCCCCTGTGGATCAACCCCGCCGACGCCGGGGCGCGGGGCGTCTCGGACGGAGATGTGGTCAAGATCTACAACGAGCGGGGCGCCGTACTGGCCGGGGCTTGGGTCACCGAGCGCATCAGGCCCGGCGCCGTCTACATCGACCACGGGGCCCGCTGGGATCCCATCGTGCCCGGCGAGATCGACCGGGGTGGGGCCATCAACACCATCACGCCCCACAACGTCACGTCAAAGAACGCGGCAGGCATGGTCTGCAGCGGGTTCCTGGTGGAGGTGGAGGCAGCCGATCTGGAGGCGTTGCGGAAGTCGTATCCCGAGGCCTTCTCGCGTCCCTACCGGGCCGACGCCGGGCTTCGATTGGAGCGAGTGCTGGAAGGGGGTGCGTGATGGGCAAGGTCATGATCATCGATATCACCAAGTGCAACGGATGCCACAATTGCCAGATAGCCTGCAAAGACGAGCATTGCGGCAACGACTGGAGCCCCATCGCCAAACCCCAGCCGCTCACCGGCCAATTCTGGACCAAGGTGGTCGACCGGGTGCGCGGCCAGGTGCCTAAGGTCAAGGTGGCCTACGAGCACACCATCTGCCAGCACTGCGACGACGCCCCCTGCATCAAGGCCTGCCGCGAACAGGCCATCTACAAGCGTCCTGACGGCATCGTCATCATCGATCCCGAGAAGTGCAAGGGGAGTCATAACTGCATCGAGGCCTGCCCGTATCCGGGGGTCATCTTCTTCAACGAAGATCTGCGGATCGCCCAGAAGTGCACCTTCTGCGCCCACCTCTTGGACCAGGGTTGGACCGAGACCCGGTGTGTCGAGGCCTGTCCCACCGGCGCTTTCACCTTCGGAGACGAAGAAGACCCCGAGATCAAGGCCCTCATGGCGGAAGCGGAGGTGCTGCGACCGGAACTGGGGACCAAGCCTCGCGTCTACTACATCGGGCTGCCCAGACTGTTCGTGGCCGGCTGCGTCTATGACCCCGCGGCCGACGAGATCGTCGAGGGGGCCCAGGTGACCGTCACCCGCACCGGCGGGGGCGCAGGGGTCGCCGGTGGCGCCGGCAGTGAAGGCGTCGCGGCTACGGTCGCCACCGATGAGTTCGGCGACTTTCTCCTGGACGGTCTTGCGGATGGGACCTACAGGGTCTCCATCGAGAAACAGGGCTACGCGCCGATAGAGAAGGGGCCGTTCGAACTGACCACGGACCTCAACCTGGGCGACATGCCGATGCAGCCGGAAGGGAGCCGGTCATGAGAGCGATCGTTAACATCATGACGGGCAAGGCGTCCGCGGCCGCAGGCTGGCGAGCCCGCGAGGTCAAGGTAGATGCTGAGACCGCCTCCCTGGGGGACATACTCCGTTCGGTGTATCTCAAAGACGGCACCACCTCGCTCTTCGATCTCATTGCCGAGGAGACGGGGGTCAAACCGGATTTTGCCGTCTTCGTCAGTGGGGAGTTGGTGCGGGGCGCGCTCGACTGGAGCCGGGCCGTCGCGGATAGCGAGCAGATCCATGTGTGCGACTGGCCCATGGTGGATGCCTGAGCAAGACGAAGATGTACGACCGACACAAAGGGGCCTGGGAGACCGGGCCCCTTTTCTTTTGTCCGCTATGTGCGTACATCGCGTCTTCAAGGGCGCTACAGGCGGTTCTTCTCACCGGGCCGGCCTGCTACTCTGTGCTCCCACAGATGAGGAGCCTGCTATGGGCACGGTCGGCAAACCTACGAAGAAGCAAGGGACTCCGGCCCCGCAAGGATCCGTGCCCCAAGACATGGTGGTGCCGCAGGGGTACGTAAAAGTCCTGCAATTGCTGCAATCAGGCGCCCCGGTGGTGTTCGTGTCGGGCAATGCAGGCACCGGCAAGACAACCCTCATCCGCTACCTGAGGGAGAGCCTTGATCGCCGTAGCGTCGTGCTGGCTCCGACCGGGGTGGCGGCGCTGAACGCGGGCGGCATGACCGTGCACTCCTTCTTCCGGCTCCCGCCCCGCATACAAGATCCCAAGGACGTCCGTGTGCCCGACGAGCGTAGGGTCTATCAGAGGCTGGAGTTGGTCATCATCGACGAGGTGTCGATGCTGCGGGCCGACGTCCTGGACTGTATAGACGTTATCTTGCGCGAGTGTCAGGGAGAGCTCAGACCGCTCGGAGGGGTGCAACTGCTCTTTTTGGGCGATCTCTTCCAGCTACCGCCGGTGACCTCGAACATGGAGAAAGAGGCCCTTGACGCTATGGGGTATGAGACCCCGTATTTCTTCAGCGCAAAGGCTCTGGACGACCTGGCGCCGGCCCATGTGGAGCTGGACGAGATCTTCCGCCAGAGCGATCCGGAGTTCGTCGCGCTGCTCAACCGTCTGCGCGTGGGCGAGGACCTTGCAGAAGTGGTGAGAGAGCTCAACGCCCGGTGTCTGGGGGAGAACGGGGAGCACGAGATCACTCTGACCTGCACCAACAAGCTGGCCGATGATCTGAACGCGGCCGCCATGGCGGCGCTTCCGGCGGAGGAAGTGTTGTACCTGGGAGAGCTGGAGGGGAGGTTCAAGCTCAGCGCCGACCGGTTGCCGTCTCCCCTGGAGTTGCGGCTCAAGGTCGGGGCTCGGGTCATGTTCACCAAGAACGACGAATCCGGCCGGTGGGTCAACGGGTCTCTCGGCGTGGTCTCCTGGCTCTCCGGGGACAGGGTGGAGGTGGATCTGGCCGGCGTGGGCGTGTGCGAAGTGGAGCGCGTCACTTGGCAGTCCTTCGAGTACCGGCTCGACCGGGGGGGCGACAAGATCGTCGCGCAAGAGGTGGGGCAGTACACGCAGTATCCGCTCATGCTCGCCTGGGCGGTCACCATACACAAGAGCCAGGGCAAGACGCTCGACAGCGTGCTTGTGGATCTGGGCTGGGGGGCTTTTGCTCCAGGGCAGGCCTATGTGGCTCTGAGCAGGTGCCGCGCGCTGGAAGATCTTAGACTGGCCCGCCCGCTCCGGGTCTCCGACGTGAAGTGCGACCCGTTGGTCAGGCGTTTCCACAGTATGTCTTCTGCTGAGAGTCGCGGGAGGTCGTGATGAGCGAACAATTGGCGTTTTCTCTGACGGAGCGGCCCGGCGATGACACCAGGTTCAACGTGGACGACATGCGATTGATGATCATGATGGCCTCGCCCAGGCGGGTGTGCAGTCTGGCGGCGGGTGCGCGGCGCCGGCGGAGTGCTCCGTACCGCCGAACGTTGGCCGCGCTCGTGGAGCAGAGAGCGCGCAAGATGAAAGACACCAGGGCACGGCGGCGTCTTTTCTGGGCATTGGGGGAGTTGCACGCGGGCCTTGACCAGTTGTGGAAGGCGGCCGATTTCTACGCCCGGGCCGCCGACGACCTTGAAGGCCAGGCCGACGGCCTGGCGCTCGCGTGCGTACGCGCGCGCATCGTCTGTCTCGCGCGTCTTGGCTGTCGCACACAGGTCGCGACCGAATGCAACCGGTTCCACTCGTTGGCCTACGCATACCCCAGCCTGGTGGGGGCGCGGCTGGAGCGAGATCTGGCAGATAGACTCGTCTCCATGGGATTGGTGCGTGAGGCTCTTCCGGGCTACCTGGCCTCGTCCAACTACTTCCGCTGGGCCGGCCGTCCTCGGTGCGCAGCCTCCTCTCTTCTGCTGTGCGCGCAGGGCGAGAT
>DAIRFC010000040.1:7929-20095 GCA_036795215.1 Actinomycetota bacterium | reverse complement strand
TGAGCGCCCGGCTGGTCGAGTCGAGCGGGTCGACGGCCGGGTAGATGCCCATCTCGGAGATGGCCCGGCTGAGCACCGTGGTGGCGTCGAGGTGGGCGAAGGAGTTGGCAGGAGCCGGGTCGGTGAGGTCGTCGGCCGGCACGTAGATGGCCTGCACCGAGGTCACAGAGCCCTGCCTCGTGGAGGTGATGCGCTCCTGTAGCTCGCCCATCTCAGAGGCGAGAGTGGGCTGGTAGCCCACGGCCGAAGGCATGCGGCCGAGAAGCGCCGACACCTCCGACCCCGCCTGCACGAAACGGAAGATGTTGTCGATGAAGAGCAGCACGTCCTGGCCCATGACGTCGCGGAAGTACTCCGCCATGGTGAGAGCGGAAAGTCCCACGCGCAGGCGGGCACCCGGCGGCTCGTTCATCTGGCCGAACACCATGGCCGTCTTGTTGATGACGCCCGACTCGCTCATCTCCAGATAGAGGTCGTTGCCCTCACGGGTGCGCTCGCCCACGCCGGAGAAGACCGAGATGCCGCCGTGATGCGTCGCGATGCTGTGGATGAGCTCCAGGATGACGACCGTCTTGCCCACGCCGGCGCCCCCGAACAGACCCACCTTGCCACCCTTTACGTACGGCGCCAGCAGGTCGATGACCTTGATGCCCGTCTCGAGGATCTCGGTGGTGGGCTCCAGCTCCTCAAAAGCCGGCGAGGGACGGTGGATGGGCCACTTCTCCACGTCGGCGGGCAGAGGGTCGCCCTCATCGATGGGATCGCCCAGCAGGTTGAACAGCCGGCCCAGAGTGGCCTGCCCCACGGGGACGGCGATAGGCTGCCCCGTGTCAATGACTTCCATGCCGCGGGCCAGTCCGTCCGTTGAGTCCATGGCCACCGCGCGCACTTTGTTATCGCCCAAGTGTTGCTGGACCTCGGCGACCAGGTGGATCTGGCCCGAACCCGTATCCACGTTGACCTCGAGTGCGTTGTAGATGGCCGGCAGCACTTCGTCGAACTCCACATCGAGCACGGGCCCGATGATCTGCACGATCTTACCTTTGTTCATCGCCTTCTTGGTCCTCCTTCTCGGAGCTCGCTTACCCGGACAGCGCGTCCGCGCCGGCCACCACTTCCAGGATCTCCTGGGTGATGGACCATTGCCGCGCCCGGTTCATTTGCAGGGTCAGATCGTCGATCATCTCGTCGGCCGCCTCCGAGGCGTTGCGCATGGCCGTCATACGGGCTCCATGCTCGCTCGCCATGCCTTCCAAGATCGCCCGGTAGATGGTGATCTCGATATACGAAGGGAGCAGATCGGCCAGGATGGCCTCGGGGGAAGGCTCGAAGATGAAGTCCATGTGTTCCCGGGCGTCGCTCGGCGTGTAGAGGTTCGCGACCTCCTCCTGGATGGGCAGTATCACCTGCTCGGTGACGTACTGCTCCATGGGACTCTTGAAGCGGTTGAAGACCAGGTGCACGCGGTCGATGGTGCCGGCCGAGTAGCGCCGCACCACACCGTTGGTGAGCGCTTGGGCCTCAAGAAAGGCCGTGCGCTCGGTGACATCCAGGTAGGCCTTGTCGACCCGGTATTTCTTGAGGAACTTCACCGTGCTGAGGCCCTTGCGGCCCATGACCACGAGATCGTAGTCGACGCCCTGAGCCTTGTAGGAGTCGACCAGGTCGAGGGCCCGCCGGATGATGTTGGAGTTGAACGCCCCGCACAGACCGCGGTCGGCGGTGAGGGCTATGATGGCCACCTTGTTGATCTCGGCACGCGGCTTGAGCAGCGGGTGCGCGCTCAGATCGACCTGCAGGTAGTGAGCCATCTGCCCGATGAACTCGAGCATGTTGAGCGCATAGGGCCTGGTGGACTCGATGCGCTGCTGAGCGCGCCGCAGGCGCGCCGCGGCCACCATCTGCATGGCCTTGGTGATCTTCCTGGTGTTCTGGACCGAGGCGATCCGGCGTCGTATGTCTCTCTGGGAGGCCATGCGAGCTTAGAGGATGACCTTGTCGACGGACCACAACTCCTTGAAGGACTCAATGGCCCCCCGGAGCTTCTCCTCGGTCTCGGCGTTCAGGTCTTTGGTCTTGGCGATCTCCTCACCGATCTCGGGGTAGGAGGCGTTCAGATGCTCGCGGAGCGAAGCATTGAAGTGCGGGATATCGGCCACCTGCACGTCGTCCGCGAAACCCTTCGTAGCGGCGTAGATGACCATGACCTGGTCTTGGACCGGCCAGGGCACGTACTGCGGCTGGTTCAGCGACTCCACGAGCCGTTCGCCGCGGGCCAGGGTCTTCTGAGTCTCTTGGTCGAGCTCCGAGCCGAACTTGGCGAAGGCCTCCAGTTCGCGGAACTGGGAGAGGTCGAGGCGCAGCGACCCGGCCACCTTCTTCATGGCCTTGATCTGGGCGTTGCCACCCACGCGCGAGACCGAGATGCCCACGTTGATGGCCGGCCTGATGCCCGAATAGAAGAGGTCGCTTTCCAGGAAGATCTGCCCGTCGGTGATGGAGATCACGTTGGTGGGGATATAGGCCGAGACATCGCCCGCTTGGGTCTCGATGACCGGCAGGGCCGTCAGAGAGCCCCCGCCTTCTTTGTCGCTGAGCTTGCAGGCCCGCTCCAGCAGGCGGCTGTGCAGGTAGAAGATGTCGCCCGGGAAGGCCTCGCGGCCCGGCGGGCGGCGCAGGAGCAGAGACATCTGCCGGTAGGAGTCGGCGTGCTTGGTGAGGTCGTCGTAGATGCAGAGAGCGTGACGGCCGGCGTAGGTGAAGTACTCGCCCATGGCGGCCCCGGCGTACGGCGCGATGTAGCGCATGGGAGCCGACGTGGAGGCCGGCGCCATGATGATGATGGTGTAGTCCATAGCCCCGTGCTCTTCGAGCTTGGCGACGAGGCCGGCCACCGTGGACGCTTTCTGGCCGATGGCCACGTAGATGCAGATGACGTCTTGGCCCTTCTGATTGATGATCGTGTCGACCGCGATGGCCGTCTTGCCGGTACCGCGGTCGCCGATGATCAGCTCGCGCTGCCCCCGCCCGATGGGGATCATGGCGTCGATGGCTTTGATGCCCGTCTGCAGCGGCTCCTTGACCGGCTGTCGGCGGATGACGCCCGGAGCCTTGAACTCCACCGTGCGGAACTCCGTCGTCTCTATGGGACCTTTGCCGTCTAGGGGCACGCCCAACGGGTTGACCACCCGGCCCACCAGCGCCTCACCCACCGGCACCTGGATCACCTTGCCGGTGCGCTTGACCTGGTCGCCCTCTTTGATGAGCGTGTCTTCGCCCATGAGCACGGCGCCCACGCTGTCTTCTTCGAGGTTGAGCACCAGGCCCATGACGCCGTGGGGCAACTCGAGCATCTCGGAGGCGACTGCGTTCTCCAGCCCCTGGATGCGAGCCACGCCGTCGCCCACCTGCACGACGGTGCCCACTTCCTGGATCTCGACGCCCGCCTCGTAGCTCTTGATGCGGGATTTAAGGACGCTGGTTATCTCTTCAGGACGCAGCTTCAACGGAACCCTCCAAGCTAGCCATTGGGGTGATCAACACTTCGCGGAGCTTCTCCAGCCGGTGACGGACGCTGGCGTCGGCGACCCGGTCGCCTATGCGCAGCCGAAGGCCGCCGAGGATCTCCTTGTCTACGGTCATGGTCAGTTCGACGGTCTTGCGCAGCGAGGACTCGATCTTCTGTTTGAGCGCCTCCTGCAACGGAGCAGTGAGGGGAACGGCCGTGACCACCTCCACATGTACGATGCCTTGCGCCTTTTCCACGTGCGCGACAAACGCCCGGTACACCGCGGCCACTTCGCTCTCCCGGCTCTTGTCCACCAGAAGGCGCAAGAGGTTCCTTACCAGCTCGCTGCCGCCCTCGGTAAGCTCCATGAGGATCTGCGTCTTGCGGACGTCGGAGACCTCCTCGGCTGTGAGAAGATGCCGGAGCTCGGCCGACGCATCCATCGCCTGGACGAAGTCACCCAGGTCGCGCCGGACCTCGTCTACGCGGCCCTCTTCATCGGCAGCCTCGTAGAGGGCGGTAGCGTAGACTCGTGCGATCTTGTTCTCGCTCACCGACTGTCCCCGTTCCTCTGTTACCTAGTTCTCGCTGACCTTGCTGAGATCGATCTCGTTGATGGCTTCCTGGATCAGCCGCAGCTGGTCCTCGCCCGTCAGGCTCTTGCCCGCGACCCTCTCGGTGGCGGCCACAGTGAGATCCGCCACTTCTTCGCGGATGCGCTGCAAAGCCTGGTTGGTGTCGCGCTCGATCTGCTGCCGGGCTTTGGCCAAGGTCGCCTCAGCCTGCACCCGGGCCTCCTCCAGAAGCTCCGTCTTCGTGGACTCGCCGGCCTTACGGGCGCGCTCCACGATGGTCGAGGCTTCTTCTCGAGCTTCAGTCAGTTGCTGCTTGTAGTTGACCAACAACTCCTGGGCCTCGTTGCGCAGGCTCTCGGCGTCGTTGATGGCCTGGTGGATGGAGTCCTGCCGCGCCTTTTGCATCCGCATGAGCGGATTGAAGGCGAACTTGTAGAGCAGACCCAGCAGGATCAGGAACGTGATCAGCGACCATACGAACAACCCTGGGCTTATCTCGAATATCTGCATGCTTAGTCCCGGCCTCTCCTGCCGTCAGCCATACGATTTCCCCGTGTGGGCCGACGTTTGCTAGACGACGAAAAGCAGGATGATGGCGATGACGAACGCGTACAGCGCGAGCGCCTCGGTCAGGGCCATACCGATGATGAACACCGTACGGATGTCGCCAGACGCCTCGGGCTGCCGGGCAACCGCCTCGCACGCGTGACCGGTGAGGTAACCGATGCCGATGCCCGGGCCGATCGTGGCAAAGCCCATGGCGATACCGGCACCGAGGTTAGCAGCGGTTTGTGCGTCGAATGCCATTGTGATGTCCTCCTTGATCCAGGGTTGTCGCTAGTGGCCGGCGTAGATTGCAGTTTCGATGTACACGACTGAGAGCAGCGAGAAGATATAGGCTTGGATGAACGCGATGAAGATCTCGAACGCCGTCATGATGATGACGAAGAGCGCCGTAGGCAGGATGATGATGTTCGCGTACTGCAACAGCAGCCCCAGCATGACCAGGATGATGAGGTGGCCGGCGATGGTGTTGGCGAAAAGTCGCACGGAGAGCGAAAGCGGCTTGAAGACCTCGCCCATGATGTGCACCGGCACGAAGATGATGTTGAGCGGCCTGCCGAGAGCCTTGGGCACTCCCGGAGGAGTCATGAAGGCCCGCCCGTAGCCCCGCGCGCCGTGCCGCTTGAAGCCCTGGAACTGCGTGATGAGGAAGACCACCAGGGCCATGCTGAAGGTCACGTTGATATTGGCCGTTGGTGTGTACGGCTTCAGCACCTCCGGTTTCGGGATGAGCCCGATGATGTTGGTGATGAAGATGTAGCAGAAGATGGTGAGGATGAGGTAGTAGTACTTCCGCCCTTTCTCCCCGATCTGGCCGGTCAGATGTCCGGTAGCGAAATTCAGCATGATCTCCGCCAGCGTCTGAAGCTTGTCCGGCTCCCTCTTGCTGCGCTTGGCGGCGATGAAGAAGATCAAGAACACGACGGCCGCTGAGACCCACAGGTAGATCACCGCGTTTGTGATGGAGAAGTCGAACGGCCCTACCTTGGGAATCGAGACCACCGTCTGCACGTTCAGCTCGTGCAGTGCCTCGACTATCTTGTTTCCGCCTTCTTCGGCGAGCAGCATCGCGGTCTCCTAGTTCGCTCCGCTGGCGCCGGCCGACGGAGGGACCCCGCGGCGTCTAGCCAGCATCAGCCTGTAAAGCGAAAATCCGGTGAGGATAGTGAACACCACGATGAAGGAGATACACAAAGCGAGGATGTTGAGAGGGGTCCAGAGAGACAGGACCACCAGAATGATCGCAATAAGCCCCAGACGCACCACGAAGCCGAGAATGGTCACGACCGGCACCATGGCGGCCTTGTGACTCACGATCCAGGTCTGTAGTCGCATAGACAGGAGGTGGTAAGCGAAAGCAAGCACAAGCCCGACGGCCACGGATATCAACGCCAGCGTCAGAACTCCCTCCCCCATCAACCGATCCGCTCGCTACGATGAACGCCTATCGGATTCTCCGTCTTGGTCTGCACCCGCCTTCCCCTTCCGGCGGCCCGAACCACCGGCAAACAAAAGGTACACCAAGTACGTGAGGCCGATCGCCGCTCCCACGAAGACGCCGGTGACCATGATCCACGGCAATGTGTGCAGCAGCCGGTCGAGCACATAGCCGATGCCCGTACAGACCAGGACACAGGCCACGAACGTGAACGCCAGA
The DNA here is from genome assembly GCA_036795215.1 of Actinomycetota bacterium. Lineage (GTDB taxonomy): Bacteria > Actinomycetota > Thermoleophilia > RBG-16-64-13 > RBG-16-64-13 > RBG-16-64-13. Next base: position 13,791 of record DAIRFC010000040.1, on the reverse strand, counting down.
CTCCACGCATCCGGAACCACGTACCGGGGCGTCTTCTTCATGAGTGCGCCGCCCGCATTATAGACAGTGCTCCTCGGAACCGCAAGAAAAATGATATCGATTGTTCAGCCAATGTTCACGCGACTTCTTTTTCAGCACATGTGCACGAGCCGCGTGCCGGCCTCCTCGAACATCTCCATTGACAACTGGTCGGGGTAGACCCCGCAGAAATACACCGCGATGATGCCGGCGTTGATCAAGGTCTTGGCGCACGTGACACATGGTTGGAGCGTCACGTAGATCTCCGCGCCGTTCACTGCCACCCCGTGATAGGCCGCCTGGATGATGGCATTCTGCTCGGCGTGCAGGCCCCGGCATAGTTCGTGCCGCTCGCCCGACGGGATGCCCAATTGGTCGCGCAGACAGCCGCGTTCTTCACAGTGCACGATGCCCCGAGGCACCCCGTTGTACCCCGTGGCCAGTATCTGACGGTTCTTCACGAGGACGGCTCCCACGTGCCGGCGTAGGCAGGTAGACCGGGTGGCTACCACCCGGGCTATCTCCATGAAGTATTCCTCCCAAGTCGGGCGAGGTGGTTGCGTGACGGCCCCTCCCGCACCGGTGGCCATCAGTCGCCCAGCGTGGGGTAGAGAGGGAAAGCCGCGGTGAGAACGCGACTGCGCCGCAGCAGCCGGTCGAGATCGGCATCGGTAGGCCGGCCAACAAGAGCCTCGACGATGATGCGCCCCACTTCGCGCATCTCGTGCGGCCCAAAACCTCGGGTCGTCATGGAGGGAGTCCCCAGACGCAACCCCGAGGTCACCGTGGGCGGCTGTTCGTCGTAAGGCACCACGTTCTTGTTCGCCGTTATCCCTACGCGCCTGAGCAATTCCTGGGCGCGTGCGCCCGTCATCTCGGTGCCGCGGAAGTCGACCACCATGAGATGGTTGTCGGTGCCTCCCGAGACCAGGTTGAGCCCTCCTTCGAGCAGAGTCTCGGCCAGGGCGGCGGCGTTCTGGACCGTGAGCCATTGCTTAGCTTTGAACTCCTCGGTCGCGGCGAGCATGAAGCAAACGGCCTTGCCCGCTATGATGTGCTGAAATGGGCCGCCTTGAAGCCCGGGAAAGACGGCCTTGTCAAGACGGGCGGCATCCTCGTTGCGGCAGAAGACGGCGCCTCCCCGAGGGCCGGTGAGCGTCTTGTGGGTCGTGGTAGTGACCCACTGGCAGTGAGGTATCGGCGAGGGATGTGCTCCGCCGGCCACCAGCCCTGCGATGTGAGACATGTCGGCCATCAACTCGGCGCCCACCTCGTCCGCGATGGCCCGGAAGGCCGCAAAATCAATGGTGCGCGGGTACGAGCTGGCCCCCACCACGATCAGACGTGGGCGATGCTCGAGTGCTTTGGCCCGCACCTCATCGAGGTCTATCATCCCGGTATCACGGTGGACCCCGTAGTGATGGAACCTGTAATCGCGGCCCGAGTAGTTGGCATCAAGGCCGTGAGTCAGATGCCCACCGTGAGACAGGGCCATGGAAAGCACCGGGTCGCCGGGTCGCAGAGCGGCGAGATATACCGCTTGGTTGGCCGCCGAGCCGGAGTGAGGCTGTACGTTTGCGTGCTCGGCGTCGAAGAGCGCTTTCGCCCGTTCGATAGCCAGCGACTCGACCTCGTCCACGACCTCGCAACCGCCGTAGAACCGCCTGCCCGGATAGCCTTCAGCATACTTGTTCGTCAGCACGCTACCCATCGCCTCGAGCACCGCGACCGCCGCGAAGTTCTCGGAGGCGATGAGTTCGATGTTCCGGCGCTCCCTGGCGAGTTCCTGATTGACCAGGGATCCGATCTCGGGGTCGGCTTCGGCCAGAGGCAAGTCGGCGTAGCTTGCCTTGTATGAAACGGTGCTCGTCGAACTGCTCAACGGTCAAAGCCTCCTTCGTATCCCCCTCGCATCACTCTCACGCGCTCGGCATGCTACCGCCCTCCATGTGCCACTGGGTCTGGTTTCGGGGCGGTCGGGTCGCCGGTTGTGCACCGACCACCTGCGCACTCTGGAAAAATGCGTTGAGATGGCTGTTCCGGCGCACCACGCATGCCGAAAAGCAGTGTCAAGAATACCAGATGGCGTGTCTCGACAACCGGGGACGCTTCGTGGAACCGGCCGGCAAGTCTCCTCGGCTGCAGCTCCACGCTTTCGGAGCCTCCTAACCCTGAAGAACAGCCGCGATACGCGCAATCACGTCGGCCGCGGCGACCGCCCCCTCTCTCAGCACAACGGGGAGCTCGCCCCGCGAGATGGACCGCAGATCGACCACGGTGGACGCGAGTCCAAGACCCGAGGCGACCGCCTTCGTCACGCCCGACGCGTCAAAGGCTGCGGAGCAGTGGGCGAGCAACTCCGGGTCCACATCTCCCAGCTCCGTGACGTCCGCCCCGCCGGACCGATTGGCGCTGGTGGCGGCAAGAGGCATATCGAGGACGCGAAGCAGCTCGAGAAGTACCGGCTGGTCGGGCACGCGCACTCCCAGCGAGTCGACGGTCCCCACCTGCTCGGGACGGGGCACGGCGGTCGAGACCACGAACGTATAGGGGCCGGGAAGCAGCGACTGCAGCACCCTGGCGGCGCCACTGTCGAGATCGGGCAGGTTCGCCAGCACCGAGGCGACCGAAGGGAACGCCACAGCCACCGGCTGCTCCGGCGCGCGGCCTTTGGCCGCGAACAGCGCGCGCACGCCCGCCGGTGAGTCCCACTTGGCTGCCAAGCCGTACACGGTGTCGGTAGGGACTCCGATGATGGCCCCGGCAGTGAGCGCCTCCCGCAGAGCGGCCACCTCCGATGCGCCGAGGCCGGTGAGAGCCAGCACCGAGGCGCCGGGTAGTGTCGCCTGCACGATGCGGTCTTTCTGCGACAGGTCGCGATGGACGGCCACACGCACGAAGCCGGCGTCGCGGGCAAGCCCGGCGACGGCCTCCGCCTGCCCGTCGCCGACCTCCAGGAGCACGCTGCCGCCCGGCCGCAAGGCCCGGGCGGCCTCCGGCAGCAACCGGCGGATGACGGCCAATCCATCGGGGCCGCCGTCGAGGGCGGCCCGCGGTTCGAAGAGCCGGATGTCGGGCTCCAGCGCCGCCAGATCGGCGGTAGTGACGTAGGGAGGGTTGCTCACCACCAGGTGGAGACTGCCTTCAGGGATACCCGAGAGAAGGTCGGACTCCCTGAACTCCACCAGATCCTCGAGGGCCGCGGCGGCCGAGTCGCCGCCGCCCTTCGTCTCGTGGAGCGCCGCCGCGTTACGAGCGGCCACCTCCAGAGCTTCGGCGCTCGTGTCAAGGGCCAGCACGCGCGCACCTGTCTCTTGGGCGATGCTGAGCGCGATGGCTCCACTCCCGGTGCCCACATCGGCGATCAGGGGTCCCGCAGCGGTGGACGGCCCTGTGGTCGCGGCCCCGCCGCCGTGTGGAAGGCCGCCCCACGCCGGCCGCCGCCGGAGCAGACTCAGCGCGGCCTCCACCAACTCCTCGGTCTCGGGTCGGGGTATGAGCACGGCCGGCGTGACCTCAAGGCGCAGATGACGGAAATGCGCGCACCGCAGTATGTAGGCCACCGGTTCGTGCGCGGCTCTGCGTGCCACCGAGGCCCGGAAGCCGTCTACCTCACCCACCGTCAACGGGCGGTCGTACTCCATGAAGAGATGGATGCGATCGACGCCAAGGGTCTCGGCCAGGAGCAGCTCGGAGTCTAACCTGGGGGATGGAGAACCCTTCTCGCGCAGATATCCGGCGGCCGTCTCCAGCAGCGTGCTGATGGTCCACTGGCTCACGAGCGCCCCGGTCCCCCGCCCGGGTTCAGATCTCGGCCGCAGCCAGTTGTTCCGCGCGGGCGTGGGCTTCCAGGGCCTCGGTGAACTCGTCGAGCTCGCCCTGGAGGATGGCTTCGATACGGTGTGAGGTGAGCCCGACGCGATGATCGGTGACCCGCCCCTGGGGGAAGTTGTAAGTGCGGACCTTCTGGGCCCGGTCGCCGGTGCCCACCTGGCTGCGGCGCTGCGCCGCCACCTCGGCGTCCTGTTCGGCCTGGGCCATGTCGAAGAGCCGGGCGCGCAGGATGCGGAAAGCCCGTTCTTTGTTCTGCAGCTGCGACTTCTCGTCCTGGCAGGAGACCACGAGCCCCGAGGGCACGTGGGTGATCCGGACCGCCGAGTCGGTGGTGTTGACCGACTGTCCACCCGGACCGGTGGAGCGATACACGTCCACCCGGACGTCGTTGGGGTCGATAGCTATCTCGACCTCCTCCACCTCCGGGAGCACGGCCACGGTGACGGTGGAGGTGTGGATACGCCCCGTGGACTCGGTCACCGGGACCCGTTGCACCCGGTGCACACCCGATTCGTACTTGAGAGCCCCATAGGCCCCCTTGCCCTTGATCTCGAAGATGACCTCTTTGATGCCGCCGAGGGTCGCCTCGGTGGTGGACATGACCTCGGTCTTGAAGCGCCTGCGCTCGGCATAGCGCATGATCATCCGCTGGACCTCGGCCGCGAACAAGGCAGCCTCGTCGCCGCCGGCGCCGGCCCGGACCTCGACGATGGCGTTCTTGTCATCGCGGGGGTCTTTCTCGAGAACGGCCAAGCGGAGCTTCTGCTCCAGCTCTGCGAGACGCTGCCGGGCGGTCTCTCTCTCCTCGACAAGGAACTCCTTCATGTCGGGGTCGAGCCCGCCCTCGTCGAGCATGGTCTCGGCCTCGTCGAGCGTGGTGCGGGTCTCGCGGTAGGAGACGGCCAGACGGTAGGCGTCTTCCAGATCGGCGTGGGCCTTGGAAATCTCCGCGTAGCGCTGTTGATCGCGCAGGACCTCGGGGGCGGCCATCTCTTCCATGAGGCCCATGTACTTGGCCTCTATCTCGGTTGCGAGTCGCTCGATCATGCCTGAGCGGTCAACTCCTTAGCGGGCACGGCCTCAGCCGCGTCCACACGTAGGACCTCAGCCAAGGCGACCGCGGCCACCTCCAGTTGGTCGGGGGTGGGTTCGCGTGTCGTCAGCCGCTGCAATTGGATGCCCGGCCACAGCAGGATGCGCGCATACAGCTTGTTCGCCCGTCTGCCCAGCCACTTGATGCCGATCTCGTAGCCGATGCCGATTATGAGCGGGATGCCTATCAGCCGGGACAGCACGAGCCAGGGCAGGCTGGGCTTGCCCACGATGGCGAACAGGAAAACGGCCAGCACCATCACGAGCAGTAGGAAACCCGTGCCGCAACGTGGGTGCATGGTGGGATAGGCCCGGGCTCGGTCGGTGTCCGGACGCCCGCACGCTTCGTAAGAATGGATGATCTTGTGCTCGGCGCCGTGGTACATGAAGACCCTGCGCAGGTCGGGGAGCAGTGAGATCACCACGATGTAGATGAGGAAGATAGCGATGCGAATGATGCCCTCCACCAGGTTGAACACGAACGGGTTGGAGAACGTCTCCTCGAAGTACTTCACAAAGAAGAGCGGCAGGACCACGAACAGCCCCACGGCAAAGACCACCGCTATGCTCACGGTCAACGTCAGCTCTTTCCACCCGAACGCGGGCTCATCTGCAGCCTTCTTCGCCCCCGCCGGCTCCGAGGAGGCGCCGGAGTCGGGCCCCGCTGCGGCCTCGGAAGCGGCCGCCGGGATGTCGGTTATCACAGTGTCTTGGCCGGCGTCGGGCGCGTCGGGATCTTCAAGCCCGACGTTGGCCGAGATACCCAAGGCTTTGATGCCGATCGCGAACGACTCATACATCCCGATGACGCCTCTTATGACAGGCAATTTCATCCAAGGGTGTCGGGATCCGAGTTTCTCCAGGGGATAGACCGCCCGGGCGATGCCGCCCGACGGCCTGCGGACGGCGATGGCCCAC
>DAIRFC010000040.1:0-7829 GCA_036795215.1 Actinomycetota bacterium | reverse complement strand
GGGATAGACCGCCCGGGCGATGCCGCCCGACGGCCTGCGGACGGCGATGGCCCACGACGTACGGCCCAGCATCATGACTCCCTCGATGACCGCCTGTCCCCCATAGGTCTGAGCGGTGAGGCAGGTCGTCGAGCTACCGGCCTCGTCGGAGGTCTCGACCGCAGGGGTCATCGTGTCGTCGGGCAGGCGCCCGTCTACTGCCGATTCGGAGGTGCTCATACCAGATCCGGGTCAGAGGCGGAACCGGCGAGATCCATTGCGAAGATCTCGTCTTCTGTGTAGGGCCGGCCGCACGACATCTTGCCCTCCGGACAGCCGCCGGTCATACAGCCCGGTCCGGTACCTTCGAACAGGAGAGGCGCCACCGAGCATGCCAGATGGCGCATGGTCCACGACAGGCGGTTGATCTCCCACTGCGCCCTGCGGCAGCAGCGGACCGAGAAGAAGTGCCTGAGCTCGCGGGCGTTCATGCTGACGACGATCTTGGTCTCGGCCGCGTTGGGCAGCACGAAGCGGGCATCCTCGAACACCGACTCGTTCTTGCGTCCCTCGGCCTGGCCCAACTCGACCAACCGGTCGTATGCACGCCGGGCGTTCTGCATGGCTTCCACGAAGACCGCGCTCGCCTCGGGAGACGCCGCTATGTTGGGAGGCACGACGAAGCCGCCGTCGGTGCTGAAACGCACATAGCGCTGAGACTGCTGGCTGTACGAGGCGACCCGGTGTCTCACCAACTGGTGAGAACAGGCCCTTGAGATGCCGTCGATGGCGAAGGTGAAGCTCGCGTGTTCGAGCGCACTCATGTGACCAGAACGTACCAGCCCGCGCACCAGACGGCGCACGTCATCGTCGCTCATGCCGGTCTTGAGTTCGGCGGCACTCACGGGCGCATAGCAGAGGCGCCCGGCTGAGGCTACCGCCCGCTCGGGGAGCGGGGTGTATTGGAGAAGCGTTACCTTGAGCTCGGCAGGCACGGCCGGCGCAGGCTACTTGCTCGTCTCGGCGCGGCGATACTTCTTGTTGAACCTCTCCACCCGGCCGGCGGTGTCGACCAGCTTCTGCTTGCCCGTATAGAACGGATGGCATGCAGAGCAGACCTCTACTTTGATCTCAGCCAGGGTCGAGCGAGTCGTGAACGTCTCGCCACACGAGCAAGTTACTTTGCTCTCAACATAGTTCGGATGAATGTCGTCCTTCAACGTAACTCCAGTCAGATATCCCGCGAAATAGCGCGCCCAAAGGCACGATATGATACCACGGTGCAGCAGAGACGCGCTGCCGCCCTTATCGGCTCATGCGCCGTGGATATGATACATTCCGCCCCGGCCGGTCTCGGATCCTCTTCCGGACATGCGGCCGACAGTACCGTGTGACCACCCGTTCTTACCTGGAGCCATGACGATGAGCAACAGCATAGCCATAGTGGGAGCCTCGACAGACCGCGGCAAGTACGGCAACAAAGCCGTGCGGGCCTTCAAAGAGGGTGGGTGGACCGTCTACCCTGTCAATCCTGGGGCCGATGAAGTGGAAGGGCTGCGCAGCTACGCTTCCATCGCCGACGTGCCGGAGCCCATCCACCGCATCTCCATGTACGTACCCCCGAAGGTAGGCCTCACCATGCTGGCCGACATCGCGAAGAAGTCACCGAAGGAGTTCTTCCTCAACCCCGGCTCCGACGACGAGACCATCGTAAGGGAGGCCAAGGCCCTTGGCCTAGACCCCATACAGGCCTGCAGCATCGTCAACATCGGCCTACGACCCGATCAGTTCCCCGACGAGTAGCGTCCGCGCAGCCGAGCCGTCCAAGCCTCCGGCGTGCGGCGAGGCGCCGCGTGCTCACGTGTTAGCTTCGAACAGCTCCTCGCGTATGTGATCGAGGATCTCGTCGCACTCTAGCTCGTCGATCTCGGCGCGTATGCCCGCCAGGATCTCCTCCAGGCATTCGGCCTGCGCTTTGAGCCGCGTCACCAGCTCATGACAGTCTTGGCTGGTATGCCGAGGCCCCGACCCTTGCAGGGCCCGCGCGCTACGCCATCTCGCCAAGGCGGGATCGTCCGTGCGTCCTGGCTGCTCTTCTCCGGGCATCCCCGCTCCTTTCTCAGTGACACCTGCTGTTGCCGCGCTTCGCAGCATGAGTATAGTCGCGGCGGCCACGGGACGAAAGACAGGGCCGCGGACGTCTGTGCGCGACGCTCCAGGCGCCTCTCACACGGCGCGGGAGGCCGCACGGCATATGTGGACCGCGGCGACCGGTATGCGCAGGCCCACCTGGAGACCCGGCCTGAGCCCCATCTTTTCGACCTCCGGCCGCAGAACGTGCACGACGACGGTCAACGGAGCCGCGCCCGATACGGGCGACCGCGCCTCCACCTCGATGACGGCGTGAACGCTCTGGACCCGAACGGATGTCGTGACACCGTTGATGACATTCACGCCGGCGCGGTCTCCGCTCTCCGACGAAGCCCCGGCCGTGAGACCGGACGCCGTCTCGAGAGGCGTCAGCTCGATCTCCTCGGCGGGGATCGCTGCATAGAGCGACGCGGCCGGACGCGCGGCCGGGGCCGCGCTCTCTTCGACGAGCAGCTCTGTGCCGTTCGCAAGCCGGACCAAGACGCCGCCGTCGCCCGATCCGCCGGCCGAGACCCGGCCGCCCGGCGTGAGAGAAGCGACCGCGAACACGTTCGCCAGACCAACCAGGCGTGCGACATCGGTATCTGCCGGATGGCGGGTGACATACTCGGGAACCCCCACCTGGCTCAATCTCCCGTCCATGAGGACCGCCATCCTGTCCCCGAGGGCGAGAGCTTCGTCGAGGTCGTGGGTCACGTGCATCACGGTGGCGCCCAGGTCTCTGTGGATCTGGGCCAACTGACGCTGCAGGTCGGTCCTCGTCGGCCCGTCCAGAGCCGACAACGGCTCGTCCAGTAACAGCACCTCGGGCTCGATGGCAAGCGCCCGGGCGAGAGCCACGCGCTGCCGCTCGCCCCCGGAGAGACCTTCGGGATACCGCTTGAGCAGACCGCCGATACCCAACATGGCGGCCAACTCCGACACCCGGGAGCCTTGGTTCCTTTGGGACCTGCGCCACGTGAGCCCGAAAGAGATGTTCTCGGCCACAGTGAGATGGGGGAAGAGAGCGTAGTCCTGGTAGACGAGACCGGTTCCCCGACCCTCCGGCGCCTCGCTCGTGACCTCCCGGTCGCCGAACCATACCCGGCCCGCCTGCGGCCGGCGCAACCCGGCGATCGTCTCGAGCAGCACCGTCTTGCCCGAGGCCGTCGGGCCCAGCACCATGACGTACTCGCCAGGCGCGATGGAGAGATCGTCGATAGCGAGCGAGAAGTCGCCCGCCCGCACCCGGAGTGCTTCCAGCCGGATCATCGTCCGCCCCCGTCGCCGGACTTCTCCCGTCTGCGCCGGGGAAGGAGCACGCCGCGAAGCAGCACCAGGATCACCAGCGCCAGGACGAGGAGCAGGGTCGTGATCGGCGCAGCCGCCTCCGGCCCGAAGGCCACGAATCGTTCGTAGATGAGCACCGCGACCGTCTTGGGATTGTAGGCGAGCATCACCACGGCGCCGAACTCGCTGATGCCCCTGGCCCACATCATCAGCGACCCGGCCACGATGCCGCGCCACGCCAGCGGCAGAGTCACCCGGCGGAACGCCGACCACGGGCTCGCGCCGAGGGTCCGGGCTACTCCTTCCAGGCGGCGGTCTACCAACGCAAAGGTCTCTCTCGCGGTATCCACGAGAAACGGGAGACTGACGAAGAGCATGGCCACCACGATCCCCGCGAAGCTCTCGGTGAAAAAGAGCCCGGCGTCCGCCAGCGGCTCCCCGAAGAGCCCCATCCGGCCGAAGACCATCAGCAAAGCCACACCGGCTGCCGTATGCGGGATTATGACCGGCAGATCGATGATCCCCTCCACCAGCGTCTTGCCGGGGAAGTCCTTGCGCGCCAAGAGATAGGCCAGCGGCACTCCCAGAACGAGGGCTATCACGGTAGCCACGAACGCGGCCAGAAACGTTATCCACAGAGCGTTCAACACGCCCTTGTCGGCCACACCCTCCTTGAACTCCCCCGGTCCGACGGCGAAGACCGTCGCCACCAACGGCACCAGGATGAACAGCAAGAGCAGGAGTCCCACCAAGGAGAAGACCCAGTCCATGCGGCTGAAGAGTCGTATCCGGCTCATGATGAGACCTCGCCGGCAGCGGCGTCAGTCGCCGGAGGTACAGAAGGCCTTGAGAGACTCCGGAAGGGCGTCGAAGTTGTCGGTAGATGCAGGCATGATCATGGGTTGGTAGTTCTCGCTCATGATGCGTTGCCCTTCAGGCCCCAACAGGAAGGCCAGGAGCAGTTCCGCCGCCTCCTGGTCGCGGGTGTTGCTGGGGATGGTCGCCCCGTACCGTATGGGCTCGCCCACGAACTCGGGCTTGACGCTGGCGAAGCGCTGGAAGTCGAGCTTCACGGTCACATCGTCGTAGACGGACGCGTAGGCGTCGTCGCCCAGGTGGATCTCGGGAGGCAGTGAGACATACTCCAGGCCGTGCTGGATGACAACGCTCTCGTACTCGAAGGCGTAGTCGAGATCGCCGGACTTGATGAGCGGCAGCAGGTTCACGCTGAACGGTCGCAGCACGACATGCGAGCCGCTCTTGGTCTCGAGCACCTCGGGGACGGTGATGAGCGTGCCGTCGGCGGTCTCCGACGCCCTTACAGGCACCCGGAACACGCCGCCGAACGTGTCGGCGAAAAGATCCGGCCGGTCGTAGAAGTCCTCAGCCAGCTTGACGGTCATGAGGCCACGGTAGCCGTTGGCGTCGAGACGGGGGTCGGAGATGCCCAGCCGCACGCCCTCGCGGTTCATGATCTCGAACCAGTCGCCGGCCTGCACGTCGTCGGCGAACGCGCTCGTGGGCGTGTACGCGAGGACCATCTTGTTGGTAGCGAAGACTATGCTCCAGTCGGCGTACGGCTTGCCCGTGCGGGGATCGTCGACCTGGTAGAGCAGCATGGGTATCAACCGGTGGTCGGCACTTATCACCACGTCCGCCTGTTCGTGCAGATCGCCCACGATCCGCACGGCTTGGATGCTGCCGTGCCCCTCCATGTACACATCGATATCGGGATGGGCGGCCTCGAATTCCTCTTCAAGCTGAGCGAAGGGGATTATCAGGCTACCGGCGAAGAGGACGCGAAGGGTGGTCCTGCCGCCGCCGTCCGCGCCTACCGCTCCATCTTCGCCTGGATCCGAGCAGCCCGCGCAGAGGAGCGCCGCCACCACGGTCAGAGCCACCACCCACGGCCGCAGCCGGAAGGCGCCGCGCTGTCGGAATGGGCGCAGCACCGGCCTACTCCGCCGGCACCAACGCCTCGATCCCGGTGATGCGCCCCACCATGTCCGCGGCGTCGATACCCTCGCCCACCAGGCGCAGAGGCCAATACTCCTCGGGAAGGGCCTCCCCGTTGAGCCTGTAGGCGATGATGAGGGCCTTGTTGTAGTACATGGTGTCACTGGAGACCTGCACCGTCTTGCCGTCGTCGGTGGTGATATCGACCTGGTAGCCGGCTTCGGCCAAGGCGCGGTTGTAGGCGGGTCCCTCGTGGACGTTGTCGTCGTCCACGCGTCCTACCAGATAGTATAAGGGGATGCCGGTCCAGGTGTTCCCGTCGGCGTCGATCCAGTCGGTCCCATGGCACCCTTCAGCAGCGCCCGTCTCGAACGTGCCCCGGTCCATCTCCTCGGTGAGCTTGCCCTTGAGGGTGAGGATCCACTCGAGTTCCACCGTCTTGAGCTGGAGCTTGCTGAGCCACTTCACCGACCAATGGCCGTCGGTGACTTGGTTCATCTCCGGGCTGATGATGGCCAAACGCAGCGGACCATCACTCAGGGGGTCGAACGCCTTGCCGTCGTACTCATAGGCTGCGATGACCCGAAGCGGGCCGTCCACGCTGTTCTCGTCCCCGGTGACCATATCGTAGGTGAGAAAGCTGCCGGATCTGAGCTGCGCCACAGACACCGTCATCTCGTAGCCGTCCTTGGCCACGATTCCCACCGCCATGTCTTCGGGCAGGCCCCCCACCTGGGCAAACAGGTCTTCCAGCAGCACGCCCTTGGTCACGACCGGGGGCGTGATGCGGCCGGTGGAGCTTTTCATACCCCAGTAGCCGTCAGTGACAGGCAGCGCCTTGAGTCCGTCGAGCGTGAAGGTCTTGCTCCCCTCTGTGCCGACGACCTCCAGGACAACGTCCCCATTGCCCGGGCTTTCGCCCACGGTGGTCTCACTACCGGAGGTCTCGGTGCTGGTGTCCTCGCCGTCAGAACCACACCCGGCCACGAAGACCAAGACCCCCGCCATCAGTACCAACATCGCTACCCACACCGACACCCGCAGAAGGGATCTTGCACCCGTGAACATACCGCACTCCTTGACGCGCTCTTACCACTGTGAGACCGTTTCTTATACCATATGCTTCCTTTCAATTGCTACAAAACCACTTGAGGTGCCTGATGCTCCGATTTGACAAGCACCGGCTCACGGGTCTTCTGATCGCCGGACTCTCGGTCGTGCTCGCACTCGGTCTCCTGCTCGGCGCGTGCGGAGACGAACAGGAGCCCTCCGACCCCGCCGTCTCGTCCACCACCGCGACGCAGGCCGGGACGGCCTCCAGCACGGTTCCGGCGACCTCGTCCACAACCACTGCTCAGGTCACGCTGCCGTCGACCACCGAGATCTCCGTACCGGCGGATAGCACCACGACGACCGCTGCGACCACCACCACCGACACCACGGTCTCAGCCACCGTCACCTCCGTCGTGGCGACCACTACCACGAAGCCGCCGACGACGACCAGCGCAAAACCCACCACGACCACGGCGGCGCCCACCACGACCACGGCGGCTCCCACTACGACCACGGCAAAGGCCCCGACCGCGCTCAAGGTCAGCGGTCCTTCCGGCATGAAGGAGCTCTCCATGGCAGACCTCAAGGCTCTGCCGGCCACGTCGGGCTACGGGGGCTGGAAGAACCAGCTCAGCAACATAACGGCCCCCGCTTCGTGGAAGGGCGTCTCTCTGCCGGTGCTGATGGAGCTGGTGGGCGGCGGCGGGTCTGTGACCGTAGTGGCTTCAGATGGCTACACGATGCCCCTGTCGGCCGGGGAGGCCAGAGGGTCGGTCAACACGTACGATCCCGCGACGGGTGATCCCGTCGGCGGCATCAGCGTCAAAGCGATCATCGCTTACGCGAAAGGAGGGGGAGCACTCGGCTCCGGTGAGGGCCCACTGCGGATCGCCTTCGTGAGCTCGGACGCCAACCAGGTGACCGATAGCGACATGTGGGTCAAGTACGTGGTCGAGCTCAGGTTCAACTAGCGTTTCACAGGTGCAACGCGAGAGAAATGTGTCGAAAGGAGACAAGATGAAGAAGACGCGAATCATCGTCGGACTGGTGCTGGCGGTAGTCCTCGTGCTGGGGATATCGGTCCCCGCGTTGGCGGCGGCGGAGTTCTCGGATATCGACGATCATCCGTACGAAGCCAGCATACTCAATCTAGCCACCCGCGGCTTCATGGGCGGGTACGCAGACGGTACCTTCAGGCCCGACAACCCCCTGCAGCGCCAGCAATACGCGAAGATGGCGGTACTCACCCTGGGTTATGAGGTGACCGCCGACAACGTGTCCACGTTCCCCGACACGCCGGCGCCCTATGATCCGGTGAACAACCCCCTCTACCCCGGCAGCTTTGTCGCGGTGGCGGCGGCCAACCAGATCATCAACGGCTATACCAGCGGCAACTTCGGGTTCATCGATAACGTGACGCG
>DAIRFC010000146.1:0-2933 GCA_036795215.1 Actinomycetota bacterium | reverse complement strand
AGGACTGCGAACATCATCTGGAAGAGCATGAAGAGCGTGTGAGGAATGGTGCCCGCGTAGTCGGCGTTGGGCTCGGCTCCTACCCCCGTGAGCGCGGCCCAGCTGAAGTCACCGATGAACCCACCCTGATCGGGGCCGAAAGCCAGCGTATAGCCGCACAGCACCCACTGGATGCTCATCACTCCCAGCAGCATGAAGCATTGCATCATGACCGAGAGCACGTTCTTACGACGGACCAGCCCGCCATAGAAAAACGCCAAACCTGGAGTCATGAGCATCACCAGAGCGGTGGCCACGATCATCCAGGCGGTGTCTCCGGTGTCGATCTGCGCCATCTTCAACCTCCTTTGCCCGGGCGTCTGATCGGCAAGTGAGTCTGGACCGTTCAGCCCGCACGTTTCTTACGACAGCGCTATTACACCGGAAAGGAGGGCGGCGGATTATCGCCAAACGTATAGGAATCTGGGCAATATGATGTACATGTGGAGCAGCCCCATCGAGTAGACCGCCCGATACCGCTACCCCATGAGCAGGCCGCGGGCCTTCAGCCCCAGACCCAGACGCTCCTTGTGCTCGGTCTGGAAAACGCTGAGACCGGTGATCTCGGCGATCTTCTCCAGCCGGTAGCGGATGGTATGGCGGTGCGCGAAGAGATCGGCCGCCGTCTTGGTGAGGTTCTCGTTGTTGGCGAAGAAGACCGACAGGGTCGAGACGAGCTGGCTGCCGTTCGCCGCGTCGTAGCGATCGACGGGCCCGATGGTCTCCTCGTAGAGCGTGCGGATCTCGTCGGGGTCTTTCTCCCAGATGTCGAGCAATAGCCGGTACGTGCCCACATCGGAGAAATGCAGCACACTCGCCGGGCCATGCAGCTTGCGCGCTACCTTCAGCGCCACGAGGGCCTCCTGGTACCCGTGATCCATGAGCGAGACATCGGCGGTGAACGCGCTGATGCCGGCGGAGATGCTGAGTCCGCCGGACGACCGGCCCAGTTCCTGCAGCGCTCCCGCGAGCTTTTTGAGAGTGGCCGCATCGTGGGCGGTCTTGCCACAGATGAAGATCACCACGTGGCCCGACTTGAGGCTCGCCAATGACGAGGGCTCTGCAGACGACACGTAGCGGGAGCACTGGGAGAAGAAGGTCTCGATACTCCTGTCCAGTTCCTCCGGTTCGAGGCCTTTGCGTGTGATCGCTCCGTCGAACTCGTCCACTCCTAGTAGGACTACGGCGGCGCCTTGACTGAGATCGCATCCGAGGAATGCTCCACGACGAGACAGCGAGCCACCTGCCCCGACTCCGCCGCTGATCACATCGTCGACGAAGTCGCCCTTGAGTCTCACCTCCGTCTCGAAGCGCACCCGGTCCTGAGCCATCTCAAGCGTTGCGATGGTCGCCGCATGCTCCAGGGTGAGCACCTCGTTGGCCGACAGATCGTCGGCATCGGTCACGACGCACACGTAACCCAGACGCCTGTGGCTGGACACTATGGGCAGTGCAAACAACGGCGGCACTCCCTCTTCGTTCACACGAAAGGCTTTCTGTCCGGCTCCCAGACCGGCCACCCGCGCCCTCACGCCGGGCCGCCCCAACCTCTCTTCCAGCTCAACGACACCCACGGGCAGTCCGCCGGAAGCCGCCAGCACCTCCATGGAGGTGTCCAGGGCCACGAAGGGCCGGCCCAGCAGACGCGCGGCCTCGTCGGCCAACTCCTGCCACCCGCCTCCCCGTATCACGACACCGAGCAGACTGCGGTGAATAGACTGTGACTGCTCCAGCAAAGAAGCCTGACGATTGATGATGACCTCGGTGGCATCCTGCATCAGCCTGGTCCACCGCAGGCTCTGCGGCACCTCGACTATGGGGAACTTACGCCTGTCCGCAAGTTCGATGATATCCGCAGGCATGCTCTCCACGAAGCGCGTCGTCTTGACGAAGAGAGCCGACGCGTCGGCCATCATGACCCGCTTGCAGAACTCGCGCTGCCGCTCCAGGTCTCCCTTCACCGCGAACATGGTGGAGAGGACCATCTCTCCCCCCGACAACCAGTCGGCGATGTCGGGGACCTCTCCTACCGTCACAGACGTGACCCTGCGGTCGAGCCCATCCTCGCCGGCCAGCAGCCGAGCTTCCTTGAGGACATCGAGTTCGAGAATCTGTCCAACGGTCACGGGCATGATATGAAGAACGATAGCAGCCGCGCGGCCTGGACGTCGACGGGCGCCACGCGCCGGCGGCTACTCGGCCGCTTCGGCCCGCGCGGCGGCCAGCGCCGCCAACAGGTCGGCTCGCGAGAAAGGCCCTCCGTGACCGGAGTAGAACGTCTCGGCGTTGGCAGCTAGATACTCCGCGCTGGCGAAGATCTGCTCGTTCGCAGCCTGGATGTCATCGGTGTAACAGAGATACGCAAGACTCGGCGTGCCGTCCCTCACGTCTTCCACCAAGAGATCACCCACGATGGCCTGCCCCGAGTCCAGCACAACCGATATGCAGCCATCGGAGTGCCCGAAGGTCTCGACCACCCGGCCCTCCACTCCCCAGGGCCGCAGGTCGACCACTCCCTCCACCACGATGTCGGGAGCCGTTGGGCGCATGAGGCGCAGCGGCTCCTCGCTCGGAGGGAGCTGCGACAGCATGTACTGCCCAAGACGGTTGCGCGGGCGCACGTTCGGGTGAAGGGCCTGCCGGAGACTGGACTCCGCGTTCTTGTGGCACATGAGCGGAGCACCTGTCACAGCCCTCATCTCGTTCATATTGAGGAAGTGATCGACGTGCCCGTGGGTAGCTACCAACAGCCTGATCTCCTCCGGCGCCACACCGGCCTCGGCGCACACACGAAGAAACAGCTCGCGCCCGAGCTCGCACCCCGAATCGACCACGATGACCCCCTCGTCCCTGACGAAGAAGCCGCTCGCCATGCCCAGCTTGTATTGGATGAC
>DAIRFC010000145.1:0-3043 GCA_036795215.1 Actinomycetota bacterium | reverse complement strand
GGCATCGTGACCACATTCGTCCTCACCGGAGCGCCACCGCCCGGCATGGACAGCATGGTGAAGATGGCGCAGAGTCTCTACGGCCGCGAGGTGGAGCAGGCGACCACCGCCGCCTTCGACGCGTTGCACCATGGCGTGAGCATCTCGCTGATAGTCGCCGGTTGCGTGATCATCTTCTCGGGGATAGTGGCCTGGATCACCTTCTCGCCCAAGAAGACGATCCCAGAAGACTAGCCGCTGATCACAAACGACGTGGTTATCGGGGTGCCCGGCTTGAGCATGGCCCACACCTGCGGCGGCGCCTACCTTGGATGGGATACCTGAGAAGAGCATGCGCCCGGAAGGATTCGAACCTTCGACCTTGGGATTAAGAGTCCCCTGCTCTACCAACTAAGCTACGGGCGCGCAGGCGTGGGAAAGAATATCAGAAAATCGGAGAACGGAGCAATTGTGATGCGGGCGCCGCTTGCTCATCCACGGCCTCATCGACGGCAACGATATGGCCATGTACAATTCGCTGAAGATGCAGCCATACCGGCCTAAGCGGGTTACCACGATGAATCTGCGCCCCGCCACCCTGCAGGCGAAGCCGCAAGCCCTGGACATCGACCTGGCCAAGACGGCCGTGGTCTGCATCGACATGCAGAACGCCTTCGTGCGCGAAGGAGGCATGTTCGACCTGGCCGGCTGGCCCACCCAGGCTGCGCGCGACAACATCGAGCCCTGCCGCATGGTCATCCAGGCGGCGCGGACGGCCGGCGCCAAGGTGGTCTACGTGACGATGAGCTTCAAACCCGGCCTTACCAACGCAGGCGGCCCCGATTCTCCCAACTACCACAAAGAGATCGGGATGGTGCTGTTGCGCGAGCACCCTGAGTTCACCGAGCAATCCATCGTCGAAGGCACCTGGGGTGTGGAGATCGTCGACGAGCTCCGTCCGCTTCCCGGCGAGCCGGTTGTCCGCAAGCAACGCTACAGCGGCTTCGCAGGCACCGACCTCGACTTCGTGCTGAAGACCCTGGGTGTCAAGTACTGCCTGTTCATGGGCGGAGCCGCCAACGTGTGCGTGTCGGCCACCCTGATGGACGCCTTCTCGCACGACTACTGGCCCGTCCTCATAGCCGACGCGGTGTTCACACACTGTCCGCCGGTGACCGCCGAGGCGGCTCTGTGGAACGTGGAGAACATCTTCGGATGGGTGACCCGCGTCGACGACGTTCTGGCTGCGTTTACAGAGGCGCCGGCTCCATAGCTAGAGTGACGCGACTACGAACCGCAGCGTCACATCAGGGCGCACTCCTTCTCGCCTGTCAGGGAGTCAGTTTGCTCACTCCCTTGAGCGGGATCACACCGTTGGGATCGAGTTCGTCCAAGACCTTGTACCACCACAGGTGATAGTTGGAGAGCCTGGGCCCGGTCTTCTCGTCGATGACGTCGAGCGGAGCCATGGTGAGCGCGAAGTAGTTCTCGTCGAGAGCCCTACCGCCCTGCTCGGCCTCCCAGGCGTCGACGACCTTCCAGGCCTCGGGATTCATGGGGCTGAAGGCGCAGAAGATCTCGGTCTTGCCGAGGTGCCCCTGCTCGACCCCCCATCCGAAGAAGCCCCCGCCGTCGTCCGCGATCAAGCCCTTCTCGATGAGAGGCAGCTTGGCTTGGCCGGCCCCGATGGCCCATCTGATGGTCAGGTCGCGCTGGCCCATGACGGGGATGGACTTGAAGTAACCACCGGGCCGGAACGTCTCCCGCACCGAGGCGCTGATCCTGGTGCAGTGAGTGAGCAGTATGCCTTCGATCTCGGGGTCTTCCACCGCCTCCAGAGACCGGCCGTCGTTCTCGGCCACGATCGTCTCGAGCACCTTCTTCTTATACTGATAGTCCGCCGGCGAATTGCCGGCGATGATCACAAAGAACCCCGGCCCCTGCACCTCTTTGGAGAGGCGGACGAACGTGGCCATCTCCTCTTCGTTGCAGTTTGAGATGTTGGCCGAGACCATTGCCGCGTTGAAGCCCATCAGCTCGTAGCACACCTCGGCTTCGCCCAGAGAGATCTCCGCCTGCCACATCTGCTCCAGGGTGGGGAAACTGTAGTAGCGAGCCATCATGTTGTCCGGATGCTCCGCCAGCGTGTACCTCGGCGCGCACCCTTTGAGCGGGTACCTAGCCGGTCCCGGCCAGTGATAGAGCTTCATGGCTACTTTGGTCAGCACTCCTGGTGTCGTGCTGGGCGGCACCACGCTACTGACCAAAGACCGCAGCGACGGTCCAGGCCCGTCCCCGCAGAACCACTCGTTCACCGAGCCGAGGGAACCCATCTTGACCAACTCCCCATCGGGGGTGACCCACTCGACAGCCAGATGGTTGCGGTCGTCGGCGCCGCATGACTGATCCAGGTGCCCATGGCCCCGCAGCATGGCAGAGCACTGAGCGCCGGCTCCCTTGATGTTGGTGTTGAGCCCCCGCTTGAACAGCTCGGCCTGGAGCTGGGCAGAGGTCACGTAGGGCTCGACCACCGCGCACATGCTCTTCTCGTCGATCTCGACGATCTTGTCCATGCGTCGCAGATCGAGAAGGACCGTGCCGGGCACGAACACACCGGTCCAGCCAGTGCAGATGGGGCGGAACTGGAGCTTGAACTTGTTGCAGAGCCTTACTACCGCCTGAACCTCGACGGTGTCTTTCGGCATGATGACGGCCGCAAAGTCGGTCTTGAAATAGGCCGCCATCATCACCGGATCGTCGCAGATGTTCTCGTCGCCCACTACATCCGCGAACGCGCGATAGATTTCGCTACTGAGTGCCAACGTTGCCGACCTCCCTCATCATTGTTGCTGATGTAGCCATGGCCGCCGCACACCCGCGCCGATCAAGTGTGATGGGGGCGAGCCTCGGTGGGCTCGCCCCCATCTCGAAAAACGACCGCGAACTCTAGGGAGTCAGTTTGCTGACGCCCTTGAGCGGGATCACACCGTTGGGATCGAGCTCGTCCAAGACCTTGTACCACCACAGGTGATAGTTGGAGAGCTTCGGTCCGGTCTTCTCGTCG
>DAIRFC010000144.1:0-3117 GCA_036795215.1 Actinomycetota bacterium | reverse complement strand
CGCAGCCGCGGATTCTTCCGCGTTGCGAGTCAGCGTGTGGTGATGTACCCCCTCCACTGTTGCAGATGATCGGACTCGGGGCGGTCCAAGATGAACACCCCCACGAAGTCCTTGAAAGGCTCAAAGAACGGCAGTCTCTCCCACGCCGCCCAGGCCGGCTTGGTGTACTGACCGGCCTTCTCAACGATGGCCCGGCGCCAACCCTCCGAATCGTCGAACCAGATCTCCGAGATGCGCTGGAAAGGGTTGATCCGGGGGTCGTCGAGTTGGCGGCTCGAGATGAAACGTGTCACCTCATTGTTTGCGCACACCTCTGGAGCGAAGACCTCCTTGAACCACACATCGCCCTCGTCGATGGAGATCTCGTCAGGGTACTTAAGCAAGAACAGCCAGCGAACGTTGGGGCCGGCGTCCGTGAGACGGCCGGCCCCCTTGAAGTCGTCCTCCCAGAAGACGGGCGCGAATGAGAAGACCACCGGGTGATACCCGTCCCGACTGCCCTGCCAACCGGATTGGCGCAGCACGTCGCTGGGGGGTTGGCAGGTCATCTCCATAAAGTCGTCCGGGTACTCCTCGCCGAATGCCAAACCGGTGGAGTGGGCGCTCCCCTTGTTCTGGAAGATATTGAACAGCCAGTAGTGCTCGGTCATCATCCCGTTGTAGGTGCCGAAATCGAGCGCCCCTTCCGGTAGCGGCAGAGCGTGATACGTGCAGTACTTGGTGCAGTAGGGCATGAATTGGGATATGCTCTCGGGCACGTGCTGTTTGTACAGCCAGCGCCAGATCTTGGGCCTGTCGTTGTCCGACCGGAAGTTCTGGAGGATGAAGCTCCGCATGGGTTGGAACGCGGGGAAGAAGGCCATGGCAAGACTCCTTTCAGTGACAGCGTGAGCCCGGCCTACTTCTCCGGCTTCGAGGGCTGGATGAAGGCCTTGTAAGCGTCGGCCCGCCGTCGATACTCCTCGGTCTGCTTGGCGGCGGCGAAGGCTCCCTCGTTTTTCCCGATGTCTTCGACGTGCTTGATCTTACCGGGGAGCGTGTTGTGCGCGTGCTCCAGCTGCTCCGGCGGATACGCGAACTTTATCTTGCCGTCTTCGATGACCAGTTCACCCTTGATCCCGCACACACTGCATTCCACCGTCTCGGCGTCGTCGGTCAGGTACATCAGACGCGAATGGCAGTTGGCGCATATGCCGGGGTCGCCTAGGTACTTGTAGTTCGAGGGATCCATCGCCGCCTTCGCTATATTTCGACCGGCTTCGCGGATGGTGGCTACCCGGTCGTCTTCCATGGTGAGCGACTTGGCCCAGGTGAAGACCAAGTCATCGACCACCTGCCACTGCTGGACCATAGCGAACAGGCCGAAATCCGCAGACATGCGACAGGCCCAATCACTGCCGCCAATGCCTATGAAGGTGGCGAAGCGCTTCTTGAAGGCCCGAGGATCGGGTCCCCCTTCGACCTTCCCCGATTTCTCATGGATATCCTTGGCAATTGTCAGCATGCCGACATCGTGGTTGGGGCCGGCGAACCGGTCCTGGAACGCTCGGAAGAAGCCGGGGACGCCTTTCTCGAAGATGGGCATCACGAAGATCACGCCATCGGAATCGTAGATCTTGTCTTCGAGCCAGTTCAGATCGTCCTTGCGGATGCATCTGCCCGAACCGCCGGCGAATATGCCGTCCTTGCCCGTTACACACGAGATGCAACCGTTGCAGGGCACGAGGTTCAGATCGAGCATATGGATGAACTCAATCTCAGCACCCGTCTCCTGGGCGCCCATAAGAGCCTCTTTGGCCATCTGATCGTTGGTGCCGTTCTTACTTCCTCCTGATATCGCCAGGATCTTGACGCTCATATCGTTCCTCCAGTTCTGATTGCCGGTCTCGCCGGTGGCAGGACGTCTGGCCGCAGGGCTATCTGTCATGTCGCACCCCTGATCTCGAGAAGCGGTCAGTTGCGCGCACTGCTTATCATGGCCGCTACGTTCTCCACCTTTGCCGTAGTGGGCACCTCACAGCCGGAGCCCAGGATGAAGCCGCCTTCGTGCCCCATCAACTCGATGAGCTCGCGGCAGTAGGTCTCGACTTCTTCCTCGGTTCCCAGTGAGAGCAGCGCGTGGTGGACATCTCCTTTGATACACAGGTGGTCGGCAAGTGTTTCCCGGGCTTTCCGGATGTCGGTGGCCCCGTCGAGCTCCACCACGCAGCTTGCCCGTGGCAGTTCCCTGAAGCGAGGGATCATCAAGTCCCAGTTGCCGTCGCAGTGAAGGACCGACACGATCCCCGCTGCGTGATAGGCCTCCACCATCCGCTTTATGGAGGGGAAGGAGATCTCGTCGAAAAGCTTTGGCGAAATAAAGCTCGCGCTGGAGCGCATAGCGAACAGGGCTACGCGGTTCCCTTTGGCTCTCTTGGCGTTGGCGATGCCCAGCTCGATCATCGCATCCGTGCCCACTTCCACCGCCTTCTTCACCTTCTCGGGCATGTCGAACAGGTCGCGATAGAAGGGACGCAGGGAGCGGCTCAACGAGAAGATGTCGAACGGCGGGGCCACGCCGGCATGGAACATCACCGGCATACCGGCCTTCCGCCAATGCTTGATGTTCTTTCCGGTGTTCATCCCAACCTTGATGAAGCCCCACAGGACCTTGAGATTCCCGACCTTGCCGTGCCAGGGCGGCGATTGAATGGCCTTCATGAACTCGGTGTTCCAGGCGCTCCAGCCTTTCTCGATGATCACGTCGTAGTCGGAGGCCTGCATCACCTCCTCTTCCACGAACTGGAAGGGCTCGTCGGGACCCAGATCACGGCCCGGGATCTTCACCTTCATTGACTCCGTGTAGGCCGTGTCCCAAGGGTTCATCGGGAAGACCACGTCCGGCTTTCCCACACGCTCGAAGGTCTTGTCGCACGCTGCCAACCAGGCCTTGTTGCTGCTGAAGAGTTCCTCCTGGGTGACACCCGCACAGCGGCCTGCAAACGTCACGATATGAGGGTACACCGGGATCTCCGGCGTGGGTTTGAGGCTGATGGCTCTATCCAGCTTCTCGAACGAGTCCATCTCTCTACTTCACCCCCACCGCTTCTTTGGCGAAGGCAACGGCGGCCATGGCAT
>DAIRFC010000143.1:0-3127 GCA_036795215.1 Actinomycetota bacterium | reverse complement strand
CGTGCTCGGTGGAGACGTAGGCGTCCTTCATCTTGTCGGCTTCGGCCTGGGCGGCTTCGAGGGCAGCCTGTGTCTCGCGCGCGAGCCCCATCTGGGTGGCGCCGTGCACAGTTGAGAAGTAGTCCAGCCGCTTTTCGAGCTCGGCGCGCACGGCCGCATGCCCGGCGCCGATGCGCTCGAGGATGGGGACCGCCAGTCCGCCATCCTGGTCGAGCAGAGCCACCGCCAGGTGCTCAGGCTCGATCTGCGCGTGCCCGCGTTCCTGGGCAAGCTTCTGGGAGGCCGCCAGCGCCTCCTGTGCCTTGAGAGTGAATCGCTCCAGCTGCATATATATCAGTGCTCCTCGTCTTCGGCCGGCTGCGCGCCGGGCGGACGTACGCTGTTATCATCAGACGAAGAAAATCTTATATGAAGTGACTCATATATGTCAAGGCAAAGAAGACCGCGACGGCGCACCTCATGTGCGTCCATGTGGGCTTGCTAGGAGTCCGTGTGGGCTCAGGAGCCCGCGCCGGCCTAGAACTCGGTGACGGGTACCGGCGGCTCCGTGGTCGGCGGAGCAGTGATGTCCGGGGGCAGGTCGCTGGTGTTCACCGGAGGCTGGGTGTCGCCTGTGAATTCGGTGGTATCGGTAACCTCGGTGCTGTCGGTGGGCAGCGTGGTCGTGGTGGTGCTGATGGTGGTCGATGTGGGCGCCACGGAGTATTCGCTCTGGAAGAACGGGTCGTAACGGATCTCCATGGTGGGGATCGCGAACTCCTCCTCCGGGTAGTCGCGGTCGGCGTCGTGCATGAACTTCTGCCAGATGATGGCGGGGAAGCTGCCGCCGGTGACGCGGATGCCGTGTACGTTGTCCATGGATATCTGTGCATCGGCGTGCCCGATCCACACCGCTGTGGAGAGGTGCGGGGTGTATCCGCAGAACCAGGCGTCGTGCCATTCGGTGGCCGTGCCGGTCTTCCCTGCCGCCGGGCGTTCGATCTCGGCCTTGGTGCCGGTGCCCCGCTGGATGTTCATGCTCAATATCCTGGTGACCTCGTAGGCTACGGCCGCCGAGATGCCCTGGGTCTTCTTGGGTTGGGCCTCCCAGAGCACGTTGCCGAGCGTGTCGGTGACCCGCAGGATGATGGTGGGCTCGATGTGCTGCCCGCTGTTGCCCAGTGTGGCGTATGCCGAAGCCATCTCGAGCGCCGACACCCCGTGAGTGAGTCCACCCAGCACGATGGCCGGATTGGGGTTGATCTCGGACGTGATCCCCATACGATGGGCCGCGTCTACAATCTGCTCGGCCCCGACGTCCAGGGCCAACTGCGCGTAGACGGTGTTGTCGCTGCGAAGAGTGGCCTGCACCAGGTCGGAGGTGCCGTAGTAGTTGTGACCGTAGGTCTTCACTTCCCACGGCTCGGGAGCGCCGGGATAGTCGAGCACCACGGGCATCGACTGGTAATACGTGTTCTCAGGGTCGATGCCTCGCTCCAAGGCGGCCACCAGGCAGAAGGTCTTGAACGCGGAGCCCGGCTGACGCCTTCCCTGAGCCGCCAGGTTGAACTGGGAGACGCCGAAGTCGCTGCTACTGACCAGGGCTCTGATGTACCCCGTGTCGACCTCGACGCTTGCCAAAGCGGCCGACGGGTCGCCTTCCTCGTTCAAAGTAGACTTGATGGCCTCCTGGGCCAGTCTCTGGTAGGCGGGGTTGATGGTCGTCTGCACCCGTATGCCGCCCGCGAAGACCTTGTCCTCACCGAACATGTCGATGAGTTGTTTGCGGACGAAGGCGACCACGTACGGCTCTTCTACCTTCTTATACGGAGAGAGCGGGGCCAGCCCCAGCGGTGAGTCGATGGCTTCACGTGCGTCGCGATGAGTGATGAATCCCAACTCGTCCATCTTTCTCAGCACGACATTCCGGCGGTTGAGGGCGCGCTCGGGGTGCGCGCGCGGCGAGTAACCCGGCGCCTGCACCTGCCCGGCCAAAAGGGCCGCCTCCGGCAGGGTGAGGTCTATGGGGTCCTTGGCGAAGAACGTGCGGGCCGCGGCTTCTATGCCGTAGGCATTGGCGCCGAAGTACACGGTGTTGAGGTACATGTCGAGGATCTCGTTCTTGGAGTACTTGCGTTCCATCTGCCAGGCCAAGACCATCTCGTTCCACTTGCGGGAAAGCGAGATGTCGGTGCGGTCGAGATACAGGCGCCCGACCAGCTGCATGGTGATGGTGGAGAACCCTTCTTCGATGCCTTGCGCTTGGATGTTGGTGACCAGGGCGCGCATGAAGCCCTCGAAGTCCACGCCCGCATGCCCGTAGTAGCGCTCGTCTTCAATGGCCACCAGGGCGTGCCGCATGACATCGGGGATCTCTTTACCGCTGATGACGGTGCGGTTCTCGACCCCATGCAGGTAGGCGAGCAGGGACCCGTCGGCGGCATAGATCTCAGAGGTCTGGGCCAGCGTGACCTGCCGCTGCGCCTCGAGTGAAGGCAGGTCTTGCTCCATGGCTGCCACGGTGCGGAGGCCGAGCATGAGGACGCCCCCGACGATCGCGAAAGCGATAAGCGGGACGATGACGATGATCGCCACCAGGATGAAGATGCGGCGCTGCCCGCCCCGGGCGCGTCGATCTCTGGCGCTACGTCTCTCTCTACCGACCCTCATCGCATCCTCGTAGATCGTTAGGTGGGCTCACTCTGGTACGGCGAAGCCACCTCATAGACGTATTCTAGCCCGCAGATGTTTCTCCGGCAGTGTTTACCAAACGCGCGAGTTGTGAAGTAATGGAAAGTAGAAGTATAGTAGTGTGAGCGGATGGAAGTTGTCTGGTCCGCGCTATCACGCGTTGGGGGGGAACCAACCTATTGTGTCTACGTCTAAACAGATTTGTGTGTCGTAGTCCGCAGAGGAGGGATGTGATGAGAGGTAGGAAGAGAAGGGTCAGGGGGCCCGTGTCGCGAGCCCTCGCTGTGACCGCGCTTGCTGTGCTGCTGGTTCTGGCGGTCTCAGGCGCCGCGCTCGCGGCTCCGCCCTGGACCGACGCTCCCAACAGCTGGTGGGTAGCCACGTACCAACTCACCGATCAAGAGATCGGCACGGTGGCCGACGGCTATCCCGACAATACCTTCCGGCCCAGCCTCGA
>DAIRFC010000039.1:0-21933 GCA_036795215.1 Actinomycetota bacterium | reverse complement strand
GAGGTCCTTGATCTCAAGGAGCATCGACGCTCACCTCCTCCTTCGTACGGCGACGGGAGACCCAGGAGCCGATGACCCGAGGAAGGCCGGACAGGCCTTGTTTACCCAGAGTGAAGGCAATCAGAAGCAGTATGGTGGCCGACACGAAGGGGAGGTATCCCTTGAGGTCCCGGAAGAACTCCGGGAGCACCAACAAGACCACTACTCCGACAGAAGGGCCCCAGAAGTTCTTGATCCCTCCCACGAGGACGTACATGATGATCCACAGGGTGGCGGAAAGAGCGAAGCTGGTCGGCGCGATGGCCATCTGGTAGTGAGCATAGAAGCCACCTGCCAGACCCGCGAAAAGACAGCCTATGCCGACCGCCAGCATCCGGTAGCGCCTCTCGCTTATCCCCACGCTGGAGGCCACCAGGTGCGATTGAGCCACCGCCTTCATGGTCACGCCGGTCCGGCTGAACTCGAAGCGGTGCAGAGCCGCGAGGCACACGATCACCAGAGCGAAAAGCAGATAGTAGTAGTAGATGCGCGAGCCCCGGAACAGAGGCTGTATCCCACTCAGCCCGCTGGTACCTCCAGTCCACTTGCCCCCGATAGTGAACAGGTTCACGATCACCACTCCCAAGAACAGAGTGCCCATGGCGTAGTACACGGTCCGCAGCCGGGCGAAGGGGAAGGCGAGCAGCACTCCCACGGCCAGCGATGCTATCGCACCCAGGAAGACGGTCAGCCACGGCGACAACCCCAGCCACATGGAGGCCATGGTGGAGACATAGGCGCCGATACCGAAGTAGGCGGCGTGGGCGATGGAGAACTGTCCGGAGACGGTGATGGTACGGAAACTCGATGCCACGACCACATATACGAACGCCATGCACATGACATGCAGCCAGTAACCGCCGGCGATGAAGACCGGAAGGATGGCGACGATGGCGAGGACCACGCCCAGGGCGCCGTAGCTTTGCCATTTGGGTAGCTTGACGGAGCTGACTACCGTCTCTCCACTGCCCGGTTCCGGCATGCCCACCCCGCTCACGGACTCCTTCTGGCCGAAGAAACCTTGCGGCCTGATCAACAGGAGCAACAAGACCATGACCGAGGCCGTGGCGTCGACAACCACTCCGGGAAGCACTATGGGGAGACCGGCGTACATCACTCCCAGGATCACCCCCACGATGAAGATCCCCCTGAAGCTGCCCACTCCCGCCAGGATCACCAGCATGAGCACGTACACCAGGTTCTGGTCGCCCATGTAGGGACTGAGGTTGTACAACGCCCCCGAGAAGATCCCCGCGATGCCCGCCAGCGCGAAGCCCACAGCGCAGGTGGAAGCGGCGATACGGCTGAATCGTATCCCCTGAAGAGCCGCGCCCTCGCGGTTCTGGGTGATGGCCTGCATCTGCGCGCCCCATTTGGAATAGCGCACGAACAACATGACCACGATTAAGATGACGATGCTCACCGCCACGACGAAGATCCTGTCCCTTTGGACCAGATATGAACCTATTCCAGTGCTCCCGGGCAGGAAGGAAGGGATGGAGATCTGTTTGGTCCCCATGCGGAGGTTGAAGGCAGTCGCCATGACCGTTGATATGAAGATGCAGATCATCACAGTGAGGTCGAAATCGCCCTTGAAGGGACGGAAGAGAAGCCTCTCCACGACCACACCCGCGATGGCGACGATGATGACGGTCACCGGCAGTGCCACCCACCCGCTCAAATTGGCGTTGGTCACCAGCAAGTAGCAGATATAGGCCGCGACCATGTAGATGGCGCCGTGTGCCAGGTTGAATATCCCCAAGAGGTTGAGGATGAAGGCGAAGCCCAGGGCCATCAGTATGTAGACGGCCGCGAGGATCACCATGTTTATTCCGGTTTGGAGCCAAATCTCCATATCTGTTCCCGATCGATCCCCTTGGATGGTTTAAGCCGGCTGTGTGGGAACCGGCCGGCGCGGCAGTCGCGACGTGACGTCACCGTCGCGCCGGCCGGTTCCCTACTCGCTACTAATCGATCACGGGGTCGGGTCAGGCATGACCCACTCTACTTGGGTAATCTGCCCGTCCACTATCTTGGAGGTCGCGCAACCGTAGATGACCGCGTGCTGCTTGAGACCGTACGTTTCGGTCCCGCAGAGCAGCCCCTCTCCATACAGAGTGGAGACCTTGGGGTCCATGTTCTCCCAGGCCGCTACCACATCCGCCGGCTCGATGCTCTGAGCGGCCCTCATGGCCTCGACCAACACCCACAGAGCGTTGGGCACCATGCCGAACCACTGCAGATCCGTGTCGCGGGCATCGAAGACTTCCTGCATGATCGGAGGATTGAAGGGGTCGTCGTCCAGGTAGCTCTGGGTGTTGATGATGTTGTGGGAGCCCTCCGGGCCGACGATCCCCAGAGTGGAGGGCCCGTAGTTGGGATAGACGACCGGTTTGGTGTTGCCCAGCGCCCGCAAGGCCTTCACGATGTTGCCATAGGCCGGCGGAGTACCCAGCGGGAACCAGTAAGCGTCGGCGTCCGCGATGGCGTTCAGTTGGACGGCGATCGGATTGAAGTCGGTGGCCGCGTTGTTGTAGAGGATCATGTCGCCTACGATGTTGAAGCCGTTGCTCGTGATCGTGTTATCCCACATGTCCTTGGTGTAGTTGACGGTGGACTCATCGGCCGTGGCGCGCGCTACGTTCTTCACCTCGGGATACTCCCGCTTGAGGGCCTTCATGGCCGCGGAAGAAGAAGCCACCGGACCGTTGCTGCCCAAGAAGCCGTACGGAGTCTCCGGACCCATCTCACCGGGGATGAAGGTGTTGTAGCCGGCTACGTGCATGACCTTCTCCTGCTCGAATATGGGAGAAGTAGCCGCGTTGAAGAAGGCGCTCGGTCCGACGGCGAACTTCACCTTCTCGTCGTAGACCAGCTTGTTGGCGGCGGTGGTGTTGCCGTCCAGGGTGCTCTTGCCATCCTGGGTCACCAGTTCGATCTTGTAGGTGGTATCCCCGATCACCAGGGGATACCTCTCGTTGATGAGATCGGCGACGACTTGGGTGTCGCCTATCTCACCCGCGTCCACAGCCGAATACCAGTCGGTCAACTGGAAGATGGCGCCGATCCTCAGGGTCTCCACCTTGCCGCCGGGCGCAGCCGTGGTGTCGGTCGGCGCCGCGGTGGTCTCCGTAGGCGCAGCCGTGGTGTCGGTCGGCGCCGCGGTGGTCTCGGTAGGCGCGGCTGTGGTCGTGGTCTCCTCGTCACCACCGCAGGCGGCCACCAACGGTAACAGGCCGAGGACTAGAACCAACAGCAATAGGCCGAGCCCCCATTTCACTTTTCTCATCTCACTCCCCTTCCTAAGCGTCTTTCACAGTCTGCTCGTTGCTCCGTGATTGAATCTCACCCTGTACATGGACTAAGCTGCCCACCAACCCCCTTTCGCCTGCCCGGATCCCCCTCCGGAAGCTGCAGCAGACCCCAGGCTCATCACAATAGCATGCCCTACACCGCCTCACGGCGTAGGACACTACTTGGTCGGAACGCCTTTCAGCCGACCTTTACTGATGCCCCAGAAGTCCTCGATGGACGCGTAGTAATCGAGTTTGCGGCCCTCGGCCGTCTCCCGCTCGGCCACTTTCTGCCGGTGGAAGTCCTTGATCTCCTCGGGGATGGGCAGGTTCCCGAAGTCGAGATACCGGCAGGCGCCCATCTTGTCGCGGATGCCGAGCACCTTGTCTTGAGCGTGCACGTTGATGGACATGGGTGAATCGAGCACTCCCGCCTCTACCGCCTTGACGGTGCCGACGGCGATGTCTCCGTCCCCAAGCTCCAAGACCTTGTCCAGGATGGCCGTTACTTCTGCAGTCGTGACCTCTTCCTCCTGGTCGATGATGTCGTTCTCGATCCGAAGCTCTTGGTCCTGAAGCACCCCGAGAATCCACTTGGCCGCCAGGTAACTCTCGCGGTGCGAATCCCTACTGGGCACACCCGCCGCTTCGTCCACGGTCTTCACCGAGACGGCGTCGCAGCCACCCATGGCCGCCGTCACGGCCGTGTAGCCGATGTAGCCGAAAGCGCTGCCCATTTCCTGTGGGAACGGGAAGAGAGGCGACTGGCTGCCAAAAACACCCGGCATGATCACGTCTTCATGACCGAACTTGTCAAGGTATCTGCGCATGAGCTTAGGCAAAGCCCGGAAGTCGGCCAGGTCTTGGAACAGACAGCCCTGCATGTTGACCTGGGGGAAGACGCTCTTCACGCCCTGTTCCGCGGAGATCAGGCACTCGATGATCTGAGTGGCCATGTTGACGCTCATGGGGATGACGAAGTTGGGCAGCCAACCATGGCAGTCGGTGGTGATGATGACCCCATGATCGGCGTAGTAACCGATGAGCCGGCCGGTGTACTGCGCGGTCTCGATGCACTCCTCCACGGTCGCCTTCTTGTCGTACCCGGCGATCCAGCCGAAGAAGCTGTTGGGGAAGGCGTTCATGCCCGATGCGAAAGCGATCTCGGCCACCATACTTTGACCGATCCGGGAAGACCGGGGATCCAAGGCGCCGTCGCAGGCCTCCACCACCTTACGGTTGGTCTTGACCCCATGGTTGATGATGGGCCATCCGTTGAGGGCCGCCCTGCCCGTCTTACTGCTCTCCTGCAGACCTTTCTCCACCTTATCGAGCTGCAGATTGCGGGTGTAGCTGTCGGTAGTGAACGGCAGCAGATGGATGTCCAACTCGTTCAGGGAGCGGATCAACGCGATCTCGTCCTCCACCAACGGGGTCCCCTGGCGGGGGAAAAGCGAGATCCGGCCTTCTTCGTGGTACTTCTGCAGGATCTTGTAGAAGCGCTTGCTATCCGGCAGAGACTTCTGATACTCCACAGCCTCCTCGAGGTCCACTTCTTTGCCGGTGGGCCACACGGCAAGCACCTCTTTGCGCTTCTCCATGAATACATCTTCATCCATGCGTTGCTGCTTGACTTTGATCACCGTCGATCCTCCAATCTCACACTGGCCACGTCGTCATAAACGCCGCCCGGGGCACTCAATCATATATATACAACTCGTCGACTCTCTCCGGAGTCGGGACTCCGTTCTCATCCCAACCCATAAGCATGTAGTAGTACTTCTTGGCTTTTTCCATCTTTTCGCGGTCGAGCGCGGCCACGAAAGGACCATCCGTCTTGTCTTCGAAGAACCGGGGGGGCAGCCTGTCGTCGTCAGCGCTCAAGCCGTGCTTGACGTTGAAGAGACGCGCTGCCGTCAGAATGCGCTCGGCCGTGCGGATCAGCTCGGCGGAGCCGACATCCCACCCGGCGACCGCGCTCAGGATATCGGCCGGTTGCTTATAGGTGACCCCCACGTAGGCCAGATGGCAGGTCAACAAGACGTCGTTCAGGAACTCCCGGATGTGTCCCACCTTGAACAGGGCCACCTTGCGCGGACCGATATCCAGAGTCGGCACCGTGTCGTAGAAGCCCACCTGGTTGAAGTCCTTTATCCCATGCTCGGCGGCCAAGATGTCATCGTGCACGTTGGCACAGTGATCCGCACCGTTGGGATTGACCATGAAACCGAGGGCGAAAGCGGGGTTGAGACGGGGCTCGTGCATGCCCGGATGGACGCTCTTGACCTCCACCGACAGAGCCTCGGCCCCCCGGCCGATCCTCTTGGCCGCCTCTGCAGACCCGAGAGATAGGAGAGCACCGATACCCTCACGCCGCGCGATCAGTCCGACGCATTCGACCACGGCCGGACCGTTGCCAAAGCGCAGCTCCAAGCCTCCCGTGTCTTCGAGGGTCAGCAGACCTTTCTCGAAGCATTCCATGGCGAACGAGATGGTGTTACCCACCGAGATCACATCGAGAGAATACGCATTGCACAGCTCGTTGGCCTTGACCATGGCCTCCGGGTCGTCGACCTCCAGATTCGTGCCGAGAGCGCACATGGCCTCATACTCAGGACCGCCATAATCCGGGTCGATGAAGTACGGGGCACCGGATTGGAGCCGCTTCTTGCAGCGCAGCGGGCAGCCGAAGCAACCCTCCTGAGGGAGACCCATCTTATCCTTGAGCGCCCCACCGTGGACGCTCCTCACTCCCTCCGTGAACGGACCTCCTCGCCAGTTGTGCACCGGGAGATGGCCGATGGCTTCCATGCCTTCCATCTCCGGCCCACCGGTGCCGAATTCCGGAAGTACCTGCTGGATCCAGAAGTGACTCCAGTGATCCTGAGTCAGCCACTTGTTGAAGGCCTTGACGGCTTCCCGATCGAAGATCCGGGGCCGTCCGGTACCACGTACCGCCACCGCCTTGAGGTTCTTAGACCCCATGACCGCCCCCAACCCTCCCCGGCCGGCGGCATCAAAGGGCCCGTGCATGATGCAGGCGAAGGGGACCAGGTTCTCGCCGCCCGGTCCGATCATCGCCACGCGGACCCGTTTGTCGCCCAATTCCTCCCGCACCGCCGTCTGCGTCTCCTTGGTCATCAGCCCCCAGAGCGCCCCTGCGTCGCGGATGGTGACGTCGTCGTCTTCGATCGAGAGGTAGACCGGCTTCTCCGACCTACCCTCGATTATGAGCACGTCGTAGCCCGCCTTCTTGAACTCGGAGCCCCAATGCTCGCCCGATTGACAGAGGGCGATGCCTCCGCTCAGCGGCGACTTGGCCCCCACCCCATTGCGGCCGGAAGCGTATACGGGCGTACCGGTGACGGGACTAAGGGCGAACACCAACTTGTTGTCCGGTCCCAGAGGGTCTGCCCCCGCCGGCACCTCTGTCAGCAGGATCTGGGAGATGATCCCTGAACCCCCCACCCACTTGCGGTAGTAGCGTTCGTCCCTCTCTTCTTTAGATACCTCGCCGCTGGAGAGATCGACCCGGAGGATCCTACAGGTCATCCCACCCCACGGCTGCTCGCTCTTAGTCTCTTCGGTCATCGTGCAATTCTCCTGGTGTTGCCATATGTCGGTCTGGACCGGCTCGCAGGTCAGACCTCAGCTGGTCGGTGAAAGCGGCAGACCCCCCGATACGGGAAGGATGGCGCCCGTCACGAAGGATGACATATCCGAAGCCAGGAAGAGCACCGGACCCGCCATCTCCTCAGGCTCACCCATGCGCCCAAGCGGGGAGACTTTGCCCATGCCGGCAAAGAAGGCATCAATCTCTTCTTGACTCTTGGACACCACGACCTCGTCGAAGAACGGTGTGCGGAACGGACCGGGCATGATGGCGTTCACGTAGATGTTATGCGGTCCCAGTTCGGCGGCCATATCGTACGTGAGGCCCACCACGCCGGACTTGGCCGCGTGGTAGTGCGGGATCGCATCCGGGGGACTGATGGCGCCCAGCGACGAGAAGTTGATGATCTTACCGTACCCGTTGGCCTTCATGTGAGGCACGGCCTCGCGGCTGCAGAGAAAGATCCCTTTGAGGTTGATGTCGACCACACGGTCCCAGTCTTCCTCGGTGAGGGCGTTGAGATTGGTCGGCTGACCTTGTTTGCCGATGACTCCCCCGGCGTTGTTCACCAGAATGTCCAGCTTCCCAAAGGCGGTGACAGTCGCTTCCACCATAGCCTTGACCTGATCACTCTTCGAGACGTCGCACTTGACGGCCAGAGCCTGTCCGCCCGCGTCTTCTATCGCCCGCTTCGCCTCCTCCGCCGCAGCCACGTCCACGTCGGCGATGGTGACTCTGGCGCCTTCCTTCGCAAACCGCTCACAGATAGCCCTGCCCATCCCCTTCGCACCGCCGGTGACGATGGCCACGCGGTTCTCCAACAACATCCCTGTCTCCCTTCCTCTGACATCGACCCCGCTTGATTGATCCGTATCCAGACCCTCGATCAGTCTATAGCCGCAATTCGATATCCCAAAGTTGGTCGTCTTCTCTACGGGCCACCTCGGTCGCCAGACGCGCCCCACAAAGCGGACAGTAGAACTCTCTGAAGCACATCTTGTCCGCTATGTCCTTAGCAAAGGACTCGTACCCCCGGCCTATCGAGTCGACCGGACTCTCCCTCAATCTGCAGGAATCCTTGAGATCGACCTGGACCGGCCCCAGGTCCTGGCCGCATGTGCACGCATAACGAGCCCCGTGGGAAGTCCAAACGGTGCCCAGTCTATCCCCTATCGCCCGGCGTTCGGAGCCGTCGAGCGGCTCGACAAGACCGTGGGCTTCCACCGCAGGCCGGCTGTCTTCCAACCGTCTCCGTCTGCGTTCCGCCCGCTCCTCATCGGTCTTCTCTGCATCGACCATCCACTTCAGGCCGGCTCCGATCCCGTCCGCGACGGCAACCACACCGTACACCTCGAACGCGTCTTCTACGGAGATCTTCCCCTCAGAGAGATCGCGGCCGACGGCGGCCGGCTCTCGATCGAGCGGGTCACCGTAGCCCGCCAGGTTGGGGAAGTTGAGCGTCCACATTGACCCCACGTCGAGTTCGACAGGTCTGCCTTTCCAGAAGAGCGGGATCTCCTCACCCGTGACTTCATCCACGCTTTGAGGAACCGTTCCCGCCGCAAGCCGCGCCGCGACATCGGTGTCCCGCTTCACGCGGAAGAAGGCCCGTCCTCCCGGATTCCCGCCCAATAACCCCTGGCATTTCGCGAAGCTCTCGTTGTTATAGACCTGTGTATCTAGGGAATCGGTCCTATGGATTATCCATGCCTCCTCAGCTCCGACTCCGCTCCGGTAGCGGCCTGCGCCGGCCGCGTCCGCCTTGTTCTCCCGGCGGAACAGGGTGAGGACCGGCCACGACATCTCGTTGTCCTCCACATTCGACGCCTCCATCCCCGGCACCCAGTCCTGCCCTCCGGTATCGATGCCATCGCGGCCGGGTGATGCGGGAATCGCACCCGGTGCCATGCCGGAATGCATGGCCATGAAGAACTGCCCGTGCTGGTTGATGCCGTTGAAAATCCACCCTCCGTATGCGTGCACGTCGGCGATGCCGAGGGCCTTATCGCGCAGGGGAGGATCGGCGCAGGCGACCATCTTGGCCGTGGCTCCCGTCGCCGTCGAGACCACCATGGGCATGTTGCAGACACCCGCTCCGCTGATGGGAGCAGGGTAGTCGGCGCAGGTGATGGTCCCGGGGGTCGGACGGAACTTCACCCTCCGGCTGACGCCGCCACACACCCCGCCCAAGTCGTATGCCAGCATCAGGGTAAGCGGCGCGAGCACACCTCCCACGAAGCCGGCGTACGTATTGTTGATGGAG
This sequence comes from Actinomycetota bacterium, assembly GCA_036795215.1. GTDB lineage: Bacteria > Actinomycetota > Thermoleophilia > RBG-16-64-13 > RBG-16-64-13 > RBG-16-64-13. Next base: position 12,725 of record DAIRFC010000039.1, on the reverse strand, counting down.
CCTACCTGAGGCGACGTCCCCTCGTTGTCGACAGTGAGGTAGTCGCCCTCCTTAGTGATGTTCACCTGGCTAACGTAGATGCCTGTGTCTCCAGGCAGAGCCGCCTCGGTGTAGATGCGCTCCGACCAGCGTCCGTCGGGGATCAGACGCAGCTTCTCCACGAAAGCCAGTTCGCCCGCATCCAGGGTCCGCTTCATGACGGCTTTGACCGTCTCCGCTCCGTAGCGCTCGAGAAGCTTCAAGATCCTCTGCCGCGAGACCGTGATGCCCGCCAGAGCCGCGTGCAGATCCATGGCCACGGTGGCCGGCACCCTCGACTGACGCAGGTAGAGCTGCTCCATGTCTGCCCGCAGGGCACCCCGCTCGACGAGCTTCATGGGCGGAAAGAGCGGCGGGTCCTCCCAGATGGTCTGAGAGCTCAGACAGAAGCTGCCCGGAGCCGGCCCCCCGACGTCGCTATAGTGAACGGAGTTGGCCACCCAACAGAAGAGCTCGTCCTTCCAAAACACCGGCGAAGTGAGTTCTGTATCCTGCTGATGGGAACTCCCCACATAGGGGTCGCTGCACAAGAAGACGTCGCCATCCTCGATACCGGGAGATTCGCCCCGGTTCTCGAGCACCCACTTGGTCATGATGCCAAGGGTATTGGCCAGGTACATCAGATACGGACCCATGAACATGACATCGCCTGTCTCGGTCAGGATCGCGCACTGGAAGTCACGATTGATCATAGTGATGGGCGAGATGCTGAGCTTCTGGATAGTGTGGCCGTTCTCCAGATTGATGTTCTGAAGGCTGTTACGGATCACCTCGTACGAGATGGGGTCCACTTCAGGGTCTTCCGCGGTCTGCAGCCGTAGCCGCGGGCTGATAGACAACACCTCAGGCGGGGCATAGCCCCGGGCAATGCCGTCCCAGACGATCTCAGAGCCGGCATCCACTGGTTGCTTCACAGGCTCGGTCACCCGATCGTTCATGATGAGGACCCCCCGGCCGGTCCGTGAGCGGCTGTATAGGTAGATACACGGGCACTGGGTTGCTCCAACCTCAGCAGGAAGTTGCCGAACGCGTCGCACTCCAGCATCTGCTCGACCCCGACTGCGACCGACGTGTACGGCAACTCCACCACGGCGGGGCCGGCTATACGGTTGCCGTAACGAATCTCGCGGCCGTCGAACACCTCACTCTCCAGCCGTTCCATACGGTCGGGCCAGAATATTTCGCGTGTGCCCAATCGACCTGCCGCCGAGACAGACTTCTTGAACGCCTTCTCGACGGCCTGCGCCGGCCTCTGCAGACGTACGACCGCATGGACCCTGGTGGTAACCAGCTCCACACCCTGCGAGACCACACCCGCGCCCTGCCCATACAATGCGTCATACATGGAGCGGAAGTCGTTCACGACGCCCCCGATGGCATCGACCGTGAGATCGCCGGGCGGAATGTGCACCAGGAGGCTGTGCAGCCATTGGCCGCTGTAACGCATAAGGCCGTAGCGCTCGATCTCCACCTCCTCGCCCGACTTCCCCAGCTCGCGCATGGAGTCGAGCGCCTGCTTCTCGAGCTCGACCAACAGGGTGTTGAGTTCGTCCACCGGGAAGGGTGCGAACAAAACCCGCTCTCTCTCGATGTTGAGAACCAAGTTCGAGGTGGAGCACCCGTAAGCCGACAGAGTGGACGCTCCATTGCCCAAGGGGATGACCACACCCTTGACACCCAGCTCTTGGGCGAAGGCAAAAGCGTGTAAGGGACCGGCTCCACCGTAGGCGTAGACGACGAAGTCGCGCGGGTCGTATCCGCGCACCACCGTCTGTTGCCGGATGAGTTCCGCCGCCCTCGTATTGTTGATGCGTAGGATGCCGGCGGCCGTCTCCTCCGGGCCCAGCCCGATCTGCTCTCCCAAACCGGCTATCGCCCTGAGCGCGCCTTCGCGGTCAAGCGGCATGCGACCGCCCAGGAATCTCTCCGCAGACAGAAGCCCGAGCGTGACATCGGCATCTGTGACGGTGGGCTCAGTGCCTCCCCGCCCGTAGCACACCGGCCCAGGATCGGCTCCCGCGCTTTCCGGGCCCACTCTGATGGAGCGGCTGAACGGATCAACCCGGGCGATGCTACCCCCGCCGCAGGCGATGGAGGTCGTCTCCAGCTGCGGGATCTTATAGCGATACTGGTCGATGATCTTCTCTTCGCCCACCAGTGGCTCGCTGTTGATGATCAGACCGACCTCAAAGGAGGTCCCGCCCATATCGGTTGCGATGATGTTCTTGTGACCGAGTCCCCGGGCTAATGAGAGCGATCCCATGAGACCGCCCACCGGTCCCGAACCCAACGAGGTGAGAGGGATCTCGACCGCCTTCTCGGCAGGCAAGACTCCACCCGATATCTGCATGATGAGGAGGGGATGTCTGAGGCCCGATTCGTGCAGACGATCGGCCGCCCGCCGGAAGTAGGCGGCCGATGCCGGCGCCACGTAGCTGTTGATGACCGTGGCTACGGTCCGCTCATACTCACCCATGCGCGGAGCCACCTGATGCGAGCAGGAGACATAGACCTCTGGCGCCACCTTACGCACGATCTCTTGAGCCCGCAACTCGTGAGCCGGGTTCTTGAAAGACCAAAGAAAGGCGATCGCGATGGCGGTCGCCCCGGCATCGTTCACCAGGCCTCGCACGGCTGCTTCGACCGCCTCCTCATCCAGCGGCACCACTTCTTCACCCATACAGTCGATGCGTTCGTGGATCTCCCTGATGAGTGCCCGCGGCACCAGCGGGACGGGCTTCTGGGTGGCCTGCGGATGGAACAGAAGGTCCAACTCCAATCCGGCGGTGCGGCCGGTGCCCCTCATGATGAGGATGGAGTCTCCGTGACCGGCCGTGGCCAGTAGCCCCGTCCGGGCACCGCGCCGCTCGACCAGCAGGTTCGTGCCTACCGTGGTGCCGAGGTTGAAGCGCTCGGCCGAGGCGATGAGACCGGCCACCGTTGTGCCGCATTCGTCGGCGAGCGCCGAGAGTGCGTCGAACATGCCAACAGCGAAGTCTTCCTTCGTGGTCGCTGCCTTGGCGAAGTACAGCCGGCCGCTCTCATCCATGGCCGCACAATCGGTGAACGTGCCTCCGCCATCGACTCCGATGTAGTACGCCACTCGAGCCTCGCCTTCAGCCCTGGAGAGCGAAACCGATCAGATCTGTCGCGTTCTCCAGCTCTTCCAGCCGCCCCACCGCGTCCACCAAGCGGGCCGCTTTGGCCGGAGAGATGGGCTGACCGGCATGAGCCAGCAGGGCCTGGAACTTGCGCTCAATGTCGGCAAAGGAGAGGGGCCGGGACGGGGTGCCGGTCGGCAGGTCGCACTGCTCCACGAAGACGGTACCGTCGTTCATGGTCACTGTGACTCGGGCCGGTTCGATACCCTGGTCCCCCCGATCGAAGTCGTGGTCTATCTGCACGTCCGTCTTGGAGGTCAGTCCCAGAATGTCGGGGCTCTTGATCGCATCCGCTGTGAAGTCGTCCAGAGTCACCCTGTGCCGGGCCAGAGCACTTCCTACTCCCCATACTATGCTGAACTGAGAGTCCACCGGGTTTCTCGGATGGGCTTTTACTTCCAGGGGCGAGCCAAGAAGTCCATAGGTTCCCTCGCCACACTCGATCAGGATGCTCTTGACGTCGTCGGGATCGATGTCGTGCTTTGACGCGAGCGCAAGTCCGGCGTCGGCGAAGGCGTGCACGCCGCGGCAGCACGGGTACGGCTTGATGGAAACGTTGACGCCCTCGAAGCGCTCGCCCAACTCTCCGATGAGCTTCTCCCTGGAGAAGGCTCCGTGGTGGTACACCTGGTACAGACCCGCCTTCCCTTCAAGGCAGTTCCGCGCACCGGTGATCCCGCGCTTCGCCATGAGAGCGGAGGCGATGCCACCCCGTATCGCCATGCCCGGACCCAACCTCTTGGTGTGTGCCCCGTCCTTCACCGGCTGGCCGTTACCGGATGACTGGTGATAGGCGATGCCCATGGCGTAGGTCATCTTCTCCTCGTCCAAGCCCAAAAGCCTTCCGGCCACAGCCGCGGAAGTCATGTAGCCGTAGAGGGTGGTCAGATGCCAGCCGTAGGGATGGATGCTCTCTCCCGGCCGAGTGGCCAGGCCGCACCGGCAGATGAAGTCGGTGCCCAGCGCCACGGCAGCGATGAACTCCCGGCCGCTCACCCCTCCTGCATACTCGCTCATGGCCAGAGCCGTGGGAATTGCCACCACCCCCGGATGCATGATGGCATCCTCGTGGACGTCATCGAAGTCCAGGGAGTGAGCCATGGTGGCGTTGACTTGAGCCGCATTGGGCGCTGGGAGCTCATCGCCCCACACCAGAGTCCGGCTCTGGGCGGCGCCACCCCACTCCAGCATGAGATCCCGCAGCTCGCCCACGGCGGCCTCAGACGACCCGCCCAGCGCCACTCCGAAGTAGTCCAGGACCTGGTCTTTGGTGATCTTGACCACCTCGGGCGGCAGGTCCTCATAGCGCACGCCCCGGAACTTCTCTACAAAAAGCTGAGTGGCGTCGGGGAAGACCTCGTCGGGGCTATGAAGCATCACTTTCTCCCTTTCATAAATGTGCTGGATACCGTGGCTATCTAGTTTTGCGGTGACATTCAGAGCGCTATATCTACAGTGGTCTGGAAAGCGGGAAATGCAGATTGACGGCCTGAAGCAACGGAGCGAGCTGCTGGGTCATCCGCGCCGACGTCTCAACCAGCAGCAGCCCAACCTGGTGGGCCTGCTCGGCGGTGAACGAGCCCACGGCGACCAGACAGCCCACCACCTGCCGTCCTCCCGGTGCTTCTTCATGAGGAATCGCAAGAACGGAGCTGACGGCGTTGAGCCCTGACCAGGTGGTCCCCAAGCTCTTGCCGTATCCCAACAACCTGCCCTCTTCCACCTCGGCCCGCAGGGTCTCCTTGTCGATACCATCCCGGTCCGTCTCACCGGCCCGAAGGATAGAGGAGTGCGCCAAGCGCCTCTCCAACTCTTCGGGAGAAAGACTCGCCAGATAAGCGCGGCCGTGGGCGCCCCAGGTGACCGGATAGCGATGTCCTACGTCTATGGGGATGTAGGCCCCGCCCGGAGCGTGCCGCCGCGCGACGACGAACAGGGTCTCGCCCGCCACCACCCCCAGGTGGACGCTGCATCGGGTCTTGCCGGCCAGCTCCTCCAGATAAGGCGCAGCAGCCGTAGCCAGATCGGTGTTATTGATCAATGCCCGACTCAACAGAAGCAGATTCGGCCCCAGGGAGTAGTTCTTGCTGCGATCGTCCCGGGTCACCAGACCTGCGTTCCGCAGCGTGTTGAGGATCGCCAGCCCCTTGCTCTTGCTTATGCCCACTTCCTTCGTGAGTTGAGTCAAAGATGCTTCCCCGCCGACGGTGTTTGCCAGGGAGAACAGCAGACGGATTGCTTGGTCCACTGCAGGCACCAGCTGGAGGTAGGAATCCTTGCCGCTGCTCTCGGTGGATGTACCTTCCAGATGTTCACTAGACGGCATAGAGTTCAGTATAGCGTCCATTTCGGCCATGTTATGGGGTCCGTCCTTCCCTGTCAAGTGTGCATGACGGCTGCGGGATCCCGAGTGGCCCCAAGGGGAGATGCCGGTCCCGTCACAGCACCTCCGGCTTCTCTTTGCCTATGCGCGTGTAGAACTCGTCCGGGATGTCCGCGGGATCCTTGTAGAAGGCGAAATGGCAGAATCCATGGCGCATGGGATCGGACACCAGATGCACCGTATCCAGACGGCCGGTGCTCTCCACGGTGAGCATCTCCTTAACCGGGCAATGCACGCAGTAGATAGGGAAGTCCTTCATGCCCCAGGTGACTAGATGAGGATCTCGCACTCTTGCCAGACCGGCTTCGTATCCACCCAGCTCGATGATCCTCTCGCCGGAGCCACAGGGCTTCATGGTTATGGTGACCTTCTCGTCATCTTCCTCTATCACCATGGGCTGGAGATGCCCGCGCATGGCTTTGGCCGCGTGCTCCACCCGGGAGCGGAAGTCCGTTTTCTCGAGGGGTTTGAAGACGGTCTTGCCCTCTATGGCATGTGCCTCTCTCTCCGCCGTCTCGACGGCATCGATGCCGTGGTTCTTGTAGATATAGGTGAGCAGGCCCGATACCCAGACCATGAAACCATCGTGGAGGTAGTTGCACTCCTCGTACATGCGCTGTGCCAGCTCCTTCGACCTCTCCTTATCGCCGCTGTCTATGGCATCCAGAAGCACGTCCAGCGTGCGGGTCTGCATGGCCTTGAGCTCTTCATCGGTGAACACTCTCTCTCGGGTCATACGCAATCCATCCTCCCTCTCGCTATGAAGCCCTTCGCACCAGCCGCAGAGCCTCCGGCCTGCAGGCCAACGTGCAGGCTCCGCATCCGGTGCACTTATCTTGGTCCACCATCACGGTGCCGTGTTCCGAACAGATGGCGACGCATAGGTTGTTCAGACAGCGGCCGCACCGGGTGCACCTGTCCTGATCCAGCTCGACGACCACCCGGCCCGGCATCATATCGACGTCTTCGGAGTACTTGATGTACGGCAGTCCAAGACCTACCAGTTCTCGCGCTCCTCCATACCCTTGGTCGGCCAGGAACTTCTGGAGAAACGCGTTGCTCCGCCTCAGCAGACCGCGTCCCTGTTCCATCACTCCGGTACACATCTGAGTGAGCGTCGCTCCCAGCATCATCGCCTCGATGCAATGCTCGGGAGTCACCAGACCTCCCGACGCGACGATGTCCAATCCCGGAACGAATTTGGCCACAGCCGCGACATCCCGATAACAGACCCGGCGCATCCACGAGCCGGACACCAGACAGAACGGGCTCCCGTCCATGAAAGGCCACGAAGGTCTGCCCCGGTTGTAGATGTCGGGCGGCGCGATGCCCACCGCCGCCCCGCCCACATGGATGTACTGGGCCCCCGCGGCCTTGACGCGCCGAGCCATGTCGACGATGCGGGGAAAGCCCACCTCCGCCGAGAACTTCACCCCCACGGGGACTTCAACCGCGTGGACCACCTCACGCACGATCGCCTCGACCAGGTCCGGATGGTCGGTCATCAGACCGCCATGGGAGAAGGGAAGGAAGACTTTGGTCTGAGGATTATCCGCTCCTCCCCGCAGACCCGCCTGTAGAGGGCAATGGAAGTTCACTTCGACCAGGTCGAGCCCCATCGCTTCGCATTCTCGCGCCGCGTCTACATAAGCATCGGGGGCGCCCCCACACCCTATCAACCCACCGATGATGGGCACCCCCTCCGGCCTCTTCTCCTTCAAAGCCTGCACCAGTCTCTTCTGGGAGGCGAGCAGAGCTCCTTCGCGCTCCAGTTCGGGGACCGAGGGCCCCGGAGAGACACTGGAATACAGGCCTTCTACGCCGTACGGGGGGACCGTCGTGACGGCTCTCATGAACCTATCGGCCCAGATCCGAGGTGCTTCTCCGCGGAAATCGGGAACACTCCCCCCAGCCAGTTTGCGTAGAGTCGCCTCGCTCAGATAGGAGACGTTTATGTAGACGCAGCTGGAACCGCTTTCGATACTCCCCAACAGAAACTGAAGTTGTACGTCCTCTTCTAGCTCCGGGTCGGCGTCGGGTTTGCCGAAATGGCTACCACCACCGATGGCGGCCAGACCTATGGGCGACCGGAAACGGACCCCGGCCACGACCACATCCATTGCCGGGTCGCCTGTGTGGTCTGTCATATCCACCTTCTCCCCAGTCCCGCGCCTGGAAGCGCTCGGGCTGATCAGAGCGCTCTGATCAGCCCAGGAACGCCCTCCGCACCGAGTCGTTGGACATCATGTCTTTGATATCTCCCTCACGCACTATCCTGCCGACCTCGATCACGTAGCAATCCTGTGCCACTCTACTCACCAGCCCGGCGTTCTGCTCCACCAGAAGTACGCTGACCCCGCCCCGATTGATCTCAAGAATGGTGTCGGCAAGAGTGTCGATGACTATCGGGGCGAGCCCCAATGACGGCTCGTCCATCATCAGAAGCCTGGGCTTGGACATGAGCGCGCGGCCGATAGCCAGCATCTGTTGCTCTCCTCCGCTCAGACTTCCCGCTTTCTGCTTCAACCTCTCTTTGAGCCGGGGGAAGAGGGTGAAGACGCGCTCCAGATCCTCCTGGATCCCCTGCTTGTCCTTGCGCAGGTACGCCCCCAGTCTCAGGTTGGACTGCACAGTCATGTAAGGGAACAGCTTCCGGCTCTCGGGCACGCAGGCGATGCCCGCTTTCACGATGGCGTCGGTGCCCGAACCGTCGATGCGCTTCCCGTCGAACTCGATGGTGCCGCTGTGGATCGAAACCAGGCCATTGATGGACTTCAGGATGGTGCTCTTTCCTGCACCGTTGGCCCCTATCACGCTGACGATACTGCCTTCTTCCTGCTTCAGACTGATATCGGTGACCGCCATAGCGGTCCCGTAGTACACGGAGACATCTCTTAGCTCAAGCAGCATCGGCAGCCGTCCCCAGGTAGGCTTTGACGACCTCCGGATTGCTCCTGATCTCCTCAGGAGTACCCTCTGCGATAGTCCTGCCGAAGTTCAGGACCAGAAACCGCTCGCAGACGCTCATCGCGGCCCTCATGTTGTGCTCTATCAGCAGGATGGTAAGCCCGTCCTCCCACAGTCTCCGGACCAAGACGAGGGTATCGTCCACCTCCGCTATGTTCATACCGGCCAGCGGCTCATCCAAGAGAAGCAGCTTGGGCTCACACATCAGAGCCAGACCGATGCCCAGCATCCGTTTGTGGCCGTGGGCGAGAGAACCGGCCTGCGCATTCGCCAGATCCCCGATACCCACCAGTTCCAGCGTCTCCTCCGCCTTCTCGTAGATCTCTCTTTCTCGACGGCGGCAGGTCTTGGTCTTGAGTATGGCCTGCCAGCAATTCAACCCCGAGTGGATGTGGCCCGCCAGTATCAGGTTCTCCAGAGCAGTGAAATCCGCAAAGATGGCGTTCTGCTGGAAACTGCGGACCATACCTCTACCGGCGATGTAGTGCGGCTTCTTCCCCGTCACGTTCTTGCCCTCGAAGGTGACCTTGCCCGACGATGGACGGAGGTATCCCGTGAGCAGATTGAAGAAGGTGGTCTTGCCTGCTCCGTTGGGACCTATGAGACCCACCAACTGTCCTGGCTCGATGCTCAAGTCCACCGAACCCACGGCTTTGAGACCACCGAAGTTCTTAGTCAGTCCCTTAACTCGTAGCATCGGGTTGTTCCTTTGTCCGCTTCTTGAGGAGACCCACCAACCTATGCGGCAGCCCGACCAGGCCCTCCGGCAGTAGGAAGATGATCACCATGAGGATGGCCGCGAACAGTAGTGGCATCCAGGATTGGAGTGGCCTAGCTACTTCCGGCAGTATGGTCAGGAGCGCGGCGCCCACCATCGGCCCGAGAAAACTGTCCTCACCACCCACGATGACGTAGATCAGCATGTATATGGTAGGAAGAAAGCCGAACACCGTCGGGTCTACGGCCGACACATACTGGACGTAGAATCCGCCCATGAGCCCGGCGAAAAAGCCTCCGATGGCGAAAGCGGCCACCTTGTAGACCGTCGTATTGATCCCAATGCTCTCCGCCAATGAATCGGCCTGTTTGATCCCCAGGAAGGTCATGCCTATCCGTGAACGCTCGATAGCCCAGAGAATGACCAAGGAGACCACCATGAGCACAATCGCCAGCATGAAGAAGGACGTTTTCGAAGCGAATTCGATCCCGAGGATGGAATCCGGGCGCGGAACCCCTTGGAGACCTCCGTTGCCCCCGGTGATGCTGCGCCATTGCTGCACAGTGAGGACGATCACCTGCACGAAGAATATGCCGGTGATGGTGAAGTAGATGCCCTTGAGCCTGGTGAACGGGATTCCTATCACCACGGCTATCACGGCAGCTAGAACCGCGGAGATTAGCAAGGCCAGCCAGGTGGATGACATTCCCACCTTTGTGAGTAACACAGCCGACGCGTAGGCACCCAGGGTGACGAAGCCACCGTGCGCGAGAGAGAGCTGGCCGGAGAGGTTGATGAGACGTAAGCTGCTGGCCAAGACGACGTTGATCATCACGAGCACGCCGACGTGAAGAACGTAGTCCCCACTGTAGAAGACACCAAAAAGCACCAGAGCGACCAGAAACACAGCAGCTATTCCGAAACGGGAGCGCTTAGTTTTGTTCATGGCGACTCATGCCCCATCAAGCCGCGCGGTCTGAAGAGCAGTATGAGTATGACGATGATGAATCCGATGAGACTGGCCACGTACTGAGTCGTGAACAGCGGGATCAAGCCGTCCAAGAAACCGATCACCAGCCCGCCGATCACGGTCCCAGGGATGCTGCCGAGCCCACCTAGGATGATGATGGTGATCCCCTTGATCAGCACCGTACCGCCCATGGTCGGGAGGAGGCTGAACAACGAGCCGACCAGCCCACCAGCTATGCCCGCCAACGCGCAGCCAACAAACATGGCGATGGCGGAGAGACGGTCCACGCTGATCCCTTGGAGGGCTGCGCCTTCTCTCTCTTGGGAGATGGCCTCCATCGCCTGTCCGTTCCTAGAGAAACGGATAAAGAGGAAGAGGGCTGCTATGAGCACGAAGGCCACTATGATGATGACCACCCTCTCCACCGACAGGGCGGAGCCACCGATGGTCAGCACGGCTCCCTCATAGGGGGTCTTGTACGTCTTGGGAGTACCGGTGGCTATCGCCAGTACCAGGTTCTGAAACACCAAGATGAACCCTGCCGTCAGGACCATCGCTTTGTCCGGCCGTGCTCTGAAGGGCCGCAAAAAGTACCGCTCGAGAATGATCCCGAGGACGCCGGCCGCCACAACGGCGATTATGAACGACAAGTAGAAGTTGAGTCCGAGGCTGGTGCTGAAGTAGTAGACGACATAGGAGCCGATCATATACACCTCGCCGTGAGCAAGCTGAACGATGTTCATGATGCTCAATACGAGGGTCAGCCCGAGAGCTACCAGGATGTACTGACCGCTCGACGTCAGACCATTCAGGACCGCCTGTAAGATGCTCGCGTCACCCAAGGGTCTTCTCCATCACTAGAGCGCGTCCCATTTCAACAATGGCGGTAGAGAGCCATCGCTGCGCAACCAACTCTCTACCGCCATGCGATTCCTCATATGCAAATGATGCCCGAGAGCCGTGGTATCCGTCTCCAGGTTATCGACCTACTCGACCCACTCGAACTGTATGCCGTCAGGTGTGTACACGCTCATGCAGAGCTGATGCTCCGCGGTGTGGTTGTTGCCGTAGATATCCGGATACGATCCCCAAGTGGCCGGACCGTAGGAACCCTCGAACTCTCTGGCCACACCGCTGTCGATGGCAGCCAAGACTTTCTCGGTGTCTATACTCTGCGCGGCCTCGATGGCCGAGATGATGGCCGAGCAGGCGTCAAGGAGATGGAGGCTGTCCATCTCGAAGCTGGCACCAGTCGCCTGAACCTTCTCGCGCAGCTTCTGGACTCGCGGAGTCATCAGATCGCTGTTCACATCCGGGGAAGGACTGAGGATGTCGTAGGCATACTCGGGCGTCAGCATGGCATTGATGACGTTGGAGTCACCGAGAGTGCACGAGCCGAAGACGGGACCCGTGTAGCCGAGTTCACGCGCTTGGTTGATGAGGGCCGACGAGCACGGGGGAATCCCGTAGAGCGTCTCTATGGCGTCCGGGTTGGTCGCCAGAGCCTTGTTCAGGATGGGATAGAAGTCGAAGCTCGGCTGCGGGTAGACCTCCCAATACACGATCTCTATACCGAGCTTCTCCAGGTAAGCCTTGCACATCTCCTGATAAGTGGCCCCACCGGGATCGTCAGGCGTGATGACCGCCACTTTCTTGATGTTCGGGTACTTCTCCAAAGCGTAGTCCCAGAACGGCTCCAAGTAAGACACACCCGCGCAGCTGAAGAACATGTACGGATTCTCCGGGTTCACCTCCACGTTGCCGGCCCCGTAGGATTTCACGCGCATGAGTTTGTTCTGCTCGCAAAGGTCGGCAATGGCCAGATTGACCGGCATGAACATGGGTGGGGAGACGTACTTCACCCCGTCCCCGATGAGCTTGTTGATGGCGGTGAGCCCACCGGCGGTCGTCGATTGATCATCGTACATGGTGAGCTCGATGGTGTAGTGGGTATCACCCACCGTGACCCCGCCCTCTTCGTTGAGCAGTTCCTGCGTAGGTCCGACAGAATCGTACATGGCCTTGAAGGCGGTCGCCATATCCCCGGTTACGGAACTGATGGCCCCGATCTTGAGAACCTCCTCCTTGATCGCGGCCTCGGTGGTATCGGTGCTTGGCGCCCCCGTTGTCTCGGTAGGCGCAGCGGTAGTCTCAGTAGGCGCAACAGTCGTCTCGACGGGAGCGGCGGTAGTATCGGTCTCTTCATCTCCGCCGCAGGCCGCCGTCGCCATCGTGATGACAAGTGCCAAGACCAGGATCGTAGCCAGCAACACCCTTCTTTTCATTGAACTCCCCTCGCTCTTTCTGAAACGCCGTGTCCTTCGACTCGTTGCACGATTGCCCTGAGGTGCTTCAGCCGGATCGCCCTGCGGACGGTGCAGAACCTACCTCCGCCCGCCACGATTGTGTAGGCGGAACTCGGTTCAGTTACACACACGCGGCTCAGCTTAAGCCGGGGTCTCGCTCTTGTCAAATCCTGTTGACCTC
>DAIRFC010000142.1:0-3215 GCA_036795215.1 Actinomycetota bacterium | reverse complement strand
GAACTGAAGGACGCCGGGGTCGGTATCGGCGCCGCCGCACAGCTCGAAGAACGGCACCATGTGGGCCGGGTTGAAGGGGTGCGTGACTATGATGCGGTCCTTGTACTTGGTGGCTTTCTCGGCCAGACGGTCGGGTACGAACGACGAGCTGACCGAGCAGATGGCTCTCACCTGGGGGCAGGTCTCCTCGATACGGGCGTAGATATCGTGCTTGAGGTCCAAGACCTCGGGCACGCACTCGAAGATCACGTCACAGTCGGCCAGGTCGCCGTAGTCGGTGGTGTATGTGAGGTACTTCTCACAGATGTCCAGTTGGTTCTCAGGCATGAGGCCCTGCTCGATCATCTGGTGGAAGTAGTTGTCGTAGGTCTTCTTATACTCGGGGATCATCTCCGGGCGGCGGATGAGGCAGGTGGCTCGGTAGCCGTGGCCGGTCGCGAGCACGGCCAGGCTGTCCCCGATCATGCCGGCGCCGATCATGCCGATGTGGTTCACACTGGCGAGCTTCATAGGGCGTCCATTCCTTTGATGATGTGAGTGTTCGACCTACTTGAGGGGGCGGAGTCCAAGGATCTCCCGGGCCTCTTCGGGCGTTGCGACGTCCATCTCGAGTTCATTGATGATGCGGACCATCCGCTCCACCAACTGCGCGTTGCTCGTGGCCAGCTCGCCATAGCGGTAGTAGATGTTGTCCTCCATGCCCACTCGGACGCTGCCTCCCTTGAGCAGGCCGTAGGTGATGCCGTGGAGCTGGTTGGCCCCGATGGCCATGGTCGACCAGTTGACGAAGCGGTCGGTGGGCAGCAGGCTGATCATGAAGTCGAGGTTGTGCTGGCTGAAGGATATGGCGCCCTGGCTGACCTTGTTCATGCCCATGACGAAGGTGAGCGACGGGGGGTCGGCGATGACGCCGGCGGGCACGAGCACGTTGAAGACGTCCTCTACGCTGGAGGGGTTGAAGACCTCGATCTCGGGCTTGATGCCCAGGTCCATCATGCGCTGCGCAGTCTTGATGAGCCAGGGGCGCTCCCACCTGTAGATGAAGGAGAGGTCGCCCCACACGGTGGTGATGAGAGACGTGTCGAGAGAGCACATCTCGGGCAGACAGGACTTATCCTCCATGTCCAGGAGGGCGATACCGTCGTCGGCTTCGGAACCCGGCTTCGTTGCCGGGGCCGTGGAGTTCTGGATGATGACGGGGCACTTGGCGCGCAGACCGGTGTTGATCTCGGCGAAGATGTTGGGGTCGTTGCTGGAGTTGCCCTCTTTGTCACGGGCATGGATGTGGATGATCGCCGCTCCTGCGTTGTAGCAGTCGTATGCCGAGGAGATGATCTCTTGCGGCTGCTCGGGCAGATTGGGGTTGGCGGCCTTGCCTTGGAAGTTGCCCGTCTGGGCGACGGTGATGATCACCTTTCTCTTACTGGCCATGTTCGACATCCTTTTCTTGTCGTCTCGGCGGACTCGTTCACATGTCCTACCCCTTACCCAGTAAGATATCAGTGCTATCAAGCAGGCGCTACAATCCTGCTAAGACCGGTGAGGGAGGTGGATCCCAAGTCGGCGTAACCGTGGGAGGATTCGCTCGTGGACAAGCTTTGCTCCGTCGATCAAGCAGTGAGCTTGATCAAGAACTACGATACGGTCAACATCGTAGCTTCCGGCGGTGGCTATCAAGACGCCGATCTGATTTATAGGGGCGTCGAAGCGCGCTTTCTCGAGACCGGCGAGCCCAACAATCTCACGCTGGTGCATGTCACCGGCGTGGGTAGCGGGGATGAGACCGGCCTGGGCCGGTTTGCTCACAAAGGCTTGATCAAGAAGGTCATCGGGGGGCACTGGTTCTGGTCGAAGAACATGGGTCAACTGGCGCTGGATGAGGAGATTGAGGCGTACAATCTGCCCCAGGGCGTCATGACGCTTCTCATGCGCGAGATCGCCGCCGGCCGGCCCGGGCTGCTCACCACGGTCGGCATGAACACGTTTATCGATCCCCGGCAGGACGGCGGACGGCTGAACAAGAAAGCTCACGAGAGCCTGGTTGAGCTTGTCGACTTTCAGGGCCGCGAGATGCTCCTGTACAAGTCATTTCCGATAGACGTCAGCATCGTGCGTGGCACCACGGCCGACGAAGACGGGAACATCTCGGTGGAACAGGAAGGGCTCGACCTGCACCTGTTGGCGGCGGCTCAGGCCACGTACAACAGCGGCGGGATCGTGATCGCGCAGGTCAAGCGTATCGCCAAGAAAGGCACGCTCGACCCGCGGCTGGTCCGAGTGCCCGCTCACATGGTGAAAGCGGTGGTGGTCGACCCCGACCAGTGGCAGACATGGGAGTCGGAATACAACCCCTCTCTCACCGGTGAGATCAAGGTTCCCCTGGATCACATCAACGCCCTCGATTTCGGCATCCGCAAACTGGTGGCCCGCCGGGCGGCTCTGGAACTGAGGCCCGGCGCGCTTGTGAATCTGGGGATCGGGATCGCCGATGGCGTCGCCAATGTGGCGGCCGAAGAAGGCATCATCCACGACTTCGTCTTCAGTATCGAGATGGGCGTTGTCGGTGGAGTCCCGACCAAAGGCATCGTGTTCGGCGCCGCCTGGAACCCCGAGTGCATGATGAGCATGCCTTCGCAGTTCGACTTCTACCACGGCGGTGGCTTGGACATGGCGTTTCTGGGGATGGGCGAGGTGGACGCCGTCGGGAACGTGAACGTCAGCAAGTTGGGCAAGAGGGTCACCGGCACGGGTGGTTTTGTCGACATCTCACAGACAGCCAAGACCGTGGTCTTCTGCGGCACCTTCATGAACGGTGAGACCTGCCTCGACATCGACGGCACGGGCATCTCCATCGTCAAAGACGGCCATACCCAGAAGTTCCGCAAAGAGGTGCAGCAGATCACGTTCAGCGGCGAGTTTGCCACCAAGAAAGGCCAGCAGGTGGTCTTTGTCACCGAGCGGGCCGTCTTCAAGCTGCAGAACGGCAAGGTCGTCCTGACCGAGATCGCGCCGGGCATCGATCTGCAGAGGGACGTTCTCGGTCAGATGGAGTTCGTCCCCGAGATCGCTCCCGACCTTGCGACTATGGATGCCGCCATCTACAAGCCGGAGAGGATGGTGGAGAACAGCCCGGCCATCTTCAGGCACTTCGGCGAGAGGCGCTAGCGATTTCGCGAGGGCGCGTAGGCCGGCGTCAGACCGCGCAGCCGGCGGCC
>DAIRFC010000038.1:1362-22466 GCA_036795215.1 Actinomycetota bacterium | reverse complement strand
CCGGCCTTGGCGGCCTCGGCGCGGAGCTTCTCGAGCGTCTTCATCTCGGCCTTCTCGCGAGCCTTGGCCTTCTCCATGGTCTTCTTGTAGATGCGGCCCACCTCATCGGCGCCTTTGGCCCGGCGCGGGATGAGCGGCATCTTACGTCGCGTCATGACCGGGACCATGAGCCCCACGTTACCCAGAGCCATCTTTGGATTCATGGTCCCCATGTAGAACGTGGCCATGTCGTAGAACTCCGGGAGCCGGCCGAAACGGGCGACGGCGCTGAGAAAGGCCTTGTTGAAGGTCTTCACCTGCTCCGGGACCTCGCGTTCTTGGGCCACCGCAACGGTCTTGAGGTCTTCGAAGATACCGGCGATATCGATGTTGCGCGGGCAGCGAGCCGTGCAGGTGAGGCACTGGATGCAGAGCTGGATAGCACTGGAATCCAGCACCTTGTCTACGAGTCCCACCTGGAGCATTCGCATGACCTGGTTGGGAGTGTAGTCAAAGGTGAAGGCGGCCGGGCAGCCGGCGGAACAGTTGCCGCACTGATAGCAGTCGCGGACGTCCGCCTCGACCCTCTTGACCAACTTCTCCCGATAGAACGCTGCTTGGTCTGCGTCGTATCGGATCAAGCTGACCCTCCTTATCGCTAAGCGAGGCAGTGGTATATGGAGGAAATGCGCCCAGCGACCGGCCTAAGAATCGGACGGGCTAACTGGTGCGACACACCAGTTAGCCAGTATATCACCTGAGGCCCGGCTTCCCGGAACGAAGTGGGGCCGGCATGTTGCCTGGAATATCCCTTTTTGCAGCCGATTTGCGAGGGTCCCTACACGGAACAGTTCCGCAGGGCGAACCTGGGCATACGGGTCAGCGTTGCGTGGCTCTGACCACCTCGAGAAAGTAGTCGTGCAGCCGGGTATCGTCGCCCAGTTCGGGATGGAAGGCCACAGCGAGCATGTGGCCCTGCCTGACCCCCACGATATGCCCATCGTAGCGAGCGATGACCTCTACCCCCGGGCCGACCGCCTCGACCCATGGCGCCCGGATGAAGATGCCGTGAATGGTCTCGCTCACCCCCGGTGTGAGGCTGAGTTCCACGGGCGCTTCGAAACTGCGCGTCTGCCGGCCGAAGGCGTTACGCCGCACGGTCACGTCCATGACCCGCAGTAGGGGCTGTTCCCCATCGGTCGTCTCTCCGGCCAACATGATGAGTCCCGCACAGGTGCCGAAGACGGGGTGTCGCTTGGCGAACTCCCGCAGGGGGCGGCTCATCGCTTCCTTCTCCATGAGCAGACCCATTGTGGTGCTCTCTCCGCCGGGGATGACCAGTCCGTCCAGTCCGTCAAGCTCACGCGCCGTACGTACCTCGCGCGCCGTCGCCCCCAGACCGCCCAGCATGCGGACATGCTCGCGGAAGGCCCCCTGGAGGGCCAGGACCCCGATGGTCAAACGGTCGGTGTCGCGGCGGTGGGTGTCGCCGCGGTCGGTGTCGCGGCGGCGGCTCTCGGCGACACCTGCTCCCGTGAAAGCGAGCTGGGCGCTACCAGCCACGATGCTGGATGAGTTCCTCAGGTCGCATGGCGCCGATCTCCAAGCCCGGCATGGCTTCTCCCAGGCCCCGGGATATCCGGGCGAGAACGCTGGGATCCTGGAAGTGAGTCGTGGCCTCGACGATGGCCTTGGCCCGCACGCTCGGATTCTGGCTCTTGAAGATACCCGAACCCACAAAGACCCCGTCGGCGCCAAGCTGCATCATGAGGGCCGCATCCGCCGGCGTGGCGATGCCGCCCGCCGAGAAGTTGACCACGGGCAGCGTGGCGTGCTGGGCCACCCAGGCGACCAGGTCGTAGGGGGCCTGATAGTCTTTGGCCGCACGGAAGAGCTCGTCTTCGTCCATGCCCGCCAGGCCCCGGATCTCGTCCACGATGGTGCGCATGTGCCGCACCGCCTCGACGACGTTGCCGGTGCCGGCCTCGCCCTTGGTGCGGATCATGGCTGCGCCTTCGTTGATGCGCCTGAGAGCCTCGCCCAGACCCGTGGCGCCGCAGACGAAGGGCACTTTGAACTTCCACTTGTTGATGTGATGGGACTCATCGGCCGGAGTGAGCACCTCACTCTCGTCGATGTAGTCCACGTCCAGAGCTTCGAGGATCTGGGCCTCGACGAAGTGCCCGATACGGGCCTTGGCCATGACCGGGATGCTCACCGCTTCCTGGATCTCCACGATCTTCTCGGGATCGGCCATCCGGGCCACGCCACCCTCTTTGCGGATGTCGGCCGGGACACGCTCCAGGGCCATGACCGCGCAGGCGCCGGCGTCCTCGGCGATCTTCGCTTGTTCGGCCGTCGTGACATCCATGATGACCCCGCCTTTGAGCATCTCGGCGAGGCCCGTCTTGACTCTGAGTGTTCCCTCTTGTTTCATAGCCCGTCCCTCCATCATATAAGCGAAGACATATGATACATCCGACGGCGCGCTGGGGCGTGGAACGGCTCTAACAGAGGCGTGCCGGTGGAGTTACTGCGTGTCGGCGACGTGACTGCGCGTCGGAGCGCGTGAGGCAGGCCGTCAGACCAAGCTGTAGTCGGTGCGCCGCTGCGCGGGAGTGAAACCCGCCTCCTTGATGACATGCACCAGCCCGGCGCGGTTGGTGCGGGTGCGGACGCCTGTGGACGCGACCACGTTCTCCTCGATCATGGTGCTGCCCAGATCGTCGGCGCCGAAGTGCAGACCAATCTGTCCCACCTTCAACCCCTGTGTTACCCACGATGCCTGGATATGCGGGATGTTGTCCAGGTAGAGACGGGAGACGGCCAGGGTCATGAGATAGTCCATACCCGTAGCTTGGTCGGTCTCTCCCGCGAGTTCGGTATGCCCCGACTGGAAGCTCCAGGGGATGAAGGCTCGAAAGCCACCGGTCTCGTCCTGCAGATCACGGATGACGCGTAGGTGCTCCACCCGTTCCTCGAGGGTCTCAACACTACCGAACATCATGGTGGCCGTGCCGGGGATGCCTTGCTTGTGGGCCTCGCGCATCACATCCAGCCATTCCCGGGTGCTCGCTTTGTGCGGCGCGACCTGCTGCCGCACCCGTTCGACGAGGATCTCCGCCCCGCCGCCGGGTAGCGAGTCGAGTCCGGAGGCCTTCAGCCGCCGCAGCGTCTCGGCCACGGTGAGCCCGCTCACCCTGGCGATATGGACGATCTCCGGTGCGGAGAGCGAGTGGATGGTGATGGACGGGAAGCGGCTCTTGATAGAGCGGAACAGGTCCTCGAACCAGGTGATATCCAGGTCAGGATGAAGGCCGCCCTGCATGAGGATGCCCGTGCCGCCGAGGTCGATGGTCTCTTGGATCTTCTCGTGGATGACCTCTTCGGGAAGGACATAAGCCTCGGGATGTCCGGGGGCGCGGTAGAAGGCGCAGAACCGGCACCCGGATACGCAGACGTTGGTGTAGTTGATGTTGCGGTCGACGATGAAGGTCACGAGCGACCCCGGGACGAGGCGCTCGCGCACTTCGTGGGCTCGCGCCCCCACTCCCAACAGGTCACGCGAGCGCAGCAGCTCCAGGGCCTCTTTCTCGGTCAGACGGGTCATGGCGCACCGGGGCCGGGGCTGCGGCTGGGGGCCGCTGGCGCCGGCGTCTGACCGCCGACCGTTGCGCCGGGCGCCCCGGCCGCCGCGTCCGCCACCTCGTCGATGAAGCGCAGCACGGGCACCTCGTCCAGTTCGCCGGCCTCGTAGGCCAGTTCGTAGAAGCGGCGCAGCCCCTGCTGGTACTCCTCGGTGAAGTGATAGCGCAGCAACGCGAAGTACCGGGTGAGACTGGGACGGTCGAACCGGTACAGTCCTACGGCGGAGTCCACCACCTCTTCCAGGTGTGTACGTCCGAAGTCCACACACTTGGCCAGTTCTCGCTCCACCGCCATGAGTTCGGGCCCGTTGCTGCGGGCGAAGTCCTCCCGGGCCGCCGACACCGCGTACACCATGGGCAGGCCGGTCCACTCCTGCCACAGCGCTCCCAGATCGTGACAGGTCGTGCCGGGCTCCGGGAAGTAGAGGGCCTCGAGTCCCTGATCGCCTATGAGCAGCGCCGCGTCGTAGCTCTCCAAGGCCTCCTCGATCGATCCGTCGATCTCGCCGTAAGTGACCACCTGCCGGTAGCGCAGTTTAAGGAGCGTCTTCAAGAGGGCGATCGACGTGGCGCTCTGCCGGGTGAGGGCGATGCTCCGGATATCCTCGAACGGCTTCCTCGTAACAAGCTGGATGCTGTCGACGGCCCCCAGTGACGAGATGCTCACGTTGCGCGAAAGGAGCAGCTGCCGGTGGTTCCGCCCGTAGGCGATCGAACTGACGAGTCCCAGATCGATCCTCCCTTCGACCAGCCAGCGATTGAGTTCGGTCGGCACGCCGGGGTACATCTCGATGCCGGGTCTGCCGGGCCGGTCACGATCCCGGCCCTCCTCGAGGACCCCGCAGTGCTCCAACCCGTAGTAGAGCGGGTGGCAATTGAGGAAGCGGATGTGCCCCACGCGGACGGTCACGCGGCACCTCCCGTATCAGGCTGCTCCGCGGCGCCTGCGGCCGCCTCCGGGCCGTCATACCTGTGCACCACTTGGTACAAGGCGTCGCGCTCCACGGGCGTCCGGCCCGCGTTGCGGATGACCCTCGCCAGCTCCGACTTGGCCACCGTCTGGCCATGACAGGCCCCCGACATCAGCGAGATGACCTCTTCCACCACCGTGCCGTCCATGTCGTTGGCGCCGAAGAAAAGCGCCACTTGGGCGATCTTGAGACCCGTCATGACCCAGTAGGTCTTGATATGCGAGAAGTTGTCCAGCAGCAGCCGGGCGGTGGCGATGGTCTTGAGGTCGTCGGCGCCCGTGGTGGCGGGCAACTCGGAGAGGGCGCTGTTGTCGGGCTGGAAGGCCAGCGGGATGAACGCTTGGAAGCCCCCCGTCTCGTCTTGCAGATCACGCAGCCGCAGCAGGTGGTCCACCCGGTCGGCGTAGTTCTCCACGTGGCCGTAGAGCATGGTGGCATTGGTCTTGAAGCCGAGGCCGTGAGCCGTCTTATGGATCTCCAGCCACCGCTCTCCCGAGATCTTCGTCGGGCACACGCGGGCCCGCACCTCCGCCCCCAGGATCTCGGCGCCCCCGCCGGGCATGCTCTCCAACCCGGCCGACTTCAGGTCGCGCAGGATGTCCTCCTCGGTCACCCCTTCCAGCTCCGCAAAACAGGCGATCTCGGAGGCTGTGAAGGCCTTGATATGAACACTGGGAGCCATCTCCCGGATGCCCGCTACCATCGCCCGGATCGACTCGTAGGGCAGATCGGGGTTCTCTCCCCCCACTATGTGGATCTCGGTGGCGCCCTCTTCCACGGCTTCGCGGGCCTTCGCCAAGACCTCGTCCACCGACAGAGTGTAGGCCCCGGGTTCACCTTCCTTGCGGGAGAAGGCGCAGAAGCGACAGCGATTGCGGCAGACGTTGGTGTAGTTGATATGCCGGTTAACCACGAAGTACACGTCGTCGCCGACCCGTTGGCGGCGCACCCGGTCGGCCAGCCGGCCTACCCTCAGCAGGTCGTGCGATCCGAGCAGGGCAAGGCCGTCGGCGGCGGAAAGTCGCTCCCCCTTGGCTACTTTCTCTTCGACGACTGAGAGCGGATCGACACGGGGGTCGGCGGGCATGTCTCGGAGTCTAGCACGCACCGCGGAGGACTATGACGTTGCCGAACGGGGGAAGACAGTTCTGCGAGCCATCGCGGAACCCGAGACGTTCTAGAGGACGGGGTATGTCTGTCAACCACACCTTCGCCCTTTACACCGGTCGCGTGAAAAGCCGGCTGAGTCGTGGCCTGCGGGGTGCTTACCGCGGCGCCGGTGCCCACCTCCGCGCCTCCCTTCGGCTCCTCAAGGATGCCGGATCAGGTTGGCTGCAGCATCGGTCGGAGCGCGTGGCCGCCGCCATTGCCTACTACGGCATCTTCAGCATGGCTCCACTCATCGTCATCGCAGTGAGCGTGGCAAGCCTTTGGTTCGGCCAGGAGGCGGCCGAAGGTCTCGTGGTCGACCATCTGCGAGGCACGCTGGGCGAGGATGTTGCCCGATTCGTCGAATCCCTGTTGACCTCCGCCTACGTCGGCGGAGGTGGCTTGGTGGCCACCATCATCGCCGTGGTCGCGTTGTTGTTCGGCGCCTCCCGAGTCGTAGGAGGCATGAGGTCGGCACTGAACGACATCTGGGGTGTGGGAGCCCGGGCGGGTGGAGGCGTCAAGGGGTTCGTAGTAGCCAAGCTCTTCGACCTTGGAATGGTCCTGGCGATCGGCTTCATGTTCTTGGCGACCATGATGGCCAACACTGCCGTTTCGATAATCACCGGCTACTTCTCAGACGCCCTTCCCCTCTCCGACCTGCTCTTGCGGACCTCGAGCCTGGCGTTCTCGCTGGTGGTGGTGACCTTCTTCATGACCGTCGTGTTCCGCCTGCTCCCCAACACGCGTCCTCCGTGGCGCGACGTCCTCGTGGGCGCGTCGGTGACGGCTGTTCTCTTCACCCTCGGCAACTACGCGATCGGTGTCTACCTGGGCAGAGCCGGCCTGAGCTCGGTCTTTGGCGCAGCCGGCGCTCTTGTGGTCATCATGGTGTGGATCTATTACTCGGTACAGATCATCCTGTTCGGAGCCGAGATCACTCGAGCCCGTTACCATCTCCGACGGCAAACGCGCCGGGATGATGACGAAGTGGGACAGTCCGATTCTCTTACACCAGCGCGTGATGCAGAGCGATGATCCCCCCGGCCAGTATCTCGTAGCGCACATTGCGAAGACCGGCGTCCTCCATCAACCCCTTGAGATCCTCAGGGTTCGGGAAACGCCTCACCGAGGCCGGTAGATACGTATAGGCCGATTCGTCGTGGGCGGCGAACTTGCCCAGACGGGGTACGGCATGATCGAACCACAGCCCGTAGAACTGCTTGAACACCGGCAGCTGCGGCTGGGTTATCTCCAGGCACACCACCTTGCCCCCCGGACGGCAGACCCGCCGCATCTCACGGAAGGCCTGGGTGATGTCGGCCACATTGCGGATGCCAAAGCCCGCCGTGCAGGCATCGAACCCCCGGGCGCCGGCCGGCGCCCCTTTCGATGCGGCGGCCCCCGGCGCCAAGGTGCGCCCGGCCACGGCCGCGCCGCCGTCCGGGAACGGCAGCTCGAGCACGTCGCCGGTGCGGAACTCAACGTGCAACTGGTTGCGGCCGCACTTCTCCCGCGCCACCTTCAACATCTCCTCCGAGACGTCCAATCCGATCACGCGGCCGGTGGGTCCCACAGCCCGCTTCAAAGCGAAGGCGAAATCCCCGGTACCGCAGCACACATCCAAGGCGCTGGAGCCCGGGCCCACGCCGCTCACCATGACCCCCATGTCGCGCCAGCGGTGGTGCAGCCCGGCGGTCATGAGGTCGTTCAACCGGTCGTACGACCCGGCGATCCCATCGAACATCTGCCTGACCTTGCCCGGCTCCGGCATAGCGTCGAACTTGCTCATGGCACGAAAAGGCTGAGGGTAGTGAAGAACAAGAACACCACGCTGATGAGGCCGTTCATGGTCATGAAGGCCACGCCCACCTTCTCCAGGTCGGCCTTGCGCATCAACCAGTTCTCGTAGAACAGGAGGATCGCGCAGATGCCTACTCCCACGTAGTAGACGAAATTGGCGCCCTGCACCAAACCGGTAGCCGCCAACAGGACTATGGCCAGCACGTGGAAGATACGCGTTGCCCACAGGCCCGCGCGCTCTCCAAGGTCCGCGGGGATAGAGTGGAGCTTCTGAGCCCTATCTACGGTGACATCCATGAAGGCGTAGATCACATCGAATCCCGCGATCCACAGGGCCACACCCGCGCCCAACACGAACGGTTCCCACGTCACCTCGCCTGTCACAGCCACCCAGGCGCCCACCGGCGCCAAGCCATCGGCGACGCCCAGAACCAGGTGGCAGTGCTTGGTCCAGCGCTTCGTGTAGGGGTAGACGATCATCGGTAGGATCACAACAGGCCACAGATACCGGGTGATCACCGGCAGGCCGAACGTCGATCCGATCAGCACCCCCAGCGAGACAAGCGCGAAGAGCCACACCTCCCACCGCTTCAGAAGGCCCGCCGGCAGCTCACGTCCCACCGTGCGGGGGTTGCGCGCGTCGATCCGGGCGTCGATGAGGCGGTTCACGGCCATGGCGAAACTGCGCGCGGAGACCAAAGCGATGGTGATCCAGAACATCCGCCAGAACCCAGGCACGCCCATCTCGGCCAGGAATGCGGCGGAGTACGCGAACGGCAGGGCGAAGATGGAGTGCTCGAACTTCACCAGACTCGCGAAACGACGGACGTAGGTGAGCGCGGCGCCTATGCTTCGCCCCCCAGACCCAGGCTGGGCCACAGCTCGTCTATGCGGGCCTTCACGTCGGCCGACATCTCTACGTCGGCCGGCCACTCCCTGCTGTGACCCTCATCGGGGCCTTTCTTTGTGGCGTCGATGCCTATCTTGGCCCCCCACAGAGGCTGCGGCGCCGAGTGGTCGAGTACGTCGAGCGGCCCTTCGGTGACCACCACATCCCGCTTCCAGTCGACGTTGTTGAAGACCCTCCAGGCCACCTGGGCGTAGTCGTGCACGTCCACGTCGGCGTCCACCACCACGATGCATTTGCTGAACTGCATCTGCCCCGCGCCCCAGAGCGAGTGCATCACTTTTCGTGCGTGCAACGGATAACGCTTCTTCACCGATACCAAGGCGCAGTTGTGAAAGCCACCCTCTTTGGGGAGGTCGAGATCCACCAGTTCGGGCAGCGTGAAGCGCAGGAGCGGAAGGAAGAGACGTTCCGTAGCCTTGCCAAGGAAGGCGTCCTCCATCGGGGCCTGCCCCACGATGGTGGCGGCGTAGATGGGGTCGCGCCGGTGGGTCAGAGCCGTGAGATGCAGCACCGGATATTCATCGGCCAAGGAGTAGTAGCCGGTGTGATCTCCAAAGGGACCTTCCACCCGCCGCTCGTCCACGTCCACGTAGCCCTCCAGCACGAACTCCGCGTGAGCGGGCACCTGCAGATCGACGGTTCGGCATTGCACCAGATCGACCGCTTCACCCCTCAAGAAACCGGCGAACAGCATCTCGTCGATGCCGCCCGGCAGCGGAGCCGTGGCCGCGTAGGTCACCGCCGGGTCGGTCCCGATCGCCACCGCGACCTCCATACGCCCGCCGCAAGACCGGTAGTGCTCGGCCCCGTCCTTGTGCAGATGCCAGTGCATGCCCGTGGTGCGCTTGTCGTACACCTGCAGACGGTACATGCCCACATTCCGGGCCCCAGTCTGGGGATGACGAGTGAACACGAGCGGCAACGTGACATAGCGGCCCCCGTCGAGGGGCCAGCACTTCAAGATGGGGAGAGCCTCCAGGTCGATCTCGTCACTGGTGAGCACCACCTCTTGGCATACGCCGCTCCTCACCGTCCGCGGCTGCAACGCGGCCAAGTCTTTGAGCCGGGCCAGGGCTTTGAGCTTGTCCCAGGCGCTGCCGGGCGCCTCCAGCGTGATGAGCTTCTGCACCCGGGTGGCCAGATCGTCGTACGAGTCCGACCGCAGCGCCATACACACCCGCTTCTCGCTGCCGAACTGGTTCATGAGCACGGGGATGGAGGACCCCTTCGGATTGGTGAAGAGAAGCGCCGCGCCGCCGGCCTTGCTCACCCGGTCGGTTATCTCGGTGATCTCCAAGACCGGGTCCACCGGCGTATCGATCACGGTCAGCTCGCCGCGGTCGCGCAAGAGCTTGATGAAGTCGCGTAGGTCTTTCACCGGGCGGCGCTCACTCTGCCAGAGCGCTGCGGTAGACCTCGAGCGTCTCTTCGGCCGACCTGCTCCACGAGAAGCGGCCGGCCTGGCGCAGGCCTTCCCGGCACAGGTGCTCGCGCAGCTCGGGCTGTGTGAGGACCCGGATCACGCAGTCCTCAAACGAGTCGAGCGAGGTGGGATCGAACAACAGGGCGGCGGAGCCGGTCACCTCGGGGAGCGACGAGGAGTTCGACACCACGCACGGCGTGCCACAGGCCATGGCTTCCAGAGGTGGCAACCCGAACCCTTCGGCCAGCGACGGGAATACGAAGACGGTAGCCGCGGAGTAGACCGCGGGCAGGTCTTCGTCGCCTATGAAGCCGGGAAACAGGATCTTCCCGGTCAGCCCCCGCTTCCGCACCTCGTCACGGATCCTGTGGTACTCCAACTTCTGGGCGCCGGCCAAGACGAGGTCGGGAGGATCCAACATCCTCTTATGCATCCTCGACCACGCCTGCACGAGAAAGAGGATGTTCTTCTCCTGCCGGAAGTCGCCCGCCCAGAACGCGAACCGGTCGGGCAGAGAGTACCGGTGCCGCACCGCCTGGAGCAATGCCGGATCGGTCTGCGGCGTGAAACGCTCAGAGACCCCGTTATGGATGACCCTGACCTTGGCCGGGTCGACGCCGGCGTAGATGCTGAGGGTAGAAAAGAGGATCTGCGACACCGTGATGACCCGTCTGGACTCCTGCAGGGTATCGTGCAATTGCGCCTTGTACCGCATGCGGAGAGGAAATGGCACGCTCTGCGGATAGAGGAACGGGGTGACGTCGTGCATGGTCGAGACCAGGGGCACAGGCAATGGGGTAGGCGCCCAGGGGCTGGGGACATGCAGGATGTCGACCCCCGATTCCTTCAACAGAGCTCTGAACGAAGCCTTGGCGTGGATGGCTATGGGGTTCATGTTGGCCGAGACGAGGGTGAGCGAGTCGGCCGAGGGGATGCTGTGCTTCTCATCGTCCTGGCAGAAGACCACCACCTCAAGACCGGCATCGGCGAACTGTCGCAGCAGGTTCCGGGAATATATGCCGATGCCTTTACGGTACGGTATCGCCCTCGCATCGAAGCCGATCTTCATGCATCCTCCAACTCGCGGCAACCGCGGGTGATGCTGACGGTCAAGTTATACCCGGATATAGCCGAAATATTACCAGAGGCGGCCCGGGCCACTATTGCACCGGCCGGGTAACTCCTCTTATAATGTGTAGATATTTTCGTCCTGTACGAAGAGGTTAGCCTGTGCCGAACGCGGGAGACATAGGCGCGAGTGATCAGGGACCCGAAGCGGGCCCCATTCTTTTCAAGGCGCAACGCATCCTCGAAGAGCGCAAGATCGACATCACCAAGGCCTGGTTGGGGAGCTTGGTCAGCCGGCTCGACGACTTGGAGGCGCTCGAACGCTTCCCCACCCAGGAGAGCATCCGCACCTCCGTCGAGTTGATCGAGGGCCTCAAGCGTTGCCTCGCCGACGAGGAAGCACTCAAGCAGTTCTTGCCCGGCGGCACGTACTACAACCAAGCCGCCACCCTCGGGACGCTGCAGCGCGACGGCGCCGATGCCATCGGGTCTTTGGCCGATAGCCTCTGCGCCCTCGAGGAAGCGATCTGGGACGGCCTCGCCGACGGCATGCGTTCTCAAGACCAGGAGCTCTTGGAGTTGGTGCGGGTGCTACGGCTCGGTCTCCACCGCATCATGACCGCCGCCACCGAGGCCTACCACAAGCAGTCCAACGCCGAGCTCGACAGGCTCGCCCATACAGACAGCCTCACCGGGCTCTACAACCGCCGCTACTGGGAACCGGAGTTGGAGCGCTACGTGGAGCTCTACAAGCGCTACCGGCACCCGTTCGCGATACTCATGCTCGACTTCGACAACCTCAAGTGGGTCAACGACACGTTCGGTCATGCAGCGGGCGACACCGCTCTGGTGCATCTGGCAACGGTTATGCGCATGAGCATCCGCGACGTCGACATCCCCTGCCGGTTCGGGGGCGACGAGTTCCTCATACTCATGCCCGAGGCCGACAAGAACGCCATCCAGATGGTGGGCCGCAGGATCTCGGAGTCCATCCACAAGACCCGTTTCAAGCTCGGCCGTTCGTTCGCGAGCCTTCAGGTGAGCTTCGGTTCAGCTGCCTGCCCAGAGGATGGGTCCGATGCCGAGGTGCTGCTGCGTGTCGCCGACACTATGCTCTACGAAGCCAAGGAGTCCAAGAAGAAGCGTCTCAGCTCTACGGCTCCTTAGTCTGCGTCCTCCGCAGTCGCGCACTCGAAGGCTTCTCCACGCAGGGTCTCCACCGCATGGTCGAGCACCGGCCCGATGACGGCAAAATGCTCACGGCAGGCCTTGGGGCTGCCAGGCATGTTGATGATCAGGGTGCTCTTTCGCACGGCCGCCACGGCCCGGCTCATCATCGCGCGAGGTGTCACGTTTAGAGAGGCTGCCCGCATGGCCTCGGCAAACCCAGGGGCAAGCCGGTCGGCCACCGCCAGAGTGGCCTCCGGAGTTCGGTCGCGCGGGGCGAGGCCGGTGCCGCCGGTGGTGAGCACAAGATCGACCGACCCGCCGTCGGCGAGAGCTGCGAGCGTCTCCTCGATGCGTGGCTGATCGTCGGGGATGACAACCGCGTCGCCCACCTCGGCCCCCAGGTCGCGGAGTAGCTGCACCAACATGGGACCTGAGGCGTCGGCGCGAAGACCGACGCTCGCCTTATCGCTCAGAGTGATGACCGCGGCACGGATGGGACGGGTGGCCGCCTTGTTGGGAGAATGGCCGTGCACGCCAGAGTCGCTCACGGCTCGGTGTCCGTGGCGACGGTGGCCCCGACCCCTCTCGCTCCGGTTCCCCAGGCCCTCACGCGCACCGTGTCGCCGGGAGCGACGCGGCCACCTCGCAAGACCCGGACGAAGATGCCCTCACGCGGCATGACACAGTCACCCGCCTGGTTGTAGATGGCGCAGCGGGTGTGGCACTCCTTGCCGATCTGAGTGACCTCCACCAACGCTTCCCCGATCTCCAGAGTAGTAAGCAGAGGCAGTGACGCCACGTCGATACCCACAGTGGTGATGTTCTCTCCAAAGTCGCCAGGGCCCACTTTCAGCCCTGCGGCGGTCATCTTGTCCACCGACTCTTGGGCGAGCAGGCTCACCTGCCTGTGCCAGTTGCCGGAGTGGACGTCGCCCTCGATACCGTGATCGGTGCGCATCCGGGCTTCGGGCATGGGGATCTTGCGCTGGCCCTTCGACCCGCTCACGTTCACAGCGACCACCGTGCCTGCCTCGCTCGTAACGGGCTCGGGTGAACGGATGTAGTCCTCTTTACCGCCCGTCTTCTCCAGTAGGCGCAGGTCCCCGATCACCATGGCGCGGTCGACCGCCTTGCACATGTCGTAGATGGTTATGGCCGCCACGGCGGCACCGGTGAGTGCTTCCATCTCGATGCCGGTGCGGTCTTCGGTACGAGTGACGCACTCGATGTCTACGCGCGAATCCGCCTCCACCACCTCGAAGGTGAGGTCCACCTGAGTGAGCGACAGCGGATGGCAGAGCGGCACCAGTTCCGCCGTGCGCTTGGCGGCCATGATACCCGCCACCTTGGCCACGGCCAGCACGTCGCCCTTGGGCAGGGCCTCCTCCTGAAGGAGTCGTAGGGTCGACGGGGACATCCAGATGCGGGCGCCCACCCGCGCCGTACGTTTGCTGATGTCCTTGCCCCCTACGTCCACCATGCGGGCATTGCCGCTTTCATCTACATGGCTCAGGCGGAGTTCGTCCATACTAGCCACCCACCTGGGACATGCCGCGGGAGGCGCGCCCCAAGAACGTGTTCTTGTCGAAGGTCTTGCGCGCGATCGACTCAGTCACCAGATCGATCACCGCGTCCAAGTCCCGGGCCTGCACCGCCGACCTCACGCTGATCTCGTCGTCCGAGAAGAGGCAATTCTTGAGACCCCCGTCGGCGGTGAGACGCAGCCGGTTGCACGTGGCGCAGAAGTGGTCGGACGTGGAGCCGATGAACCCCAACGTGCCTTGGTATCCGGGGAACGAATAGTAGTGAGCGGGGCCCCAGCCGGCCGGCGAGTCCACAGGGGTCAACTCTCCCAACCCTTGAGCGCCCATCTCGTGAAGGGCGGCCAACACGTCGGCCTTGGGGAGCGAATCGCCCACTGCTCGCGGGCCGCAGCCGCCCACCGGCATCCACTCGATGAAGCGCACATGCAGCGGCCTGTCGCGCGTGAGAGCGACGAAATCGGCAAGCTCAGACAGCAGGGTGGGCATCATGACTACGTTCAGTTTCACCGGGCTCAGGTCGGCCGAGAGCGCGGACTCCACTGCTTTCAGGACGTTTTCCAGGGAACCGCCGCGGGTCAGTTCCCGGTAGCGGTCCGGTTGCAGCGAGTCGATGCTGATGTTCACGCGGTCGACGCCTGCCTTCTTCAGCTCGGTGGCGAACTTCGGCAGCAAGACACCGTTGGTGGTAAGAGAGATACCGTGGAGCGCCGGGATGGCCTTGAGCAACCTCACCAGATCGGGGAGGCCTTTTCGCACCAGCGGCTCGCCACCCGTGAGCCGCACTTTGGTGATGCCCAGCGAGGTAGCCGCCCGTACGAAGAACTCCATGTCTTCGTAGGTGAGCAGATCCTCGTGTGGTTTGAACGGCACCCCTTCAGGGGGCATGCAATATACGCAGCGGTAGTTACATCTGTCGGTTACGGAGAGACGGAGATAATCGACTCTTTGTCCGGCGGGGGGGTTCACGAAGTGGCCTCTTTCAACATGAATGGAAGCGTTATACTCGTGCGAGTATACGCTCTTCGATGAGATCAGCCAACCCGCGAAAATCGTCGAGGGCAAGCTGCGGGACGGGGTAGTCGGGGAACGGTTGATCGCTTGTGATGCCCACGAGCTCGTCTGGCGTGCTCACCAACTCAGTGCTGCGCGCCCGGCGGGACACCTCGATCTTGGGAGCGTCCTGCTTCTTGAACCCCTCGGTGATGATGAGATCCACCGGCTCGCGGATCTGGGCGGCAAGATCGCTCAACGGACGCTCTTCGTCCACTGAGTTCAACCAGACGTACTTATCGGGCGACGAGATCCCCACCACCTCGGCCCCGGCCTCGCGGAACCGGTAGGAATCGGTACCCGGCACGTCGACCTCGAACCCGTGGGTATCGTGCTTGAGAGCGGCCACCCGGTAGCCCCGGCTACGCAGCTCTTTGATGACTCCCAGCACCACGGTTGTCTTGCCCGACTTCTTCTTGCCGATGAAGGACACGGCGGGGAGAGGGCAGGTGTCCATGAAGGCCTGGATGCGGGGCTGGAGCGCCGCGCGCCAGCCCCCTTCCTCTGCCGCCAGCCGCTGCCGGGCCGCCTCCAGCTCCTCAGGCGTGTTGACGTTCATGAAGAGGGCTTCGGGATCGCCGTGGCTGCCGTCGTCCATGTCGAGGTAGCCGGTGTTGAGATCGGGATAGATGTCGAAGATACGCCGCCTGCCGGAACGGATGAACGCGTAGTAGGCGTCGAGCGTCCCTTTGCCGTAGACGGCGCAGAGAGGCTGCATGTATTCCCCGTGCCGGGGCACGAACACGTCGTAGCCTTGGGATCTCTCGACGAGGGTCGTGAGAAACTGCGGCGCCACGAACGGCATGTCGCAGGCCAGGCAGATGACCCGTTCGGTGGGAGCCGCGAGCGTAGCGGTGTACACACCCACCGCCGAACCGTGCTCGGTGAGAGCATCGACGACCACCGGCATGCCCAAGCCGTGGAAACGGGAAGATTCGCGGGCGACGACGAAAGCATGTGAGAAGAGCGGACTGAAGCGCTGCCACATCCATTCCAGGAGAGTGCCGCTGTGGAACGGCGCGAAGGCCTTGTCCTCACCCATACGGGTGGACTGACCCCCCACCAGTAGCGCCAGGCTCACCTCTTCGTGCACTCCATGCCTCCTTGGCCGTTCGTCGTATCGGAGAGATTACCCTACATCGCGCGACTCATGCACCCGCCGCTGGCAGCCGACATTTACAACTAGTAGAATCGCAGCAGCCTGAGAGCATCGGAGGGACCGTGGCAACGTTCGACCGTATTCT
Organism: Actinomycetota bacterium; assembly: GCA_036795215.1. Classification (GTDB taxonomy): domain Bacteria; phylum Actinomycetota; class Thermoleophilia; order RBG-16-64-13; family RBG-16-64-13; genus RBG-16-64-13. The sequence goes on along the minus strand of DAIRFC010000038.1, from coordinate 6,508 downwards.
TGCCTCGTACGAGCAAGGCATCAAGAAACTTGCCGACGACCTCATCGCGGAGAACAATCCCCCCGACGAGGAACGGTCGAACCTTCTCATGCTCACCCGCATGCTGCAGGCTCTGGTCACCACCTATCAGACGCACCAACTCGACCGCGCCGCCGCCCTGCAGGCCACCAAGCCCGTCGGACCGGGCGCCGCCATCCCTCGTGGCAGCGGCATCCTCAACGTGTCGTTACGCCGACTGGTCGACGACGCTCTCATGACCCCCTGGTACGCCCGCTTTCTCAACAGCAGCCTGGGGCTCAAGCGCACCATCATCATCAGCGGGGGTCCCAAGGCCGGCAAGTCGACCCTGCTGAACGCCCTCATCGACCTGCTGCCCCGCGACCACCGCATCGTCGCCATCGACGATGCCGACGAAGGGCTCCCCATCCTCAAGATGCGCTCGTTCACCGTGCAGCTCAAGGCCAAACGGGGAACACCCGCCCGCATCTCGACCTTCCGCAAGGCCGCCGACATGCGGCCCACCTGGATGGTGGCCGGTGAGCTCGTCCGTCGCGATGCGCCCCCGTTCCTGGAGTACCTCACCGGCAGTTCGACCGGGGGCCTCACCACCGTGCAGAGCCTCGACCCCGAGACCACCCTCAACGAATGGCTGGCCATGAACAAGGCGACGGCGGAGCACCTCAGAAAGCTCAATCCGCTCGTCGTCCACTTGGAACTCGATGAGGAAGACCGTCCCCGCGTCGTGCGGGTGATCGAGGTGACCACCGACCGGGGCAACTTGGTCATCACACCACGCGAACAGGTGGATAGCGAGCAGGTGGGAGTCCAGGGTGGCCAGCGGAGCGATCTGGCCAAGGCGGAGCAGCAGGCGGCCATCGCGGGCTGACGCCCGGACGCGACAGCGCGTCCCCGCCGTTCGCGCACCCTAACCGCCCAGCACGCCCCGCAGACCCGCCTCGTCCAGCAGAGCGACGCCCAACTCCTCGGCCTTCTTCAGCTTCGAGCCGGCCTCATCGCCCACGACCACGTAGTCGGTCTTGGAGCTCACCGAACCCGTGACTCGACCGCCCGCCGCCACGATGAGGTCGGTGGCTTCTTGGCGGGACAGCGTCGGCAGAGTGCCGGTGAGCACCAGGGTCTTGCCCGCCAGCGGCCCGGCGGGCCGCGGCGTACCGTCCGCGCCGCCGTCCGGCCCCGCCTCACCGCCGTCCCCGGCGGCGCCCACGCCGGCCGGCGTTTCCATAGTCACCCCGGCTGTCTCCAACCGCGCGATCAGGTCCAGATTGCGCTCATCGCGGAAGAACCCCGCTACGCTCTCGGCGATGATGGGCCCGATGCCCGGCGTCTCGCTGATCTCTTCTACTGAAGCTTCGCGCAGCGCAGCCACGCTGCCGAAGCGGCGCACCAGTAGCTCGGCATTCTCGGCGCCCACGTGCGGGATGCCAAGCGCGAAAAGCACCCGCGCCAGAGGCCGGGTCTTCGACGCCTCCACGGCCGCCACGATGTTCGCCGCCGACTTGTCCCCCAGGCGCTCCAGTCCCGCGAGTTGAGCGGCCTCCAGGTCGTACAGCCCCGCCGCATCGTCGATCAAGCCCAGGGCCAACAACCGCTCCACCAGCTTCTCGCCCACGCCGTCGATATCCATGGCGCCCCTGCTGACGAAGTGCTTCACCGCCTCGGCCAACTTGGCCGGGCAGTCGGGGTTGGGGCAGCGCACGGCCACCTCGCCCGGCGTCCGCACCACCGGCGTGCCGCACGACGGGCACTCCAACGGCATGGAGAAGGGCTTCTCGGCGCCGGTGCGCAGATCGGTAAGAGGCGCCACCACCTGCGGGATGACGTCACCCGCCCGCTGTAACACCACCATGTCGCCCTCGCGCAGGTCTTTGCGGCGGATGTCGTCTTCATTGTGCAGGGTAGCGCGCTCCACGGTCACCCCGCCGACCTCCACCGGTTCCAGCTCCGCCCAGGGGTTCAGCACGCCCGTACGGCCCACGTTGATATGGATCTTCACCAAGCGCGTCTGCGCCGTGGTGGGAGCGAACTTGTAGGCAACGGCCCACCGCGGGTCGCGGCCCACCGCTCCGAGCGCGGCCTGCAACGCGCGGTCGTCGAGCTTCACCACCACGCCGTCGATGTCGTAGTCCAGCTGGTCGCGGCGCTCCTGCCACTCCCGGCAACCGGCCACGATGGCATCGACGGAGTCCACCACCCGCACGTCGGGGTTCACCCGAAACCCGGCCCTGCGCAACCACTCAAGCACGTCGTGGTGGCCGGCGAACTCCATGCCCTCCCGGTAGCCCACACCGTAGAACCACGTGGAGAGCGGACGGGCGGCGGTGACGCGCGGGTCCAACTGGCGGAGCGAGCCCGCGGCGGCGTTGCGCGGGTTCGCGAAGGTCGATTCCCCCGCCGCGACGCGTTGCTCGTTGAGCCTCTCGAAGGCCGCCAAGGGCAGGTACACCTCGCCCCGCACCTCCAGGGCTGGAGGATAGGGAGCAGCCTCAGGAAGCATGGCCAGCGGCACCGTGGAGATGGTGCGCAGGTTGGACGTCACGTCTTCGCCGATCTCGCCGTTGCCGCGCGTGGCCCCTACCGTCAGCCGGCCGTTCTCATAGCGCAGCGAGACCGCCAGGCCGTCGATCTTGGGCTCGAGCACGAAGCGGAGAGGGCCGGCATCCGCAGCGGCGTCGGACGCGCCCGCCGCCGGATCGTCGAACAGGCTGGGCGCGGCGCCTGCGGCGCCGGCCCGCGCCTCGGCCACGAGCTTCACCACTCGCGCGTGCCAAGCCCGAAGCTCGTCTTCGTTCTTCGCATTGGCGAGCGAGAGCATGGGTTCGCCGTGACGCACCTCCGTGAAACCTGCCAGCGGCGCGCCACCGACCCGTTGCGTGGGCGAATCGGAAGTCACCAGCTCGGGATGAGCAGTCTCCAGATCTTGTAGCTCGCGAAAGAGGGCGTCGTAGTCGGCATCGGAGATCTCGGGACTGTCGAGCACGTAGTAGCGGTACTCGTGGTGGCGCACCAGCGCCCGCAATTCCTCCACGCGCTCGGCGACTGTCGACGCCGGCCCGCCCCGCGCCGCCACGCCTGTGTCCCCCCCGGCTCCGTCTCCCGCCACCAGGCTCCTCCTATACCCCGAGTACCTCCGATAACTCAGGGATAGTATGAACCAGGATGTCCGGCTTTTCAGCCACCATCGTCTCGGTGTCGAAGACGCCCCACGTCACCGCTATGGCGTCCACCCCCGCGGCAAGCGCAGCCTGGACATCCGACGGACTGTCGCCCACGTAGGCGGCAGCGCCGACGCCCACCCCCAGCAGCTCCAAACAGGCCAGTATCGGGTCGGGCGACGGCTTGTTGCCCGGACTCTCGTCGGCACAGATGGTCGCGTCGAAGTAGCACCCGATGCCGGTGAGGTCGAAGGCCATCTGCGTGGTGTAACGCGACTTGGAGGTCACCAATCCCAGCTTGACCTTGGCCTTCACCAGATCGTTCAGCAGATTCAGGATGCCGTCGTACAGCTTGAGCATGCGGTCGTGCTCGCGGTGGTTGAACTCGCGGTATACGTCCACCAGTTCTTCGGCGTGTTCGGGGCTGAACAGCTCCATCTGCTCCCGGAGCGGCCGGCCCACGTGGGCGATGGATTCCTCCCGCGACACTTCCCGGCCCAGCACCTCGCGGATGGCGTGCTGAAACGAGATCGTGATGAGTTCCACCGAATCGACCAACGTCCCATCGAGGTCGAAGACCACGGCCTGGTACGCGGGGACACGATCCGCGCCCATCAGCGCGCCCTCCAAGAGGCCAACTCGCCCTCCCAACACCGCAGAGCGTCCAAAGCCTCGTGCGACATGAGGTCGAAATGCAACGGGGTTATAGACACGTAGCCTTCCGCGATGGCTTCAAAGTCCGTGCCCGGCTCGTGATGCCAACTCAACTCATCGCTGTAGATGTGGTACACCCGCCGGCTGCCTCTGGTCTCCCGATACTCCACCTTGTCGCCGTAGATGCGCTTGCCGAGCACCGTGAGGCGGGCGCCCTCGAGTCCGTCCCACGAGCGGTCGGGACAGTTGACGTTGAGCAGAGTCTTGGCCGGAAAACCTTGAGTCAATACGGTGGACACCAAGTGGCGGGCAAAGCGGGCCGGAACGGACAGATCGTAGCCGGGATGATATGCCTCGGCCGAGAGGGCTATGGCCGGTATGTCCAGCATGATGCCCTCCAGGGCCGCCGCCACGGTGCCCGAGTAGGTGATGTCGTCGCCCAGATTGGCGCCCAGATTGATGCCCGAGACGATGAGGTCGGGCGGCCGGTGGAGCAGGCCCAGTGCGGCCATACGCACGCAGTCGACCGGAGTGCCGTCGGTGGCATAGGCCAGACTGCCGTCGGGCAGCTCCACTTCTTCTACACACAGGGGGGAGTGCATGGTGATGCTGCGGGCCGCTCCCGAACGGTTCTGGTCGGGCGCGATTATCTGCACGTCACCCAGAGGTTCGAGAGCATCTTTGAGCGCGGCAAGTCCCGGCGAGCTCACGCCGTCGTCGTTAGTGAGGACGATGAGCGGGCGAGAGGAGCCGAAGGCGACGAGCGCGCAGTCTCTAACCGCCATGGCTGGAGGTGAGGTGCTCAGTCGCTCGAGCCCGCCCCGGCTGCGACGGGAGCGCTCGTCTTGGTGACAGGCGGTTTGACGCTCTCGGTAGACCCCGTGCTGCCGTTAGACCCCGTGCTCTCGGAGCCCGACGACGAGTCGCCGCCGGAAGAATCCGATCCACCGTTGGCCGCGTGCGAACCCGAGTGGCCAAGATTGTTACGCCGGGCATAGTCGGTGGTGTAGAACCCCGAGCCTTTGAAATGGATGGCGACCGGGAACAGCAGCCTTCTGACGGGCTCGCCGCAGATCTCACACTCTTTGATCGGCTCGTCCGACATGCGCTGAAAGCGTTCGAACTGGTGGTCACATGAAAGACAACGATATTCGTATGTAGGCAAGGCGCTCACACCTCCTGATTCAGCTCCTGGCAAGTATATCGGAAAACCTCGGCATGTCCAATAGTGATTGGCACTCTATTGGGGAGAGTGCCAAGTGCTGAAGTCTTTCTCCCCGCCTGCCGATAGTAATCAGGACCCTTTGCCCTTGGCATGA
>DAIRFC010000038.1:0-1262 GCA_036795215.1 Actinomycetota bacterium | reverse complement strand
GGCTGGCTGGTGTGGCAGGAGGGATGGAAGCAGGAATACAGCGATGCCGTTACTCAGGTGGAAGCCGTGACCCAGATCGACGTGAGGGCGCAGGACATGGTCTCGTCCGCCACGGGTTGGGAACTGGCGGAGATCTACCACATGATCTTGGCCGACGACTGGGGGACCACCGATGTCGGTCCGCTGTTTGAAGCCGTCTCCTTTCTCACGCCGCACGTCGACTCCTTGGCGATGCTGAAGACCGCCGGCGCGGAGGACCTGGCCATCGTGGAGAGCATGCGCGACTTGATCGCGCAGCACGAGCAGGCTGTGGAGACGTTCTATTCGACGGCGGAGAACGAGCAGGAGAAGGCTCTCACGATGGTCGACCAACAGATCCTCCCCCTGGCGCAACAGCTGCAAACCACTGCGGGTACCTTCAGGGAGCATGGTAAGACGCGGCAGGAAGACCTGCTGCGCAGTCTTGATAAGAACTCGACGATGATGCTGTGGTTGGTGATAGGTTGGACCGTGCTGGCCCTCGTGGGGGGCATCTTGTTCAGCATCTACCTGAGGAGAGCCACGAGCCGGCACCTGCACACGGCTATCAACGGCATCACTACTTCGGCGACCCAACTCCAGACCGTCTCCTCCCAGGTGGCGGCGGCGGCCGCTCAGACCGCGGCCTCCACCAACGAAACCACCGCCACAGTGGAGGAAGTCAAGCAGACGGCCCAGATGGCCCACGAGAAGGCCAGCGAGGTGGCGGCGGGTTCCCAGGACGTGGCGCGTGTGGCCGAGACCGGAAGGGCGACGGTGGCGCAGACGCTCTCGGGCATCGAGCAGATGCAGAACCAGATGGGCATAGTGGCCGAGACTATCCACCGTCTGAGCGAGCAGACCCAGGCCGTCGGCGATATCATCACGACGGTGAACGACTTGGCCGAGCAGTCCAACCTACTCTCGGTGAACGCGTCGATAGAAGCGGCCAAGGCCGGCGAGCAGGGCAAAGGGTTCACCGTGGTGGCTCAGGAGGTAAAGAGTCTGGCCGAGCAGTCCAAGCAGGCCGTGGTCCAAGCGCGCGCCGTTCTCTCTGAGATCCAGAAGGCAAGTACTCTGGCTGTGAGCGCCGCCGATGAGGGTCAGATGGCTGTTGAAGCCGGCCGGGAGCAGTCCAGAGAGTCTGGGGAGGCCATCCAATCTCTGGCCGAAAGCGTCGTCGAGGCTGCCGAATCGGCCATCCAGATCTCCGCCTCGAGCAGGCAGCAGCTGGCCGGCATGGA
>DAIRFC010000141.1:0-3270 GCA_036795215.1 Actinomycetota bacterium | reverse complement strand
GGGACCACGGCCCCATCCCGGAGGGGATGGCGGTCCGGAGCACCTGCGGGCAGGACTGCTGCGTGGCACCCGAGCACCTGGAACTCGGACCCCGGGGCTACCTGGCCGAAGACCGCGGTAAGCACCACATCCCGAGGCCGGAGGGCCTCGAGCCGCCGGCTCGCCGGTGCCGGGAGTGCGGGCGCAGCTTCGTGCCGACCGGCGGGAATCAAGCGTTCTGCTCGGAGGAATGCCAGGTCACCCGAACCCGGCGCGTCGACCGCGAACGCAAACAGAAGGAGCGGATCGAAGCCCGACATTGATAGCGCGGCCCCTCGGGACAATGGACACGGCGGCGCACAGCTGCCGTGTCTCTTTTCGCCCCCCAATGAGTCGCAGGATTGCCCGCCGCATGCATTTCCTGCGTATTATCGCCGCCGAGATCGTGGTAGGGCCGCCGCACCGCCCTCTGCATGGAGCTCGACCCCAAGTTCGTGGCCGTCATCCTCGAGCGCCTGAGCGACGCGGGCCTAGCGCCCGAGTGCGTCGCCACGGCCTGATCCGAGCACCGGCCATGCCGCAAAATACCGCAGGTTTCGGCCCGGACGAGTTCGCCGATCTGGACGATGCGCTCGGCTTTGACCTGGATCCTACCGAGGATATCGAGAGTGAGACCCGGTGCCTCGTCTCGACGCGCAAGCTACGCAGCGACCTCAAGCACCGGACCCTCGATGCCAGGAACTCGCGGAGGTCATGCCCCCGCTGTCGGCGCCCGGTGGGCACCATCACGAGGATGATGGCTCGATCCGGGAGCCCTGCGGGCTGGTAATTGTCCAAGGGATCGCCGGGGCTCGGAGCGTGGCTAGCGAGACGCTCGAGACCGGCAGACCCTCCTGGACACACGGACGAATAGCCGTGGTCGATGTGGTCAGATTCCGACCGACGTTTCTTCTCGACCAAGAAGGCATACAGGGCGCGCTTCCAGCCGACCTGGTCCTGTTCGGGGAAGTCGAGTGCGGTTGATTGCGACATGGCGGCGTCTCCGTGGCTGGTTGATCAACCATCATGATGTTTGGTTCTCCGACCGATGAAACAAGAGCAGTGTGCATTGCATCGCCCGGTGGGGCTGGAAGGGAGGAGGGAGCGTGTCGGCAGAGGGTGGGAATGCGGTGGGTCCTTCGCCGTATGAGCGGGCGGCACTTGTGCAGATTGCCGCGTGGAAGAACCGTCGACAAACGGGTCTGGCACGAGTGGCCCATACCGTTACCTGGCCCGTCGAGAAGGCGGCTGGACTAGTAATGAGCGTTCCTTACTCGGGGGAGGCCATAGAGAAGAGCCTGGTCGGAGTGCTGGGGCTTCTGAACGACTTGTCTCAATGGAGCGTGAGGCCCGACGCGATCTACGCGAGATACAGGCGCGCGGGGCATAAGGTTGAGGAGGGCAAGGACATCTATGCTCTGGACCTTCAGAACGTTGACTCGGTCATCGGGTACTTGAGGACGAAATACGGAGCTATATGTGCTCTGGAGGGCGCGGCAACCGGCTCCGTTGGCGCAGTGGGCATAGCAGCGGACGTCGTGGCGGTTGTGTCGGCGAACCTACGGGCAGTTGGGCAATACGCGACGTACTGTGGGTTCAATGCTTCACTCGAACACGAAAGGGACTACGCACTGAGAGTGCTAGGCCTCGCTTCGAGTCCGGCCAATGCAGCCAAAGCACTCGCTATTGCGGAATTGACGCGGATCAGCGCTGAGTTGGCACGCAAAAAGACCTGGTCGGAACTGGAGAGGCATGCCCTTGTGGCCGGAATGAAGAAGATCGCAGAATCTCTAGGCGTGAGACTGACCAAGGCCAAACTGGCCAACTTCTTGCCCGGCGCCGGAGCAGCAATCGGCGGAGGCTACAACGTCTATTTCGCATCGAACGTCTGCCGCACGGCGAACTACGTCTACCGGGAGCGCTTTCTTGCTGAGAAGTATGGTCCCGAGATTATCGGCGTAGGCTTTGGAGAGTAGGCCACCTGCCGCACGACAAATGGGAATGGACACTATGTTTCCATGGTGTGCGTGGTCCCGATAGGGTGCAGCGGGTCTTTGCGTACTGTGTGATTGCCAAGATCGAGATATCTTCGTGTTATGGCAGGTGACAAACCGCGGGTTGCGACGAGCTTGAGCAGACCCCCACAGCCGACCGGTAGAGGAAGTCCACGGTGGTCAGTCAGTTCGTGTCGTCTGGGATCCGCGGTGCTTATCTATCCGACCAAAGTTGTAAGATAAATCTATCGTGATCTGCAACCGGGGTGGCTGAGCTTCCTGCGCCTCAGGGAGCCCCGTGTATTGGCGTGTCGCAGCCGAGACTGCCCGCGAACAGGGAGGTCAAATCATCGGTCAACGCGCGATAGGTAGCAGCCTGTGAGTGAGTTCGCCCCTGGCCAGAACCTGAGTCAGTCTGTCGAGATCCCTCGTCCTGGCATGTTTGCTTCGGTCAGGAACCGTCGGGGCATCGTCGCGGCGGTCGAGCCGTTCGACGGTGACGACGGCCGGCTGCATCTGGTCCAAATCGACTACAAGGACGACCAGTCCCCTGCAGAGGAGCGGCTGGTCTGGGAAATCGAGCAGCCTCACGCGCACCTGCTCGAGCCGAATGCTCTACCTGACCCTGCTCGCTCAGGGCCGATGCCGGCCAATGACTTCGATGCGCTTCTGCGGGGAGCTCGCTGGACCAGCGCGATGCCCTTCCTTGATCCCGACGGCTCCGGGCCCTTGGAGCGATTGCCCTTTCGCAGTCCTTTCCATGGCGCCGTAGAGGTAGAGGATTACCAGTTGGTGCCGCTCCTCAAGGCCCTGCGGATGCCTCGGGTCAACCTGCTGATCGCCGACGATGTCGGCATCGGCAAGACCATAGAGGCCGGCCTGATTCTCTCCGAGCTCCTTATTCGTCGGCGCATCCGGCGCGTGCTCATCCTCACTCCGGCGTCCCTTCGTCTGCAGTGGCGCGACGAGATGTGGGACAAGTTCTCGCTGGCCTTCGATCTTGTCGACCGGGCAGAGACCAACGCGCTGCGGCGACGGCTGGGGATGGACGCCAACCCATGGCGCACATTCCCGCGCATCATCGCCTCCTATCATTACCTTCGTCAACCGGACGTGCTCGAGCATTTCACGACCGCGTGCCGAGCTCCTGAGGGGTCCCCGCACCTGCCCTGGGACCTGCTCATCGTGGACGAGTGCCACAATCTCATGCCCTCGCCCTTTGGAGACGACAGCGATCTCACCAACATGCTGAGGCTCA
>DAIRFC010000037.1:0-22648 GCA_036795215.1 Actinomycetota bacterium | reverse complement strand
TCCCGGAACTCCACCATCCGCTTGGCTGCGCCGTGCCTGGAGAGAGCGGGGAAAAGCACCGTCCCGATGGCGATCGCGAACATGCCCTGCGGTAGTTGGAAGAGCCGGAACGCCTTGTCTATGTAGGCCGGTGCAACTTCCCTCATGCCCGGTATGAGCGTCGCCACCACGGTCCCGATGAAGGAGTTGAAGTTCACGATGCCCAGGCTCAGTATCACAGGCCCGAGAAGGATGCCTACCTGTCTGACCTCGGGGCTACGCAAGGCCAGGCGCCAGGGCGAGGGCTCGTCCACGGGTCGGGTATCCACGGTCCGGGCGTCCACAGCTTGCGAGTCGACAGTCCCCAGGCCAACGCCACGCCGCCACCGGCGCTTCCAGACGGGTGGCACCTGCAGAAGCAACTCGGCCACGGTGCCCAGCATGAACCCCCATGCGATCGCCTCGAACCCGTACTGCTTCGCGAACAGAACGATCACCACGATGATGATGATGTTCCAGACGATGGGCGCCAGCGCCGGCGTCGAGAAATGGTTGTACGAGTTGAGGATTCCCATGAGGATCCCCGCGAGCCCCGTGACCAAGACCGTGGGGAACATGATCCGCATATAGCTCGCCGCCATCTCCACCGAGTCGGGGAAATCGCTCACCCAACCCGGAGATACCACCTTGATGATGGCCGGCGCGAAGACCACGCCCAAGACCGTCACCACCCCCAGGGCGGCCGTCGCCGCGACGGTCACGGTGAAAGCCACCTGCCAGGCCTCGCGGCGCCGCTCTCTCTCGAGAAGCGCTGAGAACACGGGGATGAACGCGGCCGACAGAGCCGTATCGGCCAGCAGGGTGCGCACCAGGTTGGGCACCTTGATGGCCTGCGTGAAGGCCCCCATGTCCGCGCCCATGCCCAGATAGATTCCGGGAAGTATCTCCCGGATCAGACCGAGGATGCGAGAGCCGGCCGTCGCCGCCATGAGGAAGGCGGCCGCCAAAGCAAGTCTTCTCTTGTAGCCCGGATCACTGTTGGTGTCATTGTCCATGCGCGACCGTTATGCTAGACTGCTGCGACTTTTAAGGGAAGACGGGAGGAACGAGGGTTGGCTAATACTAAGCAGCAGCGCAAACGAGTGCGCATCGCCCAGCGGCAGCGCTTGGAGAACCTGCGCTACAAGTCGTCCATCAAGACGTACTTCCGGCGCCTCAACGACTCCGTCACCGCCGGCGACACCGACACCGCTGCCGAGACAGCCAGGAAGCTGACCTCCACCATCGACAAGGCTGCCGCCAAGCATGCTATCCATGGCAACAACGCGGCGCGCAAGAAGTCGCGGGTGGCACGGCTCCTCTCCAACTCCTAGAGCTTTCCCCGCGCCGCTGTGCCGGCGCTTCGTGACGCTCCCCTCACCGGCAGAGATGCTTCGTCTGCTCACGCGCTGAGCAGCCGGCCCAGACACATCTGCAGCTCCATCTCGGCCGGCAGCGTGCCCATCCCTTTCATGCGGGCGTCGGTGTCGGCAAGCACAGCCATCCTGCGGGCGATCCCGTCCGTGCCCAGCAAGGACGCCTGTTCCATGAGCTTGCGCACCGGGTAGGGCTTCATCTTGAGCTCCGCCTGGATGGCGTCCTGTTTCATGCCTTCGTCTCTCATGGCCGCGACCCTACTCAGATTCTGGAAATGACGGAGTATGCGATAGAAGAGCACCTCGGTGCGCTCTCCCGCGGCCAGCAGGTCATCGGCGGCCGTGAACGCCGCCGACCCCCGGCCCAAGGCGAGGGAATCGAGCAGATCGAAGATACTGGCCTCCACCGTCGGCGTGGCCAAGAGGCGGATATCATCGGCGGTGACCCTCTCCCCGTCCGCGTAGAGCTGGAGTTTCTCCAGTTCCCGCAACAGGATATGCTGGCTATCGCCACAGCGTTGGACCATGAGGCGGGCTTCGCTCAAGCCCAGACTCATGCCCAGCCGCTCGGACGCCTGTTGGACGAGCCACTGGGGTAACTGGCCTTCCTTGGGCGCGTGATACTCGAGGACCTCACCATGTTCCTTCATGGCCGAGCGCAACAGATCGTTCGCCGGGATCTTCGCCGCTACGAGAGCCAGCAGGGCATCCGGCGCCGGTGACTTGAGATACGAGGCGATCGCCTCTTTGTCGGCCTTGAGCCAGGCCTGGACGTTGTGTGCGAGGACCAACCGGGTGCCGCCGAGAAAGGCCAAGGTGTTCGCGGCGCCCACCACCTCCATGCCCGAGGCCTCGGCGGCATCGAACTCATCGATGTTGATGTCGCTGCCCGACTGCTCCGCGACTCGCATCCTGAGGCGCTTGAGGGCGGCCTCGATCTTGGGCATATCATCGCCCACTATCAGATAGGCGGCCTTCAAGGGCTGACGAGCCTTGTTGCTCACTGAGCCGGCGTCCTCTCCGTGGTGATGGTCATCTGGTCCCCGTTCACAGTACAGGATACCCAACCCACCGTATCGGTGCGCAGCACGGTCGCGACCGACTCTTCAAGCAACGAGACCGTATCTGCGCTGGGATGCCCGAAGGAGTTGCCCTCGCCCGACGAGATGAAGGCGGCCTGCGTCCCCCACTCGCGCAGCAACACCTCCGATACCGCCCCCCGGCTGCCGTGATGGGGGACGACTACCGCCTCCGTAGGGGGCAGATGGTAGCGACGAAGCACTTCCGCCTCCGCGTCGCCCGGAATGAGCACATCGATGCTCCCCACGCTGATGACCGCCACCACCGACGCACCGTTGAGTTCGTCTCCGGACGGTTCGCCACCCCGCGCAGCCCAGGGATCCGATCCATCGACCATGACCAGAGGTCGTGTCGGGGCAAACAAACGGATTGATACCCCGCCCACGTCCAGCGAGTACCCGGTCTGAGCGAAGACATAGCGGCAACCGTCCTCGGCCAGTTGATGGCGCAATCTCAGATACTCGCCGGCCTCGGTCCCGCTGCCGCCGGCCGCCGGACCGGCGCGGGTGTCTCCCGACGCGGCGGCCCACTCCGCACTCGATATCACCTGCACCTGGTCGACGAGGGCCTCTACGTCGAGATCGTCGATGTCTTCGAGCAGTCCTGCAAAGTGGTCGGCGTGCGGATGCGAGATCACCACCAAGTCGAGCTTCCGCACGCCAAGACCGCGCAATTGACCCGCCAGATCGCGGCCGGCCGGCCCGCCGTCGAAGAGCAAGGCATGATGTCCAGGAGTACGGACGAGCACAGCGTTGCCTTGCCCGATGTCCAAGACCCGCACTTCCACCTGATCCGGCCATCCTCGGCCGTGAGCCGCCGCCTGCAGAGCCCCCCAAGCTCCCGCGACCGGTGTGTAAGCCAGAGCACCCGTGACCAGGCCCACTGCCACGATCACGACGCCCGTGGCCGCGGCCAGACGACGGTTGCGCGGTCGATGTGCCCGCAACCACCCCACGGAGCCCCGGAACAGCGGCAGGGGCACGTCGAACGGGGTGCGAACCACGCGTCCGGTCACTGCCAGGGCGCCCGGCAGCACGACGGCTCCCATGGTCATCGCAAGCAGGGCCCGCCCCGCGTGACCCGCCTCCAACACCGGCGCGACGGCCATCAGGCGTGAGACCTGGACGGCCCACATCATCGGTAGCGAGGCAAGCGTGTCAAGCGCACTGCTGAAGCCATTCCACACGAGACCCAGCAGGACGCTGGCCATGCCGAGCCCCGTCACGAGCGGCAGCGCGGGGACCACAAGCAGGTTGGCGAGAGGGGACACCAGAGATGTCTGGTCGAAGACCACCAGCGCTACCGGCGCGGTGCCCACACTCGCAGCTACCGAGACTGCTACGTTTGAAGCGATGCCATCCGGTAGCCGCTTGAGCGCCCTTTGAACAGGGCCCAGAAGGAGCAACATCCCAAGGAATGCCGCGAAAGACAGTTGAAAGCCGACGTCGAACAGCGCAAACGGATTCAACCCCAAGACCACCACCGCGGCGAATGCCAACACCTGCCACTGGTCGCGGCCCCGACCCACCCAGCGCCCCGTGAGGACCACACATATCATGGCGGCGGCCCTGATGATAGGGGGCGAGGCACCGACGAACGGGATCATCAGAAGAGCCGCCCCGCCCGCCAGCACAAAACCGACCCAACGCGCCGCCCGCGCCAACCGGGCCAAACCGATCATGATGGCGGCAAGACTGGCCACATGGAGTCCGCTCACCGACAGCATGTGGGCCGTTCCCGAGCGCCGGAACGCCGTCAGCCAGTCTTTCTCGATGCCCACGGTGTCGCCCATCACTACACCTTGGAGCACCTCATTGACCGCCGGGCTGGGCCCTCGGCTAAGGTCAGCCTTCGCCGAGGCGCGTAGGCGATCGAACCAGCCGGATACGCCCCCGCGTTGCCCGACGACCCTCACGGAGCCCGCGCTCTTCGCCCGGAACACCACCTCTATGCCTTGATGCAGCAGTTGCCTGGCCTGATCGTACCCAGAATCGGAAGGCCCCTCGGGAGCTTCGATAGTCGCCCTCAAGACCACGATCATCCCTTGGGAGAGCGCTCGAGGCGCGGGCGAGCCGGCCGGCGCCTCATCAGCCGGGGGCACTTCCAGCAGCACCGTCTCGCCGACGCCCTGGCTCGCAGCGCCGGTGGAGTCCGCGCTCAGACTTCGCACGACCGCCGGGGCGCTCTGCCATCCTCCACCGGAGCGCACCTGCCCGGTGATGCAGAGTTCGGCTTCGACGGTGTCCCCGACGCGCGACTGCAGGACGCCACCCACCAGCGCCGCCACCCGCACGTTGCCAACCAAATACCCGCCGAAGAGCCCGACCAACAGGACCGACCCTATCAGCAACCAAGCCCCCACGGCGCACCCGGGGCGTCCCGGGCATCGAGATCGCGCTCTGTTCAGCCCGACCCCGACCAAAGCGCCCGCCTGCGCCGTGGTCAGCCCGGCCAGAGCCACCGCGGGCCGCGCGCCAGTCACCGCCGCCAACGCAAGGCCCAAGGCGCAGGCAAACGTGGTGAACCGCGCGAGACCTGCCCTCCGGACGACCCAACCGGCCACGTCTCTACTCCCCACCGCGGCATCCACGCGAGCGATCAGATGCCCACCAGTGGTCGCAACTGCTCGAGCTTGGCCGGACCTATGCCGGGAACATCATTCAGTTGGTCGACGGAGGTGAACGGCCCTTGTGTATCCCGGTAGGTGATGATCTGCTGGGCGAGCGAAGGCCCGATACCCGGCAGACTCTCGAGTTGCTCCGACGTGGCAGAGTTCAGCATCACGGGGCTCGCCGGCAGCCCGCCCGATGAGGAACCGGCGCCCGCTCCTCCCACGATGCCTTCCGAGGACTGAACGGGCATCCGCACCTCGCCTACAGTAGGCTCTCCCAATCGCCTCACGTAGACGGTGCAGCCATCACTCACCTGAGCGGCGAGCGCGACCGCCTCCTGGTCGGCGTCATCGGTGAAACCACCGGCCTCCAGCACCACCTCGAACACCCGGGCGCCGGAGGTGACCTGGTAAACGCCGGGGCGGCGGACGGACCCGGCTACGTGCACCCAGATCTTCGGCGCCTCGGTGGTAGTCGTGGTGAGAGTCGCACCCGCGAAGGACTCCCCCACTACCGCGACGGCCTCGAATGTCGCTTCCCCAGCGCCAGCCACACCGTTGCCGGCATCGATGACCACCGCCCCCTCCGAGGAGGCCGGACCGCCCCGCACCGACAGCAGTCCGAACGTCCCTACGATCAACACCACCAGTCCGGTGACGACGTAGACAAGCAGTCTCTTTGTCGGGATCGCGTGCATGGGCGCAGCGTAGCGCCCGGCCGGCCTTGGGAGGCTACGACTTTAGACCAAGCATGGCGAGAACGACCGGTGCCCCCGCAGGCGGAGCAAGTGTGAAGCTAGTAGTTCTCCCCGTAGAGCTCGAAGTAGGCCTGCGGTTTCCCACACAACGGGCACACCTTGGGTGCCGCGTCGCCCTCGTGCACGTGACCACATTCAAGGCATTTCCACACTCGCGCACCGTCCCTGCGGAAAACCGTGCCGTTCTCCACATTGGCGAGCAGTTTGCGGTACCGGAGTTCGTGATACTTCTCCGCTCCGGCGATCTTGCGGAACAGGGCGGCCGCCTTCTTGAACCCCTCTTCGTCGGCCACGTCGGCGAAGTCGGGGTAGAGCGTCCCCCACTCCATCAACTCACCGTCCGCGGCGGCCCGCAGGTTCTCGACGGTCGTGTGCACCGGACCCGCCGGATACGAGGCAGTGAATTCGGGCATGCCCTCATCGAGCAGGCTGAAGAACCCGTAGGCATGGGACCGCTCGTTCTCGGCCGTCTCGAGGAAGAGGTTGGCGATCTGCAGGTAGCCCTCCTCCTCCGCCACCTTCGCGTAGAACGTGTACCGGGTGCGCGCCTGGCATTCGCCTGCGAACGCCTTCATGAGATTCTGTTCGGTCTTGGAGCCCTTCATTTCCATGGGTCGCCTCCCCTTTTCATCTTACGGATGCTCACGCCTCAGCCACCAGCCTCTCGGCTAGGAACGTCGCCACCCTCTCCCCTACTTCACGGTGTCTTCCTTCCAAGAAGTGTCCCGCATTCTCCACCACGCCTAACATGTAGTCGAGCCCCAGGCTCTTCAGCGCCTGCTCCACATCATGCGGCCGGCCCATGTCGTCGTTCTCTGCGCAGAGCGCGAAGACCGGCCCCCGAAAGGCGCCCAACCGCTCGAACGTGTCGGCAGGCAGCTGGTCCCATCGCACCACGAAGCCCACCAGGACCAAAGCCTGCACATACTCCAGCGCAGCCGCCGCCCGAGCCGCCATGATGCTCCCGAAGGAATAGCCGGCAAGCATCACGGGGCGCGTGTTCGGGCCGGGCACCGCGTCACCATCCAGGGCCGCCAGCCGGCCCCGGAGGAACTCACCGGCGGCAGCTACGTCCCGATCTTCCTCGGTGCCGCTGAACGTCCCGAGACTGCCCTCCACTCCGCGGAAGTTGAACCGCAGAGTGGCCAGACGGCGTTCCCGGCAGGACTGCGCGATGCGGTAGACAACCGGGAGGGCCATCGTGCCCCCGTGCGGCGGGTAGGGATGGGCGATCACCACCCCGCCTTTGACGACATCATCCCGCGGCCAACCCAGCATTCCCTCCAGGCGGTCGTCGCCCGGGAAGAAGACGCGGCCCTCAGCGCCCGCCGGGCGGCTTCGGCTCGCGGGCTCGGCCCGGCCGCCGGCGTCGCTCGCAGTGTCGCTCATTCGCGATAGTTGACGAACTGCAGCGGCATGCCCAGGTCGGCCTCTTTGAGCATCTGGATGACGTCCTGCAGATCGTCCCGCTTCTTACCGGTGATGCGCACCTCGTCGCCCTGGATGGCCGCCTGCACCTTGAGCTTCGTCTCCTTGACCAGCTTCACGGCCTTACGTGCGGTATCGATGTCGATGCCGTTGGTGACGGTGACGGTCTGTCTCAGCATGTCGCCACCGGCCTTCTCAGGCTGTTCAAAGACGAGCGCCTGAGCCTCGATGGAGCGGTGCACCACCTTGGCGATGAGCATGTCCTTGATGGCGCGGAGCTTCATGTCATCCTCGGTGAGCACCTGGATCTTGCCCTCTTTGCGATCCAACTCCAGGCTGGTTTTCGACCCCCGGAAGTCGAACCGGGTCGCGATCTCCTTCTTGACCTGGTTGATTGCGTTGTCCATCTCCTGCATGTCCACGCGACTCACTACGTCGAAGGACGGCATTTCTTCTCCTTCCTTTGGCGGACGTGTCCCTGGGCCAGGATACCTCACACGCGTGCGACCGCGCCCAGCCGGGAGAAGGTCCGGAACGTGCGGTGCGGCTTGGGCTCAACACCGGTGTTAGGATGGACCGATGGAGCACGACCAGATATCTGTCACAGCCCAAGAGGTGGCCCGCATCCGGCGTGAACTGAAGCGCCCCGGTGACGGCACCGCCGGGGCAGCCGACGAGCAGCGCTTCCTGGCCACTCTCGGGGACGGACCGTCACTCATGAAGCGCCCCTATCTGGCCTCGCGCACGGTCTTCTTCGACGACTGCGTGTTGTCCGCCCAGCAGGAGGGTGTTCCTCAGATCGTCCTCGTGGGCGCCGGCTACGACGGCCGCGCTCTACGCTTCCGCTCTCCCTACACGGTCTTCTTCGAGCTCGACCACCCGGCCACACAGGCGGACAAACTCGCACGTCTCAAGGATCTCGAGATCGATGTCAGTGCTATCCGGTTCGGAGCCCTCGATTTCACGACCGACCATGCCGGTCTGGTTCTTGCCGCGCTTGGACACCGCGCGGACCTTCACACCCTCTACCTCTGCGAGGGGGTGGCGGTCTATCTGACCGAGCCGGTCCTACGGCAGCTACTCCGCACACTCCGAGAACACACCGCCCCCAACAGCACGCTCGCCGTGAGCTTCGCGGTCACGACGGGGAATCAGGAGTTCGAGGCCCTCCGGGCGGTCGAAGAACAGAGACTGGCCCGGCTGGGCGAAGAGCCCCGCACGCGTCCAAGCCGGGAAGAGGTCTACCGCCTACTCCGCGACGCAGGGTGGCGGCCATGCGAAACGGTCAGCCCCGAGAATCCCGAGTTCGGCGCCGACGCGTCGGAGGCGGTGTTCGTCCGCGCGCTCGCGACGGCCTAGGGACCGGCCGGCAGGTGCAGGAAGACTCCTACCACCGGTTCGTTGCCGACCACGCGCGTACGGTGACCCTGGCCTGACACATCCTCGATCAGGACGATGCTGCCCGGGCCTATGCGTCGGACCTCGCCGTCGCCCACTTCCACCTCGAGCTCGCCGGATAGGTGCAGACTGTACTGGCGCCGAGGAGCCGGATGCCAGTCGGCCACAAGGCCGGGCTGCATCACCGAAAAACGAGCCGCAGAGAGGGCGATGGCGCTTGACACCTGAAGTGGAGGAGCCAACGAGGCAGACTCGGTGGCGTCAAGCTCTATGCGCAGGTCCTCCACATGTGACCGGCCCGACTCGTCTGCAAAGATCCTGATGCCGGTGAGGGCCTCCATCCGCCCGCCTCCTCGCCTCGTGGAGTATCGTAGTCAGGGTCAGCCTGATCGTGCAGGCACCGGCCACCATATCACGACGCCCTAGGCAGTGACTTCATAGGAGATATGCATGCTCGCTCAAGTCATCTTGACCCCGACTGAGTCCAAGAAACTGATCGGCCTGGCTGTCGCAGACATGCATGTAGTCAAGAGAGCAGCGCAGCAGGGGTTGGTGGTGCTGCATCCCAGCAGCAGCACGTGGTTCGTCGTCGAAGCGCTCACGGGGAACATCCCGACCACCGATGTCTGGGTCTGCGGTGCGATAACTCCCAAGGGCGCCTGCGGGGACATGGGAGTGCACGCCGGAGAGCGGTCACTGAACAAAGTGTCGGGGCCGGGCGGCTTTCCTCATTCATGGGTGATCAGAGGCGGCACGCTGTCGGCAGGAGAGACTCTCGCGGATCTGATGGCGAACATGGGGCCCGATGACGTCTACATCAAGGGTGTGAACGCCGTCGACCCGCAGGGCGATGTGGGCATCATGATCGGGAATCCCACGGAAGGCGGGACGATTGGGTTCGTCGTGTCGGCCCTCAAGAAGAGGCCGTTTCATCTGATATTCCCGGTCGGCCTGGAGAAGCTCATCCCGCTCCCCGTGGAACAGGCCGCCAAAGAGGCGAAGCGCGCGGGGTGCGAGTACGCCATGGGTTCCGCGGTAGGCCTGTTCCCGTGCGCCGACGGGAGGTCCGTCACCGAGGTCGACGCCATCAAGATGCTGAGCGGCGCCGAGGCCGTGCCCATAGGCGCCGGCGGTCTGAGCGGCGCCGAGGGCGCGATATACCTGGTCATCAAGGGAGAGGACGACCAGGTCAAGAAGGCCATAGAACTCGTCGAGCAGTGCAAGGGCGCGAAGATCCCGCAGGTACGTCAGTTCAACTGCTACCAGTGCCCCAACAAGATGTGCGCGTTCCCCGTCGCCGGCAAGAGCTGGGTGACGATGTAGGAGGCCTCTACTAGGCCAGCGGGCCCTCGACGCCGCCCGGCCTTACCTTCACCGGGATGCCATGCGGCCCGTCGGCCAGGTAGGCGACAGTAGCCGGGCGGGCCGTAGCCGCCTCCGATTCCCGGCAGGCCTGGGCGACAGCCGCGGCCACGAACTGCGCGACCGCGTCTCCGGGGTCGGCAGCCCCCCCGGTTGCCGTGTCGCCGCTCAAGAGCGGACGAGGATCCACGTTGGGCAAGATCGCGTAGTCCTCCGGCGCCGTCTGGGGGCTGTAGTAGAAGATGTGCTCCGCCGGCACCCTAAGGAGCAGGTGCGCCCATACCTGCGCGCCCCACTGATCGTGGACGAACTCCCAGTCGTCGGCCATGATCGCCTCTATGAAGGCCTCGGGGCCCATCGTACTGAGCCGCGCCATCAGGCCGCGATAGGACTGGGTGCCCAACGGGTCGGGCTCGGTGGTGTCGGCCACCACGACCAGATAGCCGCCCTCCCTGACTGCCTTGCCGGCCACATCCACGGCCTTCTCGGCCTGGTAGTGATTGACCCCCACCAGCCCGCCGTGCGCCACCACCACGTCGAACTCCCGCTCGATGGGGATCTGAACGAACCCCAGCATCTGCTCCACCGCGGCGAGATGCGCCAGTTCCATATCGCCGGCGAACACCCCGGCCACCCTGCCGTCCTTGCAGGCGGTCACGTTGAGGATGAGATCCGGCCGCACCATTCCGGCGATCTCCATGGCAACCGCATGGCAAGGATTCCCTTCGAGCACAAGTGCCGTGGCCTTCGGATGAGCCACCGTCTTGGGGCCGTGGAACTCCCGCACGCTCTGCACGTTCACCAGCCCGGGACAGATGCTCTTGCGCCCCCCCGACACACCTGCCATGAGGTGGGGCTCCACCAGACCGGTGAGGATGCGCAGATCGGACTCCACGTACACCGTGTCGATGAAGACCTCGTCGCCGTTCTTTCTGCAGCCCACACGGGTGAGCGACCCCGGGTCGGCGGCGTTGTGACAGTGCACGCGCACGCCCGCCTCCCGCGCCCGCTCATCCAAGAACGCCCACATCTCGTCGTCGGAGAGCACCCGGTGAGTGCCGGACGACACCAGAAGGGTCACCGACTCCGGCGAAAAGCCCGCAGCGAGCAGCGACTCCACCAGGGGCCACAGGATGCCGCCGTCGCCCTTGTAGGGGACGGTGCGGGTGTTGTCCGAGACCACGACCACCGCCGACGGTCGCGGTCCGCCGCCGGAGGCCGGCCGGGCCAGCACCCCCGCACAGATCTCAGCCAGCGGCGCGCTGCCGATCGGGTCTGCCAACGCTGCCAGCACCGCCGCTCGCACGTCGGCGAGCGGCTCCGGGTCGGGAGTCTTGAGGATCTCCGTGCCCGGCGGCAGGACCAGGTCGGTCGCGAACGACCGCAGCTCCAGCCGGGCAGTCACACGTTCGTCCGCGAAACCCACCATAGAGCTGCTCCTTTGCCAGGTGCTTGGTCGAGTTCCCTAGTCCGCCGTAGTGCCCAAAGCTTCGGCCACCTTACCCCACTCGTCGTAGAGTGAGGTGATCTCATCGGCCAACGCAGTGGCTTCCGACTGTGCGGAAAGCAGTAGCTCGTAGTCGGACATATTCACCGGGTCGCTCATGAGAGCCGCCAGTTCCTTTTGCCGTTCCTCGGCCGTCAGGATCCGCTTCTCGATCTTGCGGTAGCGACTGCTGAGCTCTTTGCGCTCCTTGTAGCCCAATTCCACGGTCTTCGTGCCGGCCGGGCGGACCTTCGTCTGCGCGCCCACCGAAGCGTCATCCCGGGCCGCGCTCGTCAGAGCGGCCGGCCCGCCGGTCCTCTCCGCGGGCGCCTTGGCGGCTACCTCCGCGACAGGCCGGTCCTGCTGGGCCTTCTTCCACTGGTAGTACTCCCAGTCGCCCGGGTAATGGTTCAAGCGCCCGTCGCGCACCTCGATCACCTTGGTGCCGATGGCGTTGATAAGGTGCCGGTCGTGGCTGATGAAGACCACCGAGCCCTCGAACTGGCGGAGCGCCTCCGTAAGGACGGCGCGCGAGTCCATGTCAAGGTGGTTGGTCGGCTCGTCCAGAAGAAGGAGCCCCGCGGGGTCCATGAGCATCTTGGCCAGGGCGAGCCGGGCTTTCTCCCCCCCCGAGAGCACGCCCACTTGCTTGGTGACATCGTCCTCACCAAAGAGGAACGTCCCCAGATAGCTGCGCACCTCGACCATGCGCCCCGCCGGTCCGGCGACATCTTCCATGGTCTTGAGCACCGTGCGTCCCGGATGAAGCACCTCAAGCTGGTGCTGAGCGAAGTACTCGCGGAGCACGTTGTGCCCCAGGACCACCGAGCCGCCGTCCGGCTCGATGACCCCGGCCAGCAGTTTGAGCAGCGTGGACTTGCCGGCTCCATTCGGCCCCACCAGGGCGATCTTCTCACCGCGCTCGATCACCAGGTCGAGCTTCTTATATACCTGGATGTCGCCGTACGACTTCCTGACCTGCTTGATCTCGGCCACCACGCGGCCGGTCCGCGGGGGTTGGGGAAACCGGAACCTGATGGTCTTGCGCTCCAGGGACGGAGCGTCGATGCGCTCGGTCTTCTCCAATTGGCGGATCTTCTGCTGTACCTGCTTGGCCTTGGTGTTCTTAGCGCGAAAGCGGCGGATGAAGGCCTCCGCCGAATCGATCTCGCGTTGTTGGTTCTTCGCGGCGTTCACCAGGGCTTCGTAGCGCTGCTTCTTCTCTTCTTCAAAGTGATCGTAGTCGCCCGCGTACAGGTCGATGATGCCCCGGTCGAGGTCGGCGATGTGCGTCACCATGCGGTTGAGGAAGTAACGATCGTGGCTGATGACGACGAGCGAACCCTGCCAACCGAGTAGGAAATCCTCCAACCAGATGAGGCTCTCCAAGTCGAGATGGTTGGTGGGCTCGTCCATCAGAAGCAGGTCGGGCTGCTCGAGAAGAAGCCGCGACAGGGCGACGCGCATGCGCCAGCCACCTGAGAGCTCGGCGATGGGCCGGTTGAAGTCGGAGTCTTTGAAACCCATCCCGCGCAGGATGGTCTGCGCCCGGCTCTCGAGCTCGTAGCCATGCACGCTCTCGAAGGCGGTCTGCAAAGCACCCAACTCGCGGAGGAGTTCCTCGGGATCGCGCCGCGCCGCCGGGCGCGCCCCGGGCGCAGCCGGGGCGCCGGTCGGGTCCGGCCCGTACGCCTCGCTGATCTGATGACCCAGCTCGACCATGCGCCGCTCGGCCGTCAACACCTCAGCATGCGACGCCAGTACTTCGTCTATGACCGCGTGATCGGCGATCTCCTCGATCTCCTGCGGAAGAAAGCCCACACGAAGGTCTTTGCGGGCGCTGATCTCGCCGCCGTCCAACGACATCTCCCCCACGATGAGCCGGAGCAGAGTGGTCTTGCCGGCCCCGTTGGGGCCGACCAGCCCCACCCGCATTCCAGGCTTGACATGCAGGCTCGCGCCATCCAGTAGGACCTGGGTGCCGAACGCCTTGGAGATGTCGGTGAGATGCAGCATCGACCGGTAGGATAGCAGTCACGCTCCTATCAGTCGTCCCAGAACAACCCCTTGTCGGAGGCGGGGATAACGCCGAAGCAGGCAGCAGCCTCGAGCAGTCTCTCTATGGCTTCGCTACCGTCGTCACCATAGTCGAGGGTGAAGTCGTTCACGTAGAGATCGATATGAGCCCGGCAGACTTCAGGATCCATCTCCTGAGAGTGCGCCCGCACGTAATCCATGGCTTCTTCAGGATGAGCGCGCGCGTGCTCGACGCTCGAACGTACGGCTTGATCGATCTGGTCTTGAAGCGACCGGTCGAGAGAACGGGACACAGCGATGCCGCCCAAGGGGATGGGCAACCCGCTGGTCTCCTCCCACCACTCACCCAGGTCGACCAAGCGGCGCAGACCATAGGACCCGTAGGTGAACCTCCCTTCGTGGATGATCACCCCAGCATCCACCTCGTCGGCCGCCACCGCCGGCATGATACGGTCGAAGGGCATGGCCACCGGGCGCCGCAGGCCGCCCGTGAAGAGACCTACCAGCAGCGCTCCCGTGGTGAGCTCACCAGGTATGGCGACACGCGCCCGCGTCAGCTCATCCGCCAGGACGGCCACCCTGTGAAGTGAGGGGGCCGGGCGTAGCGGGCCGTCCTTCTGACCCACCACAAGCGGACCACACCTCCGGCCCATGGCTCCTCCGGAGTGCAGCAGAGCGTACCTGTCTCGCATGTGGGCGAAGGCATGCATGGAGACCTTGATGACGTCGGCCCGGTCTTGCAGAGCCATGGAATTGAGCGTGTCGATATCCTCCAGCTGCTCCTCGACAGCCGGAGCTCCGGGCAACAGGCCCTGGACCCAAGCGCGAAAGACGAAGGTGTCGTTGGGACAGGGCGAATACGCCAGCCGCAACACGCCTTTCGCGCCCATGCTCACGCCGCTCCTTCCGGCACCGCCAAGGGAAGCGCGTCAGCGGCCCTCATAACGGCGAGAGTGGCACGACCTGCGACGGCGATCGCCCGCTCTACCTGCCACGAGGCCCGGTCCCTGTCGACCACAATGTTGCTGATGCCCCGTATCTCGAGGAATGGCACACGGTAGAGCGTGCACACGTGCGCAGCGGCCGCCCCCTCCATCGACTCGGCCAGCGCGCCCCACCGTGCGGCCGCCTGTTCGGCCTGACCGCGTAGTCCGGTCACGCGTGAGGCGGTGAGGCATGTGCCCATGAGGACCGCGGGCGCAGCGTTCGGCCTGCCCACCCCTGTCGGCCATGCGGCATCCTCCGGCGCAACCGCGAACTCGGGGCCGGCGATATCCGACCAGTCGATGTCTTCCATGGCTCCGGTGGCAGCCAAGGCGAGATCGACATCAAGGGGGAACGTCCCACCGAGCTCGACGCCGTCCACCTGGGCGATAGGCAGGCCGAGTTCGGCCGCCGAAAGCCACTTCTCGGGACTGGAGCTCCCGGTGTCGGAATAGATCTCGTGCGTCGCCACAACGATGTCACCCACCCCTGCGCCGGGCCCCGGGCCCGCGCTGGGGAACGCCCCGCCGATACCGAACTGCACCACCAACCGGGGAGCCGGGGTCATAGCCTGAAGCAGGCAGGTGAGGAGATGAGCCGCGTTGGCCTTGTCGCACCCGCTCACCCCCAGTGCCACGCGCACCGTGGGATCACCCACTCCCGCCCTCGCACCGCTCACATCCACGGGCAGCCCGCCCACGTGGATGCTCTTGGTCGCCACCAGATGCGACTGCGCTCCTCTGAGCGCCGCCCGGACCGGTTCCGCCTCAGCGTCGGTGGCGCACAGCAACACGGCCCGGCAGCCTTCGGTCGCCTCCCGCAACATGTTTGAGCCATCCAGCCGCACTAGACTCCCGGCCCCTCGTGAGATGCACCCGCCTCCTTGTGCCGCGCGACGTTACCTGCGCGCAGCTTGCGGATCTGCTTCTTGAGTTCGTCATCGGTCGCAAACTCATCGTCCCGAGCCCTGTCGTAATGCACCATGTCTTCCAGATGGCGCATCAGCTTGGCCGATGGACCACTCGGCATGGCGGTATATCCCACCGCCAGCATCTCGTACAAGGTGATGAACTCGGGGAGGTTCAGGAGGTGCTTCACCAGCCCCTGAACCTTGGCGCTCTTCACCGACGAGACCGGCTGGGCGGCCAGGCCGAGACTCTGGGCCCCCAGCCAGAGGTACATGAAGACGTTGGCCAGCGAACAGTCGAAGATCGAGTCACCCTTCAGCCTGTCGTGACGTGCGTTCATGGGGAGTCCGGCGCGGCGCCGGGTATCCCCGAGGATGAGGATGTAGACGGCTGCTAAGGGACACTCCGGCCGCCCGTGCGTGGCGGCCGTCCAAGCCGGGCCCTGCCACTCCTCCCTGGTCGCCTCCAAGGCGAAGAAGTCGCAGTCCACCCAATCGTCGACGAGCTTCTTGATCTGCAGGCGAAGCTCCGCATCTTTGACGACCAGCAGTTCCGCCGGCTGCATGTTGAAGCCGGTAGGCGCCCAGCGCGCGATCTCCAGCAGTCTGGCGAGAGTCTCGTCGGGGATCGGATCGGGCTTGATGGCCCGGACGGTCCGGCGGCTCTGCGCAAGGGCGAGTAGCTCTTCGTACTGCATGGAGCCCTCCTTCTGCACGCTCACAGTCGCTCCTCCATGGTAATCACGATGGCTCCTTGGATCTGGCCCCGCCGCAGCCGGTCGAGAGCAACGTTGGTCTCCTCGAGAGGGTACTCCACCACCTCGGTGCGCACCGGCACCCGGGGCGCCAAGGCGAGGAACTCCTTACCATCCTTGCGCGTGAGATTGGCCACCGAGCGCAGCGTCCGCTCGCCCCAAAGGATGTCGTAGGGAAAGGAGGGGATGTCGCTCATGTAGATGCCCCCACACACCACCACGCCGCCTTTGCAGACCGCCCGGAGAGCCACCGGCACCAGCTCGCCGGCAGGCGCGAATATGATCGCGGCGTCGAGTTCCTCAGGAACGGGCTCGACGGTGTCACCAGCCCACTCGGCACCCATATCCCGGGCGAAATCCTGAGATTCCGTGTCGCCGGGGCGGGTGAAGGCGAAAACACGTCTGCCCTGGTAGCGGGCGACCTGCGTGATTATGTGCGCCGCCGAGCCGTACCCGTAGATACCGAGGCGCTCGGCGTCGCCGGTCATACAGAGCGAGCGGTACCCGATGAGACCGGCGCAGAGCAGCGGCGCCGCTTGGGTCGCCGGATACCCGGCCGGGATGGGAAACGCGAACCGATGGTCGACCACGGCATACTCCGCGAACCCTCCGTCGAGGTCATAGCCGGTGAACTTCGCCTGCTCGCACAGGTTCTCGCGCCCGCTGAGGCAGTACCGGCACAGCCCGCACGTCCAGCCCAACCAGGGCACGCCCACTGTTTCGCCGACGGTAACGCCGGCGACACTCTCACCGACGGCGTCGACTACCCCGACGATCTGGTGCCCCGGCACCAACGGCAGTTTCGGTTCGGTGAGTTCTCCATCGACCACGTGTAGGTCGGTCCGGCAGATGCCGCACGCCTGCACCTTCAGCCGCACCTGGCCGGGTCCGGCTACCGGCATGTCGATCTCGGCCGGCCGCAACGGCCTCCCAGCCTCTTCCAAGACCATGGCTCGCACAGTGGCCTCCCTCACATGTCCGTCACTGACGGCGCCGCGGCGCCTTTCCTAGGTCGAAGACCTCGTTCATGTCGGCTACCGCGACTTTGAAGTCCAGCTTCTCCTCCAGCAGTCCCTTCAGCGTGAGGACCGCCGTCTCCTCACCGTGGTTCAGTATCACCAGGCGAGGCGATCTGACGTGCGATGCCCAATCGAGCAACTGTTCTTGGTCGGCGTGAGCCGACAGTCCGGTGAGCTCGTGCACCTTGGCCTTGACGGCGATCTCGTCACCGAACATCTTCACCTCATCGACGCCGTCGCGGAGACGACGGCCCATGGAACCCTGGGCCTGGAACCCCACTATGACCACATGAGACTCCGGCTTCCAAAGGTTGTGCTTGAGATGATGGCGCACCCGGCCGGCGTCGGCCATGCCGCTGGCCGAGATGATGACGATCCCCTTCTTTTCGTTGAGCTTCTTCGATTCTTCCGCGCTCTCCGTGTAGTCCAGCATGGGAAAGTCGAAGATACCACCCGGCTCGCTCACGATCTTCCAGGCCTCTTCATCGAACACCTCATGATGCTGCCGGAAGACCTCGGTTGCGTTCGTGGCCATGGGACTGTCGACGTACACCGGCATGTCCAAGTCGGTCTCGGCGAAGATCTCCCGCAGGTAGTACAGGACCTCTTGGGTGCGCCCTACCGCGAAGGCGGGGATGATCACGTTCCCGCCGGTGCGATGCGCTTCTTTGAGGATCTCGGTGAATTGGTGCTTCGGCTCGCCGTTACGCTCGTGCAGACGGTCGCCGTAGGTGGATTCCAAGAAGAGGTAGTCTGCCTCTTCGATGATCTCCGGATCGCGGATGATGGGCTGATCGGGCTGTCCGACGTCGCCGCTGAAGACCACCTTCGCTTTGGTCCCAGCCTCTTCCAGATACAGCTCGAGGATGGCGGAGCCCAAGATATGGCCTGCGTCCCGGAAGACCACCTCCACGCCCGGGGCCAGCTTCCGACGCTCGTGGTACTGCACCGGCTGCAGAAGGGGCAAGGTCTTGCGCGCGTCGTCTTGATCGTACATCGGCTGCACGTCCTTGCGACCCGCTCGCCGAGCCTTACGCGATCTCCATTCAGCCTCCGTCTCCTGGATGTACGCTGAATCCAAGAGCATGATCTCGGCGAGGTCGCATGTCGCCGCCGTAGCGTAGATCGGCCCCGAGAATCCCTCCTTGACCAGGCGCGGAAGCCTGCCGGAATGATCGATATGAGCATGTGTCAGCAGTACGAAATCGAGTTCGTCGGCGTCGAACGAGAAACGCTCGTAGTTGAGAGCCTCCTCCTTGTCTCCTCCTTGGTGCATGCCGCAGTCCACCAGGAATCTGGTATCTCCCACCTCTACCAGAAAACACGATCCGGTGACCGCGCGCGCCGCTCCACAGACCTGTACGAACATCAGTCCTCCTAGCTCCGATCCGCCGGCCTCAAAGACCCGGATGATCCCCGGCGGGCCTGCTGTTATCTACTGCATACTGTCTCATACAGCGACCCATGCGTCCCAGGGCCACGTCTGATTCGGCGGGCAGCCGGTGTGCTATTCTACGTATGTTTTGCGCTCAGTCCCCGATTTCGATCGGGGTGAGTCTGCTGTAGGGAAATCTTCTGCACCGGAGGAAAAAGTGGCGAACGAATCCCCTGACGAAAAGATCATCGACGTATCACCAGAGTTCCAGAAGACTGCTTGGGTCTCGAGCATGGAACAGTACCAGGAGATGTACCGGCGGTCGCTCGACGACTCCGATGCGTTCTGGGCTGAACAGGCCGAGAAGCGGCTGCACTGGTTCAAGAAGTGGGACTCGGTGCAGAACCACGACTTCGCGGAGGCCAAGGTCCGCTGGTTCGAGGGTGGCAAGCTCAACGTTTCCTACAACTGTCTCGACCGTCACCTCGAAGGCCCGACGGCCGACAAGGTCGCCTACTACTTTGAGGGCGACTCCCCCGATTCCACCCGCGTCATCACCTACCGCCAACTGTGGGAAGAAGTCACCAAGTTCGCCAACGTCCTCAAGAAGAAGGGTGTCAAGAAGGGCGACCGGGTGGTCATCTATCTGCCCATGATCCCCGAGCTTCCCGTGGCTATGCTGGCGTGCGCGCGCATCGGTGCCATCCACTGCGTGGTGTTCGGCGGCTTCTCAGCTGAAGCCCTCCGCGACCGCATCGTGAACGCCGAGGCTACCCTCATGATCACAGCCGACACGGGTCTCCGTGGCGGCCGTCCCACCCCGCTCAAGACTTCTGCCGACGCCGCCATGGCTGAGGCTCCCTCGGTGAAGCAGTGCATCGTGGTCAAGCACACCGGCACGGATATCCCGTGGACCGATGGCCGAGACGTCTGGTACGAAGAGGAACTCGCCGCGGCCGACATCACCACCGACTGCCCCTGCGAAGAGATGGACGCGGAAGATCCGCTCTTCATCCTTTACACCTCGGGTTCCACGGGTCAGCCGAAGGGCGTCATGCACACCACGGGTGGCTACCTGCTTTACGGCGCCATGACGCACGAGATCGTCTTCGACTATCACCCAGACCAGATCTTCTGGTGCACAGCCGACATCGGATGGGTCACGGGTCACACCTACATCGTCTACGCGCCGCTGTGCAATGGGGCGACCAGCGTCCTCTTTGAGGGGATCCCGAGTTATCCGGAGCCCGACCGCTTCTGGGCCGTGGTCGAGAAGTACAAGGTCAACATCTTCTACACCGCCCCCACCGCTTTGCGGGCCATCGCGCGCGAGGGTGACGACTGGGTCACCAAACACGACCTCTCCTCGCTCCGCGTCCTCGGCACCGTCGGCGAGCCCATCAACCCCGAAGTCTGGATGTGGTACTACGAGCTCATCGGCGGCGGGCGCTGCCCGATCGTCGACACCTACTGGCAGACCGAGACCGGTGGATTCCTCATCACCCCGTGCCCCGGTGCGATGAAGATCAAGCCGGGTTCGGCCACCCTCCCCTTCTTCGGTGTGGAGCCGGTTCTTGTCGATGAGAACGGCGAAGAGATCACAGGTCCGGGCGTGGGCAACCTCTGCATGCGCCGCCCGTGGCCCGGCATGATGCGCGGTGTCTACGGCGACACCCAACGGTTCAAAGAGACCTATTTCATCCAGTATCCCGGCCTCTACTTCACCGGTGACGGTTGCCGCCGCGATGACGATGGTTACCACTGGATCACCGGCCGCGTGGACGACGTCATCAACGTCTCCGGTCACCGCATGGGCACCGCCGAGATCGAGTCGGCCCTTGTGAGCCACGACAACGTGGCCGAGGCCGCCGTGGTAGGCATGCCGCACCCGATCAAGGGCCAAGGCATCTACGCCTACGTGACCCTGAACGCCGGTGTCGAGCCGAGCGACGACCTGAAGAAGACACTCGTCAAACACGTCCGTGCCGAGATCGGCCCGATCGCCACCCCCGACGTCATCCAGTGGGCCCCCGGCCTGCCGAAGACCCGTTCGGGTAAGATCATGCGCCGTATCCTCAAGAAGATCGCCGCCAACGAGATCGGCGACCTGGGCGACACCTCGACCCTGGCCGATCCGTCCGTTGTCGAGAACTTGGTGGAGCATCGCCAGCAGTAATCACCACCCGGATGGGCGACATAGTCGCTGCGTATGGAAGGGGCGGCCGCAAGGCCGCCCCTTCTTGTTGCCGGAGCCTTCGCAACCCTCACTTTGACGGCGGGCCCGCGCCGCTGCTAGTGTGACACGGTCGCATCGACGGTTCGGGGGGCCATGCCACGTTCTCACTTCATCGCGGCCGGGAGGCATCGCTTGGCTCACCGGCTTATCTGCATCGCCCTAGCCGCGCTGTGGATGGCGGTTTCGCTGCAGGCGTGCGCGGACCGTGATCGTGTCCAGGTGGATGCCGGGCCGGTCAAGGACCTCAGGCTGTCCACGGTGTGGGAAGCTCTGGCTGTGGATGGAAGGTTTGACGGCGAGACGGCCCTTCTCGAGTCCCTCCTGCTACAGTACTCCGACATATGTGTTCTGCGCTCAGCGCGGTTCCAGGCCTGGACCGACGGGCCCAGACTCCTGCAGGTCGGCTTCAACGCCAACGACCGGGCCGGAGAAGAGCCCGTCCGCATCGGCGGTCCGCTGAGTCCTATCGATCCCGCGGTCGCCTCCGTCGCCTTTGGCGACATGCTACCCCTCGTCGCGCAGGTCTTTCGGGCGATCGACCTTGTTGGCCCGGAGAGCATGATCAAGTTGCTACCGCCCTCTGGGTACGACGGTATCTACGCCTTCATTTCGGCGTACGAGATGACCAGCCCCCTGCAGCCCATCAGCCCTTCCGCAACCGTCTATCTTTGGGACGAATCATGCTTCACGCAGGTGGCTGCCTATAGCAACCTCAGGGAGTTCGCCGGCGGCTACGAGTATCTCGTCGGCTCCACGGCGAAGCTCGCCTCTTCCACCAGCAGCGACGGGGTAATCAGCAAGGCGTGGGAGGGCTCGGGCGAACCCGTCTACTTCGTCATACCCGCACCGCGCCTCTGACGCCGACGGAGCACGAAGACGTGACACCGCATGCCCTCCGCGGCTGGACGCCGAGGCTCGCGCCAAGGGGGGGCAGGCAGGCCTAGAGTCCCATGATCTCCTCGTAAACAGGGATGGGATCTTCGGTCAGCACTGTGGCCTCCACGACGTGCGCTTCCGGGAACGCGCGGCGCGCAAAGTCGAGGTTCTCCGCCGACGGCTCGTCGCGATAGGCTTCGACGATCACCCACCTGCCCGGCTCCATGCCGTCCAGGTTGCTGGAGTTCTGTACGATGAAGTAGGACTGCATGTCGCCGAAGAGTGGGGCCACTTCGTCAAGGAGTGTCCGCGCCGCTTCTTCACTATCGATGCCGGCCCCGACCACGAAGTACAGCGTATGGCCTTGATGCGGGGCTCCGCCCAGATCCTCCGCGTACACCGAGGCGGCGGCCGAGATGGCGATGGTCGCCGGCGGGGTCGTGGCAGGTTCTGTCGTGGCGGGTGCTTCAGTCGAGGGCGTCGGGGCAGTTGTGGATGGCTCCGCCACAACGGTGGTCGTGGTAGCAACCGGTTCTGCGTCTTCTCCGCCGCTGCAGCCGCCCTGAACAGCACCCAGACTCACAACAACGCCCACGAGCACCATATACACAGACAAGCGGCAACCAGGCTTCCTCCATCCGCGTCCGGCCATCATCGACCTCCCCGCTGCCGGTCCCTTGTCTCGTCATGATCAAGCATATCAGCACCCGTATACAGCCGCATCATGCGAAGAGATGGACGCTGTCTGTGCTCGGATGACCGAGATCGGCCTAGCCGGCTACCCGTCCGCCCTGAACACCGCCATGCCGGACCAGTGGAGGGACTGTCTGACGCGGCCATGCGCCGCGCGGCTCAACATGTGCCGTGGGCCCACTGATCATCAATGTGCGGCGATGTACATCACGCCGGGAAGGTCCGCGAGGTCGGCGTCTTGTGTCCAGA
>DAIRFC010000140.1:0-3303 GCA_036795215.1 Actinomycetota bacterium | reverse complement strand
CGCCGGGGCCGCCAGTCTGGGCCTCGCTCTGGAGGCTCTGCGTTGGGCCAACAAACACGGGGATTCCATTCTCGCCCGGTTGATGCTGTCGCCGGGGCGAGCCATCCAGAAGGTCCTCACCACCAGCGAGCCCACCTCCGAGCAGCTCGAGGTGGGGGAGCGGGCGCTGGAGGAGCTGCTGCGGCTGGAGGGCATCGGCCGGTAGGGGCGGCTCGGCGCGCGGGCGCTGCCAGTCGCTGCCGATTCGGTTAGACCGAGACGTGCAGCTTCAACCCGAGGGCGCGCATGACCTTCAGCACCGTGCCGAACTCGGGATTGCCACTTTCCGACAAGGCCTTGTAGAGGCTCTCGCGTCCCAAGCCTGTCTCACGTGCTATTTGGGTCATCCCCTTGGCTCGGGCGACGTCGCCCAAGGCGGCGGCGAGAAACGCCGAGTCGTCCTCCTCTAGCACGGCATCAAGGTAGGCAGCGATGGCCTCGTCGGAGTCCAGATATCGGGTGATGTCCCACGGATGCGTCTCGGTCTTCGGCATGCTCATCCTACCCTCTCATAGCCTGCGTGCGAGTTCTCTTGCTCGCTCGATATCCCGACTCTGGCTCGACTTGTCCCCGCCCGCCAGAAGGATCATCAGTGTCCCTCCATGACGAGTGTAGTATAGGCGATAGCCGGGTCCGTAGTCGATCCGGAGTTCGTAGACGCCTTGTCCCAATGACCGGTGATCGCCGAGGTTGCCTAGCGTAACCCTGCGCAGCCGCGCTGCAATCCGCATCTGGGCGCCGAGGTCACGCAGCCCTTCGAACCATCGCTGGTATTCGTCTGTCTCAAGGATCTGGATCTTCTGCATTGTATCCTACAGAATACGGTGGTGCAATCCGCCATAGTAGTCCCGACCGACTTGCGCGGAGGGAGAGATCGTAGAGCGTGGAGCCGCACGCGCCCTCGGTATTTAGGCGGAGCTTGGGCTATCCGATCGTGACCTGCGGCGACTGGAGGGCGTTGCGGGGTAGGGGCGGCGCGGGAATCGAGCTCCGATTTCGGTTCTTGATGCGGAAGAGGTCGGCCTCTTCCGCGTTCCGATCCACGGCCAGGGTGAAGCCCGGCAGCAGTCGACGATGCCCAGCCTGAGGCGCTCCCACAAGTCCCCTTTCGGCGCTACAATCAGAACATGAGAAGCCCGCGGTCCGTGCACGCCAACGGTTAGGCCCCGGGTGACCTCACAAGAGGGGAGGGTATGGAAAGGCCACCGGCGCCCCGGCGAGTGGAACATGCCGCCGAGGAGATACCCGAGGGTTGCGCCTCCGCCTCAGCGTCATGTCACCGAGTACGACGTCATCCCGAACACTTTCGCCGGACCAGTCCTGCCGGGCACCCGTACGCTCATCCCAGCACCTTGAAGGAGGGGCCTAGATGGACGACAAGCAGACCGACGGTTGGCACGTAGGGCGCGAGGGCGAGAGCTACGGACCCTACCGGTGGGACGACCTGGTGTCCTGGGGTCGGGAGGGGCGCCTGGGCCCCGATGATCTCGTGTGGCAGGCCCAGATGTCGGGTTGGGTGCCGGCCCGGGAGGTAGAGGGCCTGTTCCCGGACGTCCCGCCCGCGGCTGCCCCGCCGTTGCCACCGCCGTCCCCGCCACCGCCGCTCCCCTTCCCATCGAAGACGGCGCCGCATCCCAGCGACGCCGCCGCCGCCGCGCCGCCCCCGGCCTACGCCGTAGCCCAAAAACCGTCTCAGCGGGGACGCTGGACCATCCTGGGCGTGGTCGGCCTGGTGGTGGCCGCGGGAGTGGTGGTGGGAGCCTTGTATGGGGCGGGGGTCATCGGTGGCGAGGATTCTGACGCTCAGACGGGCACGGTCGCGAGCGGAGATTCGGCCACGGGCGACCACTCGGCAACGGGTGGTGGCTCGGCCGGCGGCGCGGAGACCACGACCGGCGGCAGCGGTTCGACCACCGACAACGGCAGCGCCACAACCACTGGAGGGGCATCGGGGGACGTGGGCCCGTCGGGAGATGATGTGGTGCTGCCCCCCGGCTTTCCCGAGGGGATGCCACTCCCAGCCGGCACCGTGGAAGTCGTGGACCAATCCCACCTCGAGGGCTACGAGGCATTCTACTCCGCGTATGTGACGGGTCGTCACTTCACCGACGTGATCCCCGAGCTCGAGGCCGCGCTTCCTGCGGCCGGGTGGAGCATCGTCGATCAGAAGGCCGATCTGGCTTGGGTCGGGGATAGACAGTTCACCGTCGAGAGCAGCGGGATACGCTGGGACGTCTACGTCGGGCTCAAGCGAGGTACGGATCACGACACGCACGTAGCCTACACCCAAAGGGAGTGACGCTCGAGGATGGCCTTCAGTCGGCTCCGGAGCTCTCAGGACCATCCTGGGCGCGGTCGGTCTGGTGGTAGCCGCGGGAGTGGTGGTGGGTGCGATAACGGTCAGATCCGGCGCGGTAGCGACCCAAGGTGGCCAGATACACACGAGGCGCCAAGGACCGGCGGGTCTAACGCCGCCTGTTTCGGCGACTCATTTGCCCCGAGCTGGTCGCGTAGCCTACTATGAGTATGCGAGCGCATTCGGGCAGTAGGAGGCGTTATGAGCTGCGCGGTTGATGCGTGCCGGCCCACGCGCACAGTCGGTGTTCGCCCTCTCCTTCGCCGGGCCGCTGTGGTGATGGCGGCGGCAGTGGCTCTCCTCTTGCTCCTGTCGGCTCCGGCCCTCGCGGAGACAGCTGCGATAGCTCCTCTTCCGTCGATGACCGAGGGCTGGACTCGTGTTGTTACCGGCGGCTTCACCGACCCGGGCAACTCGCATGTGACCTTCAGCACCGAGTTTCGGGGCTACTACTACGTCAGCACCATGGCCAGCGAGGCGGGCAAGCTCATCGCGGGGAGCGACAAACAGGGAAGCGACATCTGGCGGACCGCCGACGGCATCACCTGGGAGCAGATCGGCACCGCCGGGCTGGGCGATCGCACGAACATCATGTTCGACCTGGTGGTCTTCCGGGATCAGCTATACGCACTCTCCATGAACGTTGGTGGCCAGGGGATGGAGGTGTGGGTCACCTCGGACGGCACAGAATTCGAGATGCTGGGTGAGAGAGGCTTCGGTGATCCGAAGAACCGCGCCGCTGTCCCCATGGTGCTCGACGGGCGGCTCGTCCTGGCCGTGCAGAACCCCGACACCGGCGTCCAGATCTGGGTCTCGGAGGACGGCAGCTCGTTTCGACAGGTCCAGGTCGATGGACTGTGTGTTCCCGGCAATATCGGAGTAGTCAGAACCAATCGTCCGGAGGATCC
>DAIRFC010000139.1:0-3304 GCA_036795215.1 Actinomycetota bacterium | reverse complement strand
CGCCTACTCCGCAGGACGGTAACCCATCACCGCTTTGATCTCCACATACTCGTCGATGCCGAACCGGCCCCACTCGCGGCCGTTGCCCGACTTCTTGTAGCCGCCGAACGGTGCAGCCAGATCGGTACTGACCCCGTTCAGATGCACCATGCCGGTACGGAGCGCGCGCGCTACGCGGCGCGCCCGTTCGACATCGCGCGAGCTCACGTAGCCCGAAAGGCCGTATTCGCTGTCGTTGGCGATGGAGATAGCCTCCTCTTCGTCCCTGAACGGCAAGATCGACAGCACCGGACCGAAGATCTCTTCGCGGGCTATGCGCATGGTGTTGTTCACGTCGGCAAAGACGGTCGGCTTGACGTAGAAGCCGCGCTCCAAGCCGTCAGGACGCCCCGGGCCGCCCGCCACCAAGCGGGCGCCTTCGGCAAGACCCGCCTGGATGTAGCTCTGGACGGTCTCGTACTGCTTCTTCCCCGCCACCGGGCCCATGAAGACGTTGGGATCTTGCGGGTCGCCCACCAAGAGGCCGCCCGCCACCCGGGCCGCGATGGCCACCGCCTCTTCGTAGACCTTCAACGACACCAGCATCCGAGTGGGCGCGTTACAGCTCTGACCGGAGTTGCGCATGCACCCCCGTACTCCTCCCGCGATGACCTTCTCCAGATCGACATCGTCGAACACGATGTAGGCGGACTTACCCCCCAACTCCTGCGAGACCCGTTTGACGGTGGGTGCCGCGGCCTTGGCCACCGAAGCCCCGACCTCCGTGGAGCCGGTCACCGAGACCATGTCGACAAGAGGATGGGCGGCCAGGATGGCGCCAAGCGACGACCCCGGGCCGTTGACCATGTTGAAGACCCCCGCCGGGATCTTCGCCTCCTGCACCGCCTCGGCCATCAGAAGGGAGGAAAGGGGTGAGTACTGGCTCGGCTTTAGGACCATGGTGCAGCCGGCCGCCAACGCGGGCGCCACCTTCACCATCACTTGGTTCATGGGCCAGTTCCACGGGGAGATGAGGGCGCAAACGCCGATGGGCTCGCGGAACACCTGGGTGGTGCCCCACTCTTCCTCAAAGACATACTCCCGCAACACATCGAAGGCGGTCTGCAGGTGGCGTTCGCCGATCTTTGCCTGCACGCCCTCCGAAAAAGCCTTCGGGATGCCCACCTCAGTGGTCATGGCCGCGGCGATCTGAGGCAACCGTCGCGTGTAGGCTCCCAAGAGGTTCTCGAGGAGTTCCAGACGCTCCTCGCGCGTGGTCCGGCTGTAGCTCTCGAACGCGGAGCGAGCAGCCCAGACGGCCGCGTCTATGTCGGCCTCAGAGCCGGCCGCCACCTGCGCGACCTCCTCCTCGGTGGCCGGATTGACAACCGTTATCCAGCGGCCCGGATCGACCGGGTCGACCCACCGCCCATCGATGTAGAACTGCCCCTCATGACCCACGTGATCATCTCCTCGTGGCTTTACACATGGCGCACGCACGCGCACCTCGACGCTCATGCGCCGCCGCTGGTTACCCGCGACCCTCGAGCCCTGACCTCCCCGGGCTCAGCCGGCCTTCTGCATCTCCCGGAACGCGGCGATGAAGCGCATCGCGTAGTCATCACGGCCGAGGACGAGATCCGTCGAGAGGACGGCCAACTTCACCAGGGCCACATCCACGGTGGGACACGTGAGGCCAGCCTCGATGGCAAGCGCCAGATACGCGCCGGTGAGCACCGGGCGGTTCGGTAGGCCGTGCGAGATGTTGCTACATCCCTGAGTCTGGTTGACACCGAGCTCCTCTTTTACCCGCCTAGTGGCTTCCAGGGTACCGAGGCCGGCCTTCACGTTGGCGCCCAGCGACAAGGTGAGACAGTCGATGATGATGTCTTCCCGAGGGATCCCGATAGCCTCAGCCCGCTCCACGATACGGTGAGCGATCGCTACGCGCGTCTCGGCATCCGCGGGGATACCTTTCTCGTCCAGAGTGAGACCGATGACCGGGACTCCGTGCTGCTTCACCAGGGGCAGCACCTCGGCGAGCGAAGACTCCTCGCCGGTCACCGAGTTCACGATGGGCCTGCCGGGGCAGACCGCCAGCGCCGCGGTGAGGGCTTTGATCTTGCGGCTGTCGATGCAGATGGGCACGTCGACCACTTCTGCCACGGCCTGCACGGCGAGAGGCAGCATGGTTTCTTCGTCCACCCCGGTGGCTCCGACGTTCACGTCGAGGATATCGGCCCCCGCGGCCACCTGCGCGATGGCTTCTTCGCGGACCACACTCAGATCTCCGGCGCGCAGCGCTTCGGCCAGCCGCTTCTTGCCGGTGGGGTTGATGCGCTCTCCGATGAACACCGTGGGACGGCCCCCTCCGATGATCACCTCGCGGGTCGCGCTTGCAGCACGGGTCTCCACTCTATGCCTCCTCAGTCGTGAGCAATGGGCAGTTGAACAGATGATCGAACCCGATCTCCTCCGACGGAGGGATCGCGATGATCTCGCTATCTCTTTCCCCTTTGAACAGCCGCTCAAGCAGCTGCACCGAACCCTGCACTATCCCATGCTCCAAACCAAGCTCGCTGGCTACATCCTGGCTCTGCGCAAGGCATTCGGATGTGTCGTAAGCACGGGTATCTATCAAATCGACGCACTCGTATCCCGAGAACATCGTCTTCCGCAGCTTGGCGGCGCGCTCCTCGCCAAAACGCTCGTTCCAGTCCATGAAAGCCTCAGTCAGCGAGCTCTCGTGGTTGAACCAGCCCCGGGTCAGGTAGTAGTGACGAGCATCCCTGGGGATCTCTTCGCGCACGCAGCCGTGATTGAGAAGCAGCGCGACGCAGTCATCCGCCCGAGGTATGACCATGGTCAGGTTGTCGGCGGAGAGACCGTTCAGGGCGTTTCCACAGAAACCGAAGGCGAAAAGCACCGTGTCGACAGGTCCGACTACCGTCTCGGAGCGACGCCCGGCGGCCGGACCCGGCCCCGGGCGCACGGAGGGGATAGTCGCCGCCCGTCCCGTGCGGGCTCCCTCGTCTATCAGCCTGACTATCTCGCCGAGCACCTCGCGCAACCGTGTGGGCCTATCGTGCAACCCGCTCTCCACCCAGACGATCGGAGGGCGGTCGTCGGGATCAAGCGCCTGAAGCGCCAGACGGACTTCGTCCTCGATCATCTCGCAGGCCACGATCACCGACCCGGTCACCGACACTCCTCTCACTCCGCCAAAAGGGCAGACGGGCCTACGCCACCCCCACCGCTTCCTTGGCATAAGCCACAGCGGCCATGGCGTCATCCCCGTAGGCGTCGGCGCCGGTGTACTTGCGCA
>DAIRFC010000036.1:16452-23373 GCA_036795215.1 Actinomycetota bacterium | reverse complement strand
AGCCGCGCTGAAGAGGCGGCGGCGGACTCCTGTGCGGCGGTCGCTAGGTGCCGGGTGCCACCGTCACCCGGAAGGTGGGCTTCAGACCCAACTGAGTCTTGACCGGGCACGTGCCCGCCGCGCGGATGATGGCCTCTTTGTACTTCTCGGGGAACCCGGCGGGCACTCGGATCTCGATCGACACGTTCTCCAGAAGATGTGTGGTCTGGCTTTGCTCGGCCTCTATCCGCATCCCTGCATCGGCCGTCAAGTATCCCCGCTCCTGAAGGAAGTCCCTCACCGCGGAGCCCGTGCAGGTGGCCAGACCGCAGAGCAGCATGTCGAAGGGGCTGTAGCCGTCCGGGTCGCCGCCCCGCCCAGGGGGAGGGCCGATCTCGACCTCCAGACTCTTGGCCTGGGCGCGGATCCTCGTGGTTCCGACAAAGCTGACCTCTACATCCATCACTCACTCCTCTCCGTCTCGCACCGCGGGGGTACGCGTTGGTTCCACCGACACAGTACCAGCGGAGGCCCCGTTTCGCTGGGAACGTGGGCGCTGGCGCCGTGACAATACCGGCGCCAGCCTACAACCAAAGACCGACGACGAGGGGGTCGCCAAACCGTCAAGATCTGCACCGTCGTCTATACTCCTCCCGAGAAGGGAACATGATGCGGGTGCTTGGTGTAGGGTCTGATCTCTTGCGTGGGGGGACGGTGAACATGTACCTCACAGCCATCGTGGAAGAAGAAGGTGAGGATTTCGTCGCGCTCTGTCCTGAGCTCGATGTGGCCAGCCAGGGCAAGAGCGTCGAGGAGGCCACCGACAACCTCAGGGAAGCGGTGGAGTTGTTGCTTGCGACGGCCGACGCGGATGAGATCGCCTCGAGGCTCAAGGCTCGTATCTACGTGACCCACTTCGAGGTCAGCGTTGGGGCGGCTTAGAGTCCTCTCCGGGCCAGATGTCTGTCGCATTCTCAGGGACCACGGCTTCGTTCAGGTAAGATGCCGTGGGAGCCACGTCGCTATGCAGCGGACTACACGCGGCCGGACAGTCACGGTGCCTGTTCCCCTCCACTCGGAGCTGAAGACAGGTACGTTGATGTCTATCATCAGGCAGTCGGGCCTGCCACGCTCGTTGTTCGAGGAGTGACGCGCGCCCGCAGCGAAGCCTGTCCGCCACCCTGTGTATGATGTGACCCATGATCCCCACTCCTGACGACATCCTCCGCCAGGTCTTCGGCTACTCCGAGTTCCGTTCGACGCAGAAGCAGGTCATCGAGACGGTGCTACGCGGCGAAGACGCCTTCGTACTCATGCCGAGCGGTGGCGGGAAGTCGCTTTGCTACCAACTACCGGCCATGCTGCGACCGGGGACGGGCATCGTGGTGTCGCCACTCATATCGTTGATGAAAGACCAGGTGGACGCTCTGCGCGCCAACGGCGTCAGGGCGGCGGCGTACAACTCTTCGCTCGATTCAGGCGCCGCCCAGAGGGTGCTCGCCGACCTTATGAACCGACGCCTCGATCTGCTGTACGTCTCGCCCGAGCGGGTCACGAGCGACGCCTTTCTCGACCGGCTCGCGGCTCTCTGCGGCGGGCACCGCGGCACGGCGTGCGAAGCCAGGACAGGGCTCGGCTGTGAGCCGGCCGGCGGCGCCCCTGAAGGGGCCGCCCCGTCCGGCGACGGCATCGCCCTCTTCGCCATCGACGAGGCACATTGTATCTCTCAATGGGGGCACGACTTTCGGCCCGAGTATGCAGAGCTCCGCAGGGTGCGCGACCGGTTCCCCGGGGTACCGCTCGTCGCACTCACCGCGACCGCCGATCCGCACACCCGCGAGGACATCCGCAAGCAGCTGGGGCTGCAGAACGCCGCCTGTTTCGTCTCCAGCTTCGACCGCCCCAACATCAGCCTCACAGTGGCCGAGAAGCGCAACCCCCAGGCGCAACTCCAGCGTTTCCTAGCCGGCCACGCCGGTGAGGCGGGCATCGTCTACTGTTCCACGCGCAAGCGGACCGAGGATCTCACCGCGCAGCTCTGTGCCCAGGGGATCGCGGCGGCGGCTTATCACGCGGGGTTGGCGGCGGAGGAGCGGGACCGGGTCCAGGAGGAGTTCCTTTTCGACCGCATACAGATCGTGGTCGCGACCGTGGCTTTCGGGATGGGCATCGACAAGACCAACGTCCGTTTCGTGGTCCATTGGGACCTCCCCCAGCATATCGAAGGCTACTATCAGGAGATCGGCCGGGCAGGACGCGACGGGTCGCCCGCGGACGCCCTGCTGCTGTTCGGCTGGGAGGATGTCCCCCGCGTGCGAGTGCTCATCGACGCCGGGGAGAACGAAGAACGCAGGGCCGTGGAACAGCACAAGTTCGGTGCACTGATCGGCTTTGCGCAGGCGCTCACCTGCCGTAGGCGTGCGCTGCTGGGGTATCTCGGCGAGACGATGGCCTCCGAGTGCGGCAACTGCGACGTGTGCCTCGATCCGCCCGAGCTCTACGACGCCACCGTCGATGCGCAGAAAGCGCTCTCGTGCGTGTTCCGCCTGCGCGAACGGTTCGGCGTAGGCCACGTGGTCGACGTGCTGCGTGGCTCTAAGAACCAACGCGTCGCCCAACTGGGGCACGACCGCGTCTCCACGTACGGGGTCGGCGCCGACCTGAGCGCCGACGCTTGGCGCAGCCTGCTGATGCAGCTGGTACACCTGGGCTATCTGCGGCAGGAGATGGGCGAGTACCCGGTGCTCAAGCTGACTGCGGCGGCGCGGCCCCTACTGCGGGGCGAAGCGGAGCTGCGGCTGGCGCGACCCCGCGTCCGCGTGACGAGCCTGCCTCAGACCGCGATACCAGCGGACGGCGAAGCTGGGAGCGACGCTGTCGGCGGCAGGCGTGCGAAGCGTCGACGGATCAAAGCCGGCGCCGAAGAACTCCTAAGCGCAGTCGAGCCCACCGCGGCCGAGAATGCTCTCTTCGACGACCTTCGCACGCTGCGCAGGCAGATCGCCGACCGCGAGGGCGTGCCCGCGTACGTCATCTTCCACGACGCCGCCCTTCGCGAGATGGCGGCTCTAAGGCCGCAGACCCTAGACGGGCTCCTCGCGGTGAACGGGGTCGGGGAGCGCAAACTGGAGAGATACGGTGAGGAGTTCCTCACGGTATTGAGGGATAGCTCTGCGTCCGGGTAAGATCGGGGCTGCGGTCACCCAGCGCAACCTTGGGCCAGTTCTTCCTCTGACGCGGGCCGCACGTCTACGATCTCCACGTCGAAGTGGAGTCTCATACCCGCCAACGGATGGTTCGCATCTACCACGATGCTATCGGCGTTGACCTCACGGACCACCAAGGTCACCGGACCGTTCTCGGTCTCCCCTATCACCCGCATGCCCGGCGCCAGATCCATGTCGGCCATGCTCAAGTCGCGAGACAGATTCATAACGCCGTCGGGATCGTGCTGCCCGTAAGCGTCCTCAGGTTCCACCGCGACCGAGCGACGGTCCCCCGGGGACATGCCTTCCAAAGCCTTTTCCAACCCGGGGATGATATTGCCGTATCCGTGCAGATACTCGATGCGATCCCCGGCTTCGCTCAGCAGGCGGCCCTCATCGCTCGTGAGGGTGTACGTGAAGGTGACTACTGCCCCGCGCGTGGCTTCCATGATCTGTTCCCTTCTGTCCGTCGCCAGAAAAGGCTTTGGTGCCGCCTCGCAGAGACAACGACCTCAAATGGCTCTTCGGTGTTGACGCCCAGGTTAGCAGTATTGGACACGTCGTAACCCACTCGGTGAGGCTTCTATTGATGTGTTCGGCACAACTGTGCCGACGGGCATCAGCCTCAGCCGAAGGGACGACGCTCAGAAGAGCAGCCCCACTTCGGGTCCAACAAGGGCCCGTTCCTGAAGTAGCTCTTGAACGTCTGACGCACCGAGTCGGAGCCACATTCCGGGCACTGCTTCTCTTGGTCGCGCAGAAGGGTCTCGGCCTCCAGTGCGAAGGACCGCTTGCACTTGTTGCACACCAGATCCATGCGGATCATCCGACACCTCCAATAATGGGCCGAAGAAGGGAGCCGGCCACAACGCTTCATCCCATTATTGCATGATTACGCAAATAAAACCACATGTTCGCCGACAGGCGCAGTCACCTCTTATATCCCCAGAAGAGGACCCACCCCTTGTGCTCGAGTGCACACACGTCGGTCAGACCGTCACCGAACGCCTCCCGTAACTGGTCCGCCGACACGTCGTGGCCGAACCGCGCCTCGTGTTGATGACCGGCACCGGGCGACGAAGGACCCTCCGGACCGAGCGGCCCCACCAGCCACTCCGGCAGAGCGATCTTGAAGACGCGGTCGCCGACGACGCGTGCAAGAGCGCTCTTTGCGCGAGCAGCCGCCATCTCCGGGCGGTTGATGCCACACTCGATGGCCATGACCTGGCCACCGGGCCT
This sequence comes from Actinomycetota bacterium, assembly GCA_036795215.1. Taxonomy (GTDB): domain Bacteria; phylum Actinomycetota; class Thermoleophilia; order RBG-16-64-13; family RBG-16-64-13; genus RBG-16-64-13. The sequence goes on along the minus strand of DAIRFC010000036.1, from coordinate 18,949 downwards.
GAGGATACGCAGCAGCCGGGGTGCATCGCGCAGCCAGTCGTCGCAGTGGCGCATACCCTGAGGCATCCAGATGACATCAAAATGACCGTCGGGATACTCGTCTGCGAAGTCATGGGCGCTCGGAGAAGTGGTGAGCGCTATCTTGACGATCTCACCCTGTGCACCGACGCGTTGCTGGAGTTCCGGCAGAGTGCCCAGATCCTCAGGGAACTCGGAGATCATCATCACCTTGTCGCCGGGCTTGACGGCCAGATTGCTCCACATGATGTCGGTGACGGCCCGCTGGTTGCGCCAGTTCCAACACAGCGATCCACCTCCCCAGGTGGCACACCTGCCCAGGTGGGGAGCCTCGATGTCACCGATCGTCGCACCCCACAGATCCCTCTCGTCTCTCGTCAGGAGGCTCCAGGTGTCCCTCACCGGCCTCACGTCCAAGAACTCCCGCACCCGAGTGTTCACCGGTGGAAAGGCCATGAAGTATTCGCAGCGGGCGGCGTCGTCGACGCCGACGTCATAGCCGTAGCGATCCACTCCGCCCTTCTGCCCGTAGAACAGATAGATGCCCTGGTGAGAGAACGACCGGCTCCAGGTGAGATGCAGCCTGAACAACTCCGCCAACTCGTCGGGTCCCACGCTGGGGAGTTGGTCCTCGGTCACTCCCAACCCCGACAAGACGCGCAGGATGAAAGACTCGTAGAGGGAGTCGAGATGCAAGGCCTCGCGGAACTCCTTGCCTCCAAGGGGCGCCTCCGCGATGATCAGCCGGCCTCCTTTGCCCAGCACGCGACCAACCTCACCGGCAAAACGCTCCCAGTCGGCCACGTGAGAGGCGGCCTGGAACAGGATGACACGATCGAGGCTGCCATCGGGAACCGAGTCGAGATAGTCGAAGTCCCAGGTCGCGACCGCGGCCGACGGCACGCCCGGGCAAGGCGCAGGACCGTGCCCCCCGGGTTCTGGAGCCGGTACCGGCCCCAGCCCCATGACCGCGACATTGGCTCGAGGGCCGATCTCTTTGACGGTCATGTGTCCCCAGTTGTGCAAGATCGAGTGGATGGCGGGCTCCAAACCACTATCCTCAGCATGCTTGCCTATGAGAAAGACATCCGCGCCCTCCTCCAGCGCACAGGCAGTGAGGAAGGCGGCTTTGAGCTCGGGTACTTCGTTCCACGCAAGGAGACCGGTGCCCGCGTAGAAGATCGCACGGCACCAATCCGTCCAGTACCCGGCGGTATGCACGCCAGGAGTGTCCGTTATGAACCGGTAATGACTCTGATCGGGGAGACCTTTCAGATGCTCATACAAGTTGTACTCCCAGTGACCCTTGAGAGGATACGGGTCCGGGATTCGGCCGGCACGGGATGGATCGAGTCCGGAGCCTTGTTCCCAGATGCTGTGTTCGCCCATGAGGAGACCTCCGCTGTATGCCTGTGAATGGTAGCTGCGCAACTGCGGAGGAGACAAGTTCGTCTGCACCTGCCTCTTGACTATTATGAACTTAGTAGTACTATGTGGTTAGCAACAAGCGATGTGGGGTCGTGCGACTGCCGCAAGACCTCACCGAAAGATAGGAGCCCGCCACGCCGCGGGCGTCCACCCAGGAGACTGGAGGAGCGACCGAATGGCCGACAAACCAACAACGACAGGCCTTGACGAGGACGAGCCGGGCGCATCGGGGGTCACCGACGCGCAAGACGCCGTACAGACCAGCCTGCGCAAATTCCAGAAGGAGCTGAGTTCGGGCATCGTCTCGCTCGCGCTGCTCGCGCTCCTTGCTCACGCCGACAAGCCTCTCTACGGCTACCAGATAGCCAAGGAGCTCGAGGGCTTCGGTGAGGTCCCGGTCAAACAGGGGACCCTCTACCCCGTGCTGCGGTCGCTGGAGGCGGGCGGACTGCTCACGAGTGAAGTTGAACCATCGGTATCCGGCCCGCCCCGGCGGTACTACCGGGTGACGGAGGAGGGCCGGCAGGCGATAGGCCTTTGGAAGGGATCGTGGATACGGACACGGGAATTCATCGACGCCGTCTTGGAGGGGCATCGTGGCAACTGACATACAGACATATTTGAAAGAGCTGCAGGCAGCCATGGCTGCCGGCGGCGCCGACCCGGCGGTCGTGCAGGACGCCCTCTTTGATGCCGAGGAACACCTCCAGGCCGAGATGGCCGTCGGGGGCGTGGTGGGGCGCGGTACCGCCATCTACGAAGAACGTTTCGCGGCGGCGGTGGAGGGATATGGGACGCCCGAAGAGGTGGCGGCGGCGTACCTGGGAACGGCTCCAGCCCACGATGTGGTGGCCGCCTACCAGACCGCGCTGGCAAACGATGCCGCGACGGCGACCGAGCGGCAGGCCTCCGGCGGTGCACCTTCGGTGACCGAAGCGACATCGGGGGCTCAGACCGAACCGGCGGTGCAGACCGGGCCGGAGATGCAGGCAGAGCCGGCGGTGCAGACCGGGCCGGAGATGCAGGCAGAGCCGCCGGCAGAGGAGACGCC
>DAIRFC010000036.1:0-16352 GCA_036795215.1 Actinomycetota bacterium | reverse complement strand
GTGTACAAGGCCCTCATCTACATGATCCTTTCGCTCGCGACCGGCATCGCGTACTTCACCATAGTCGTCACCGGTGTCTCAACATGCGCGCCGCTCCTCATCATGATCATTGGGATCCCTCTTTTCCTGCTGTTCCTCGGATTGGTGCGGGCGATGTCGCTCTTCGAGGGCAGACTGGTGGAGTGGTTGCTCGGGGCGCGCATGCCCCGCAGACTGCGCTCTGCACCCCCGAACAGCGGAATCCTCGAACGCATCGGCTTCTGGGTGAAAGACGGCCGGACATGGGCTTCGCTCGCCTATATGATCCTCATGCTGCCGCTGGGCATCATCTACTTCACGATCGCCGTGACTGGGCTATCGGCCGGCATAGGGCTGCTCGCGACACCGCTTTGGGCCTGGACCACATGGGCCGGCAGCCACACCTTCATCTTCGAGGGACGGATGTATGAGTGGTCGATGCCGGCGTGGAGCGTGCCTCTGTCTATGATCGCCGGAGCGCTCGTGCTAATCGGCATGATGCACCTGATCAAGTGGATCGGGCGTGGCCACGCCTCGTTTGCCAAGGCCATGCTGGTACGGCTGGACAAGTAGCAGCCCGGAATGCGCAGCCCATCGGATACCGGCTTCACCCATGCTCGCGCCGGGCTGGAATCGATCGCCCGGCAATGGATCTCGCTCTGGTGCGCCCCGGTCGACTGGGGGCTGTTCGACCGCCTGCATGCCGACGATTTCGAGGACTGCTCATCCGCCGGCCGGGCCGCGACGAAGGAGGCCTTCGCAGACGCCCTGGCCGATCTGATATCCGTGTTTCCAGACCTCGAGACAAAGGTGGACGACCTGGTGATCGACGAGGTCACAGGCCGCGTGGCCATCCGCTGGTCGTCCACCGGGACCAACCGGCGGACATTCCTGGGGATCGGACCCACAGGGCGAGAGACCCCCATCACCGGCATCGAGATCGTCGAGATCCGCGACGGACGGATCGTGCGGCGCTGGGGAGAGTGGGACACCAGCGCCCACCGCTGACCCCCTGCGCGGTCCTAGGTTGCGAAGTGGACGATCATCCCGATGGTCCACACCGATCCTGCCAGAGACACCGTCAGGAACTCCACGACCATGCCCAGTCCCATGGCTTTCAGCGTCTCGAGGCTGGCACGGGCCGCCACCTTGAGATCGCGCCGCCCTGCACACTCGCTCACGAACAGACCGGCGGCGAACCCGAGAAAGAGGCCGGCGAACGGCAGAACGAACATACCGACGATGCCGCCCAACACCCCGATGAGTACCGAGCGCTTGGGGATGCGCTGCTTCTTGAGCCTGCGGCCCGCCAGAAGCATGCTCGCCGACCACCCTATCAGACAGAGGAAGGCCCCGATGCCGGCAGCAGTCCACGACGCGGCCGAACCAAGCACCCATCCCCAGCCAATGAGAGTGACGAGTGCCACGGGACTGCCCGGCAGTATGGGAAAAACGGTGCCGAACACGGCAACAGCTAGAAGAACGCCGGCGGCTACGGACACGATGATATCGGTGGTCATGCCGTCATTGTACGGCGTGGCGGCTGACGGAGCTCGTCCTGCGAAACGAGAAAGGAGCCCCAGAATCTGAGGCTCCTAACGGCGAAGTGGGCGATGCTGGATTTGAACCAGCGACTTCTGCCGTGTGAAGACAGCGCTCTCCCCCTGAGCTAATCGCCCACGCCAGGGGCGAAGATGATAGCAGTAGCCACGGCTCACCGCCAAGACCGAGCAGACCGTGGCTACCGGCGCGACTTGACGCCGATCAGGGCGACCACTACCCTGCCGTTGGCATGAACGGTCCAGCGAACAACGACGCTTCTCTCGCGTTCCACGATCACTTCTCGAGGAAGGCCGGCGACTACGCACGTTGCCGTCCGACCTATCCAAGCAGTCTCTTCGATTTCTTGGCTTCAGTAGCGCCGGGCCGGCGCCTGGCCTGGGACTGTGGCACCGGCAACGGGCAGGCCGCCCGAGAGTTGGCCGCACGCTTCGACCACGTGGTGGCCACGGACGCCAGCGCCGAGCAGTTGGCCCACGCGGTCGCCCACGAACGCATCGACTACCGCGTCGAGCGCGCGGAGAACGTGAGCCTGCGATCCGGCACCGTCGACCTGTTAACGGTCGCAACGGCGGTGCACTGGTTCGACCTGGAGGAGTTCTATTCCGCCGTGCGGCGCATAGTGGTCCCCGGCGGGATCATTGCCGTGTGGACCTACCATCAGTCGCTCATCGAGCCGGCGATCGACACCATCATGGCCGGCTACCACAGGCACGTGCTGGGCGGCTATTGGTCGGAGCGCATACGCCATCAAGACGCCCGCTATCGGACCCTGCCCTTCCCGTTCGAAGAGATCCGGGCTCCATCGTTCGAAGCAGTGGCCGAGTGGAACCTGCCACGGATCGTCGGCTTTTTGGAGAGCTGGTCGGCGGCACAACGATACGAACAGGAGCATGACGTGTCGCCGGTCACCGCCATCCTGCCCGACCTGGCTAGAGCCTGGGGCGACCCGGCCGCGACACGGACGGTCCGGTGGCCGCTCTACCTCAGAGTCGGACGCGTGAACATGGGAGTCGGTTAGGGAGCCTCCGGCGCCTGATGCTGCGTCGGACCCGCACGGAACCGCCTCAGTCTCAGTGAGTTCGACACCACGCTCACCGATGACAGGGCCATGGCCACCGCCGCATACATCGGGTCGAGCAAAGCTCCGAAGACCGGGTAGAGCACCCCCGCGGCGATCGGTATGAGCACGATGTTGTAGCCGAAAGCCCAGGCCAAGTTCTGCTTGACGGTCCTCATAGTGGCCTTGCTCAGTCTGATAGCCGTACCGATGGGGGTGAGATCACCCCGGATGAGAGTGATGTCGGAGGTCTCCATGGCCACGTCGGTGCCTGTGCCGATGGCGATGCCGATGTCGGCCTGGGCCAGCGCCGGTGCGTCGTTGATGCCGTCGCCCACCATGGCCACCACCTTGCCGGATTCTTGCAGGCTCTTGATCGCCTCAGCCTTCTGCTCGGGCAGCACTTCCGCCAGCACGTACCGGACCCCGGCCTGTTGCGCGATCGCCGCGGCCGTTCTCCGATTGTCGCCGGTGACCATGTAGATCTCCAACCCAAGGTTCTCCAACTCGCGGACCGCCGTGACCGAATCGGGCTTCAGGACATCGGCCACCGCTATCACTCCGGCTACTCTGTCATCCACGACCACGAAGACCGGGGTCTTACCCTCTTCCGCCAGTCGTTCGGCATGACCGGCGAAGCCGTCGAGTGCGTACCCGCGCTCATCGAGGAGGAGTTGATTGCCCAGGAGAACACGGACAGGATCGGCGGCTGCCGCAGGATCCGACCCGGGTGTGGTCAAAGCGTCAGGTGGATCAGACCCCTCGCGTAAGGGGCGCAGCGCCGGCCGGTCGGGCCGGTGCAACCGCGCCTCGACGCCCCGGCCCGCAAAGGCCGTGAACCCAGTGGCTCTGACCAGTGAGAGATCCTGAGCGCGCGCTTCGTTCACGATCGCCTCACCAAGCGGATGCTCCGAACCACGCTCGGCGGAAGCCGCCAGAAGAAGGAGGTCCAGTCGGGCGCTGTCGCGCGCCGAAAGACCGCGGCGCGGCGCGGCCCCGAGAGTGAGCGCCGCCTCGGTGGCGATGATCGGCGTACCCTCCGGGGTAGCTTCCCCATCCACGCCCGCAACAACGACGTCGGTCACCTGCGGCTTACCCCGTGTGAGTGTCCCGGTCTTGTCGAACACCACCGCGCTGAGCTTGTGGGCGCGCTCGAGCGCCTCTCCGGACCTGATGAGTATCCCGTTCTCAGCGCCCTTTCCCGTCCCCACCATGATGGCCGTGGGAGTAGCCAAGCCCATGGCGCACGGACAAGCTACGACTACCACCGCTACGAAGGCCACGAGCCCCAGGGTGAACGCGGGGCCGGGCCCCACGAGGAGCCAGATCAGGAATGTGACCACCCCGATCCCCAACACTACCGGCACGAAGACGGCCGCGATGCGGTCGGCCAGACGTTGGACGGGAGCCTTGGATCCTTGGGCCTCCTCAACAAGCCGTACGATCTGGGCAAGGGCCGTGTCTTTTCCGACTTTGGTAGCACGGAAGTTGAACGAGCCCATGCCGTTGAGCGTCGCCCCTATGACTGCGCTCCCCGGGCCCTTTTCCACCGGTATCGACTCTCCCGTGAGCATGGACTCGTCAACCGTGGAACGCCCGTCAACCACCACACCGTCCACCGGGATCTTCTCGCCCGGCCGGACGACCACCACGTCGCCCACCGCGACCTCCTCCACGGGGACATCCACTTCCATGGGCGCCGCGGCCGCCCGGCGCAGCACTCGGGCGGTCTTTGCCTGCAACCCGATCAGCCGCCGCATGGAATCCGACGCCCGGCCCTTGGCCCGCGCTTCCAGATAGCGTCCTAACAAGATGAACCCTATGATCATCACCGCGGAGTCGTAGTAGACGGCGGTCTTGAAGCCCGCAGACCCGGCCTCCTCGAACACTCCCGGAAAGAACGTCACCACTGCCGAATACAGATAGGCCACCGAAGTCCCCACGGCGATGAGGGTGTTCATGTCGCTGGTGCGGTGCCGCAGGGCGCTCCAAGCGCCTTGATAGAACCGCCAACCCGCGCCGAACTGCACTATCGTGGCGAGGATGAACATCACCCGGCGGCGCCAGATCAGGCTGAGAGACGATTCGGGAACGAGCATCAAAAGCATGATGGCCGCGCCCACGGCCAGCGCAAAGACGGACACCGCGAGCGTGAGCCGCAGCCCTCTGCGACGTGCGGTCTCGGCGGCCTCGGACACCCGGGCGTCGTCGGCATTCGGACGATGGGCAACGCCGGCGGAGGTGGCCTCACCTACCGGATGGCCGGCGGTCTCAGTCGTCACCACTCCGTAGCCGGCGGCGCGCACCGCATCCACGAGAGCCGCCTCCGACACCTGCAGGGGATCGTACTTCACGAGGACCCGCTCGGTGGCGAAATTGGCAGCCGCCTCCACGACTCCCGGCAGCTCAGCCAACGCCTTTTCCACCCGCGCCACACAGGCAGCGCAGTGCATGCCCGTAACGGGAAAAGATGTGGTGGTCAGATCCAGTGCGTCCACCGGCACCCTCACAGACCCGGCGCGACTACAGCGCCGAGGCGGCTACTGATTACTGTACCCGGCTCCGCAGGTTGCGGGTCTTGTCGATAGCCTGAAGCTTAGCCAAAGCCTTAGCCTCGATCTGGCGGATGCGCTCCCGGGTGACCCCGAACCGTTTGGCCACTTCTTCCAAAGTACGCGGGTGCTCACCCTTGAGCCCGAAACGCAGTTCGATGACCTTGCGTTCCCGATAGGGCAGCATGGCCAGTGCCTCGTTCACCCCGTCGCGATCGAGCTGCAAGGCCACGGCGTCGAACGAGCGCACTGCATCTTCGTCCTCGATGAAATCGCCCAGTTCAGAGTCTTCTTCCTCACCGATAGGGGTCTCCAATGAGACGGTCGTCTGACTGATGCGCAGAATCTCGCGGATCTCGCCGTCGGTCATGCCCATCTCATTGGCGATCTCCTCCGGGCCCGGCTCCCGTCCCATGTTCTGGAGTAGCTGCCGTTGGACTCGGATGAGCTTGTTGATCTTCTCCACCATGTGCACCGGGATACGGATGGTACGGGCTTTGTCGGCGATGGCCCTGGTGATGGCCTGGCGTATCCACCAGGTGGCGTACGTGGAGAACTTGTGTCCCTTGCGGTAGTCGAACTTCTCCACCGCGCGGATGAGGCCCAGATTGCCCTCCTGGATGAGGTCGAGGAAGCTCATCCCGTCGGTGTGATAGCGCTTGGCAATAGAGACTACCAAGCGGAGGTTGGCCTCGGTCAGTTCGTGCTTGGCCCGGATATCGCCCCGCTCGATGCGCTTGGCGAGAGATACCTCCTGCTGAGCCGTGAGCAGCTTCACCCGCCCGATCTCTTTGAGATACATGCGCACCGGATCGGTGGTCGGCACATCGATAGACAGATTCACCTCGTCTGCCCGGCGCCACTCCAAGCGGTCGAGCCGGCCGTCGAGTTCAAGATCGTCGTCAGCCTCGAGTGCTCCATCGTCCCGGACCTCGATGCCCTGATCGAGCAGCGTGGTGTACATGAGCTCGATCTGCTCGGTGGTGAGGTCGATCTCGGTCAAGACCTCGGCGATGTCCTCGGTAGTCACAAAACCTTGTCCGCGGCCAAGCTCGAACAGCCCGTCGATCTCTTCCAGGTTGATGAGCCAGCCTTCCGACGCAGGGGTCCCGGTCAATTCCCGCCTCCGTGCCCGGTACGATTGTCTGTACGGTTACGCGCCGGGCGCGTTGTCGTCCACAGAGACGTGGACATAGGAACGTCCGTCACTCAACCACTTGTCGCCGTAGTCGCGCATGTGCTCGATGAGTGGGATGAGATCCCAACCCATCTCGGTGAGAGTGTATTCGACCCGGGGCGGCACTTCGGCGTAGCTCTTCCGAGTGACTATACCCGCCCTCTCCAGGCTCTTGAGCCGCTCGGAAAGAGTCTTGGGACTGATACCTGCCAACGAGCGCTCGAGTGCGCTGAAACGGTTGATTCCTTTGGCAAGATCGCGAAGGATGAGAAGCGTCCACTTACCTGAGATGATATCCGCGGTCTTGAGAACGGGGCACGAGTCCGGGTGCGCCTCTGTGGATTGCACCACGCCTACACCTTCCTGGCATGTCAATCGTTATCCGACACTCTGCCGGATCCGTCTCCTGCGGATCCGTGAAAAGGTAAGGCAAGGTACCAGACATACACCGGCTTTTCAACCACCGGGAGCGCCCAGATGCTTGCGCAGCAGTTCGTTCACTACCTGTGGATTCGCCTGGCCGCGGGTCTCTTTCATCACCTGTCCGACGAAAAACCCCAGCACCCGGTCCTTGCCTTGGCGAAACTCCTCCGCGGGCCCGGGGTTCTCCTCGACCAGGCGGATGATGATACCCTCCAGCTCCCCGGTGTCTGAGATCTGACCCAGACCCTTCTCGGCCACGAGGCTCTTGGCGTCCTTGCCCGTCGCGGCCATGGCCTCGAACACGTCTTTGGCCATCTTGCCTGACAGGGTGCCGTCCGCGATGAGCCCAAGCAGCCCGGCCAACCTTTCTACCGTGACCGGACAGTCCGCCACCTCGATACCCGCGGCATTGACATACGCCGACAGATCGCCGAGGACCCAGTTCGCCGACACACGTGGATCGCCCGTAGCAGCGGCGAGCGCCTCGAAGTAGTCTCCCAGCGGCCGGTTGTTAGCCAGCGACCCGGCGTCTTTGGGCGGCAATCCATACTGCCGAGCCAAGCGCTCCTTGCGCGCCACCGGCAACTCCGGCAGAGCCGCGCGCACCTTCTGCACGTAGGCCTCGTCGAGTTCGATGGGGGTCAGGTCGGGCTCGGGGAAGTAGCGGTAATCGTGCGCCTCCTCCTTGCTGCGGAGCATCGAGACGGTACCGGTGGCCGGATCGAAGTGCACGGTAGCCTGCACCACCCGCTCACCCGTCTCGAGAAGGTCTATCTGCCTCTCGATCTCGGCCTCCAGGCCGCGGTGCAGAAACCGGAACGAGTTCATGTTCTTGAGTTCCGTCTTGGTGCCGAAGGGATCCCCCGGGTGGCGGATGGAGACGTTGGCGTCGCAGCGGAGCGAGCCCTCCTCCATGTTGACGTCGGACACGCCGAGTTGTTCGACCAGGTTGCGCAACTGGGTCAAGAAAGCCCGAGCTTGGTCGGGGGTGGATATGTCGGGCTCTGTGACGATCTCCACAAGCGGGGTACCGCCCCGGTTGAAGTCCACCAAGGAGTAGTCGGCGCCGTCGATGCGGCCTGACGAGCCGCCGGCGTGGATCAACTTGCCGGCGTCTTCTTCCATGTGCACGCGGGTGATGCCGACTGTGAAGTGACTCCCGTCCTCCAGTTCCACGTCCAAGTGGCCGCCTACACCCAGGGGTAGGTCATACTGCGAGATCTGGTAGGCCTTGGGCAGGTCGGGGTAGAAGTAGTTCTTACGATGGAAGATGGTGCGCTCGGAGATGCGGCAGTCGAGGGCGAGAGCCACCCGGGTGGCGTACTCCACAGCCTTCTCGTTGGTCACCGGCAGCACACCGGGATGACCCAGGCAGACCGGGCAGACGTGTGTGTTCGGCGGCTGGCCGAACGTGACGTCGCAGCCACAGAACATCTTGGTCTTGGTACTGAGCTGCACATGGATCTCGAGGCCGATCACCGATTCCCAGCTCTCTCGGCCGGACCCCGCACCGTCGACCCCGGGGGCCGCGACATCATGTGGCAAGCCCGCACCAGCACTCATGACGCCACCGCTGGTTGTACCGGCGCTACCACATCCACGGCCAGTCTCTGCTCCAAGGCGTGGGCGGCGCCCAGCAGACCACGCTCGCCGTAGTGCGGCCCGATGATCTGCAGGCCCACCGGCAACCCGCCTGAGAAACCCGCCGGGATGCTGAGGGCAGGCAAAGCGGCGAGGTTCACCGGGATCGTGCAGAGGTCGGAGAAATACATCGCCAGGGGGTCGGCCATGCGTTCGCCCACCTTGAAGGCCACCGTGGGTGACGTAGGCGAGATGAGATAGTCGAAGCGGCTGAAAGCCTTTTCGAAGTCTTTGATGATGAGCGTCCGCGTCCGCTGCGCCTGGCCGTAGTATGCGTCGTAGTAGCCGGCGGAGAGGGCATACGTGCCGATCATGATGCGCCGCTTGACTTCGTCGCCGAAGCCCTCGCTGCGCGTCCTCACGTACATCTCGTAGAGGTCTTCGCTCTGCGCGGTGCGGTGACCATAGCGGACCCCATCGAACCGAGCCAGGTTGGAGCTCGCCTCCGACGGCGCGATGATGTAGTAGGCGGCGATGCCGCGCACGACGCTGGGAAGGCTCACCTCTTCACAGACTCCACCCAAGGCGCCGACGGCATCCACCGCGGCATCGAAGATCTCGAGCACACCCGGCTCGCAGGCGCTGCCGATGTACTCCTTGATGACCCCGAAGCGCAGCCCCTCCAGGTCGTCACGCCCAGGCACGCCGGCCGGCTCGGTCAGGCCGGTGCTGGTGCAGTCGCGCGGGTCGCGTCCGGCGATGAGATCGAGCAGCGCCGCGGCGTCGCGCACATCGCGGGTGAGTGGCCCGACCTGGTCGAGTGAACTCGCAAAGGCGATGAGGCCGTAACGGCTCACCGCCCCATAGGTCGGCTTCATGCCCACCACGCCGCACAATGAGGCCGGCTGGCGGATGGACCCGCCCGTATCGGTGCCGAGAGCCCACGGAGCCAGGGAGGCGGCGACGCAGGCGGCGGAGCCGCCACTGGAGCCGCCCGGCACCCGGTCGGTGTCCCAGGGGTTCCGTGTGACCTGAAAGGCCGAGTTCTCTGTTGAGCTTCCCATGGCGAACTCGTCCATGTTGAGCTTGCCCAAGAAGATGAGGCCTTCGTCCCGCAGCTTGGCGATCACGGTGGCATCGTACGGCGGGACGTACCCCTTGAGGATGCGGGACGCACAGGTGGTCTCCATACCCTTGACGCAGAGTACGTCCTTGAGCCCTATGGGCACACCCTCCCAAGGCTTCCGCCCGCCGCGCGGCTTTGCGTCGACAGCCGCAGCGGCAGCTAAAGCCCCGGCTGCGTCGACCGACAGGTAGGCGTGGACACCGCCGTCCACTACCGCGATACGGTCAAGGTAGGCCTGCGTAAGCTCGACGGCCGAAACCGACCCGTCTGCCAGGAGAGCGCGGCAATCATGAGCGGTCAGAAAGGTTACATCCACCGCGCCTCCGGCGGTCACACCCTCATGATCGGTGCAACTCATCGCCTCTACCCGATCCTCGGGACCACGAACTGGCCCTTCTCGACACGGGGCCCGTTGGCGACGGCCTCGGCTTGGCTCAGCCCCGTGATGGGCTCGTCGGCACGTAGGACATTCTTGAGCGGCACTGCGTGTGAGGTCGGATCCAGCCCGGAGAGATCGAGTTCCGACAATTGCTTGACGTAGTCGATTATCTGCCCCAATTCGGCCTGCAGCCGGACCAGTTCGTCCTCTTCGAAGTGAAGACGCGCCAAGCGCGCCACATGGTCTACTTCTTCGCGGGAGATCATGGGGAAGGATTATATCCGAAAAGAAATGGGCGCCCTGGCCAGGCGCCCGAGAGGAGAAAGGAGAGTTTTGAATGGGAAACTCTCGTCATCTCTATCGGCACGAGACTGCACAGACTTTAGCGACTCACTCAAACGCGGTTTGAAGCGCCCGTCGACCGGCCGGCGCGCCAACAAAAAAGCCCCGCCGAAGCGGGGCTCTGGTTACGAGAAGAGACAGCTCTTCTATTCTTCTAAGCCGGCGAGACGTTCGCCGCCTGAAGACCCTTGGGACCCTGGACCACGTCGAACCGGACAGCCTGGCCCTCCGAGAGTGTTCGAAAACCCTCTACCTGGATCTCGCTGAAATGAACGAAAAGATCCTCCCCCTCCGGCTGTTCGATGAATCCGTAGCCCTTTTCGGGACTAAACCACTTGACAGTCCCCTCAGCCAACCCTACAACCTCCATGTTTCCGGGGCGACACGACAACCGGGCCCACCCCACTCTAACGCACGCGGTCCGCTGAACCATGGACACGCCGAGCTACAGTAGCGAAACCTGGAGCCGGGGTCAAGACTTAGACCGAGAAGATTTTTGCGCCGGGTTCTCAGGCGGCCACGCGCAGCGCGAACGCCGAACGAGCGCCCTGCTCAGGTATCGATGTCGCGCAAGGCCTGCGCGTCTCGGAAGTTCTTGAGGCGGTTCAGCGTTTTAGCCTCCACCTGGCGGATCCGCTCGCGGGTAACGCCGAAACGCTCGCCCACCTCCTCCAGAGTGCGGGGCCGTTCACCCTTCAAGCCGAACCTTAGCTCCAAGACCTTCCGGTCGCGGGCGGGCAGACTGTCCAGAACACGGAACAACTCCTCCCGCCTGATCTCTCGAAACACTACTTCCAAAGGCTGATCGGCGTCCGCGTCCTCGATGAAGTCACCAAGTTCCGAATCGTCTTCGTCTCCGACGGGGGTCTCCAACGATACCGGCTCCTGAGTCGCTTTCTGGATCTCTCTCACCTTGGCCGCTGTCACTCCGAGAGCATCCGCCACCTCGCCCACAGTGGGCTCGCGGCCGCTCTTCTGCAACAGCTCGCGCTGTACGCGGTTGAGCTTGTTGATGGTCTCCACAGCGTGCACGGGTACCCGGATGGTACGAGCCTGGTCGGCTATCGCGCGGGTGACGGCTTGGCGTATCCACCAAGTGGCGTAGGTGGAAAACTTGTAGCCTAAGCGGTAGTCGAACTTCTCCACAGCCCTGATGAGACCCAAGTTGCCTTCCTGGATGAGGTCCAAGAACAGCAACCCGCGGCCCATGTACCGCTTAGCGATGGAGACTACAAGCCGCAGGTTCGCTTCCGTCAGACGGCGCTTGGCCTCGACGTCCTTCTTCTCGATGAGTTTGGCCAGCTCGATCTCCTGCTGAGATGTGAGCAGCGGCACCCGGCCTATCTCGCGCAGGTACATGCGGACCGGGTCGTCGACCGTGTGATCGATGGTGACATCCAGGCAGCTGAGGAACTCTTCCTCTTCACCGAAGTCCTCGAAGTCCTCAGCCTCATCTTCGACGACTTCCACCCCCATGTCACCGAGCAGGGAGTAGACGAACTCCACCGCCTCGGGGGAGAGGTCGGCGTCCTGCACCAGACTGCTGACCTCATCAAGGGTCAGCGTCCCTTGTTCACGCGCCTGCCGGAGAGCCCCCTCGAGGACCTCAGCAGCCAGTTCGATCTCCTCGTCGGCCATCCTAGGCCCGCCCTTCTTCGGGGTCGAGTGCAGTGAGTCTCGCGCGTACCTGCTGGAGCACCCTTTCGAGGCCCACCAGCCTACGCTGCTCTTCCGACACGTCTTCGCCGCTGTCCAGAATCGCCCGGAGGGCGGCGATCTCACGGGTGAGATGCTGCTCTTGCAGACGCAGATGAAGCTCGTCCAGCACCGCGGCCGAGAAGCGGCCTTGGTCGGCCTCCATGACCAGACGGACGAACAGGGGCGTCGCCTCTGATCCCCCTCGCGCCCTGGCCTTCAGCTCGTCGAAGGCGGCATCGCGGTCGTCGTGCTCGGTCATGAGCGCCAAGGCGTCGCGCAGACCGGTGAACACCTCACGGTTCAGGGGATCCACGAAATGATCGGGGGTAAGCGCCTCCAATATCTGCACCGCCCGCTGCGGATTGCACGCAGCAGCCACCAGAAAATCCCTTTCCATCCCGGCCTGGATCCCCAAAAGACGGTCGGTGAGCAAAGGCTGGACACCCGTGGACGGCGCCGTCTGTCGCGCTCGAGATGCCGTGGGCGCCCCCCGCAGAAGCTGTCGTACACTCGTCTCGTTGAGATGCAGGCGATCGACCAGCATGGGCAGCTCCTCTTCCCACTCCTTCGCCGACGAGGTCCGCGCCATTATCCGCCGCACCTCATCGAAGGCCCGTACCCGGCCTTCTGTAGTCGTGGTATCACCTCGAGAGAGCGCCTGCCGGAGCTCGAACGCCAGAAGAGACATCATCGCGGCACGCACACGCCCGACGGCTTCCTTGCCATCTTGGACGGCGATGTCCGCCGGATCGCGTCCGGCAGGAAGGACGGCCACCATGGGCCTCAGCGAGTGACTGCGAGCCAGTTCGCCCGATCGCAACATGGCTTCGGTGCCCGCCCGGTCGGCATCGAACATGAAGACGACGTTACTCGTGAACCGCGTCATAAGACCTATCTGCGCGTCGGTGAGAGCAGTCCCCATGGAAGCGACCGCGTTCTCCACCCCCGCCTGTACCAGGCCGATCACGTCTGTATACCCCTCTACCACGATGACCTCGTCGGCATCGGCGATGGCCTTTCGCGCTTGGAACAGCCCGTACAGAAGGCGTCCCTTCTGATAGAGGGGTCCCTCCGGCGAGTTGAGATATTTAGGGGTCTCATCCTTCAGAGTCCTCCCCCCGAACCCCAGGACCCTACCTCGGTGATCCACCAACGGGAACATGAGCCTTCCGCGGAAGCGGTCGTACGTCTTACCGTTCTGACGTATCAGCAGACCCGCCTCGTCGAGTTCACGGTCGGTGAATCCTTCTCTGGCCGCCCGGCTATGAAGCCCTCTCCATTCGTCGGGCGAAAAGCCGACCCGGAACGTCCGGCACACTTCCTCACCCAGGCCGCGCTTCTGCAAGTACTCACGTGCAACACGGCCCTTTTCTGTTTCCCACAGGTACCTCTGATAAAACGTGGCGGCCTTCTCCAGAGCCTGCAGGAGCCGGGCCTGATGATCCTTGTGGCCCGCATCGGGACCGGCCCCCTCCTCGTACTCCACCGGGATGCCGAAGCGTTCACCCAGTTGTTCGATGACTTCCGAGAACGACAGATTCTCCATGCGCTCCAGGAAGCGCACGACATCGCCGCCTTCCCCGCAGCCAAAGCAGTAGTAAAGGCCCTTGTCGGCGCTCACGGTGAACGAAGGGGTCTTCTCCTGATGAAACGGGCACAGCCCCGAGTATGTGGAGCCCCTCTTGCGCAGACTGGTGTATCCCGACACCACATCGATGATGTTCGCCGCGGCCAAGACGGCCTGCACGCTGGAATCCTTTATGAAAGGACTCACAGATTGCCCCAGCACGTGGGCATGAACAAGTCCAGATAGACACGCTGAGCGTAGCGATCGGTCATGCCCGCCACATGATCGGTGACGACCCGCAGGAGTTCCGTCCGATCGGCCCCGGCGTCGCTCGTGACCCGGGGGGGAGCCGGCAGGTCCTCGGGATGGTCGAGGTAGTGCTCCATGAGCTGAGCGATCAGACGCCTTACCTTGTCCCAGCCCGCCTCCTCGAGAGCCCGTGGATACACGGTCGCGAAGAGGAACGAACGCAACTCCTCCATGGCAGTGCCTATGACCGGCGTTTGCGTGATCTCCGGCGTGCCGGCGGCCATGCTGTCAGAACTACTGTCGACCAGATCGTGTACGAGCGCGTCGATACGCTCGCTCCCCGTGCCTCCCAACATCTCGACAGGGCCTCGCGGTAGGTCGTCCGCCACGATGAGCCCTGCCCGTAGGGCGTCGTCGATGTCGTGGTTCACGTAGGCTATGCGGTCGGCCAGATGGACGATCCGACCCTCGAGGGTAGCGGGCTGCCCATTGCCGGAATGGTGCCGGATGCCGTCTCTCACTTCCCAGGTGAGATTCAGGCCCCTGCCGTCGTTCTCCAAGACCTCGACCACGCGTGCGCTCTGCTCGTTGTGCCTGAACCCGTCCGCACCAAGGCCGCGGAGGATCTCGTCGATGGCCCCCTCGCCCGCATGGCCGAACGGAGTGTGCCCGAGGTCGTGCCCGAGAGCCACAGCCTCAGTCAGGTCTTCGTTCAATCTGAGAGCCCGGGCCGCCGTCCGAGCGATGCCCGATACCTCCAAAGTGTGGGTGAGCCGGGTGCGGTAGTGATCGCCCTCAGGGGCGATGAAGACCTGGGTCTTGTGCTTGAGCCGCCGGAACGACTTGCTGTGCACGATGCGGTCGCGGTCGCGCTGATATGGCGTCCGGATCGTGCATGGCTCTTCGGAGTATTCTCGGCCACGTGAGGCCGTCGAGCGCTGCGCCCATTCTGAAAGGCCCGCCTCGTACAGGTCGGTGGACAAGCTGACTCTCCCCGCCCACTCGCGCTTCACAGCCTCACCGATCCCCCCGGTCGCTCAGCACCCGAGCAGCCATACAGCATCCACGCCGCGGCATCACGGCCATGTCCGGTCGTCAAGGCCGGCGGGGCCGCGGGCGTTCGCGCCCGCGGCTCGCCGCCACCCATCAGGTACTCGTCAGTCACCCACCTTGGCGGCAGCCTTGTCTTCCAACACCGCCTGAGCGGCCGCCAACCGGGCGAGCGGCACCCGATAGGGGCTGCAGCTCACGTAATTGAGGCCGGTGCGGTGACAGAACTTCACGCTGGTCGGCTCGCCGCCATGCTCGCCGCAGATGCCGGTCTTCAGCTCGGGCTTGACCGAGCGGCCCTTCTGCACGGCCATGGCCACCAGTTGGCCTACACCAGTCTGGTCGAGCTGGGCGAACGGGTTGGCCTTGAGCAGGTCGATCTTCAGATAATGGGTGAGGAACTTTCCCTCGGCGTCGTCACGCGAGAAGCCCAGCGTCATCTGGGTAAGGTCGTTGGTGCCGAAGCTGAAGAAGTCGGCCTGCCGCGCGATCTCGTCGGCGGTCAGGGCCGCGCGCGGCACCTCGATCATGGTGCCGACCGTGTAGTCGATCTGCACGCCCCGCTCTTTCAAGACGGCGTCGGCGGTCTCGACGGTCAGCGCCCGCATGCGCTTCAGCTCTTCCTCGAAGCCCACCAGCGGGATCATGATCTCCACATGCGGCTTCTCACCGGTCGCGGCCAGCACGTCGGCGGCCGCTTCGATGATGGCCCGCACCTGCATGGCGTAGATCTCGGGCCACTGGATGCCCAGACGGCACCCACGGGTACCCAGCATGGGGTTGGCCTCAGCCAACGACTTGACCGTCGCTACCAACTGCTCCTGCGCGGCGACGGCCTCGGCTGAAGCGCCGGAGAGGCGGAGGCGTTCCAGCTCCACCACGCTATCGGTGTAGTTGGGCAGGAACTCGTGCAGCGGCGGGTCGAGCAGGCGGATGGTCACCGGCAGACCGGCCATGGCCCGGAAGATGCCGTCAAAGTCCTCGCGCTGGAAGGGCAGAAGCTTCGCGAGATGCTTCTCCCTCTCCTCGGTGGTCTCCGACATGATCATGTTGCGCACGTGCGGCAGACGCTCCTGCTGCATGAACATGTGCTCGGTGCGGCAGAGGCCGATGCCCTCGGCCCCGAACTCCCGAGCCTGGCGAGCATCTTCGGGGTTGTCGGCGTTGGTGCGCACGCGCAGGCGGCGGACCTCGTCGGCCCAACCGAGCACGGTGGTGACCCTCTCGTCGAAGCCGGTCTTGGTCAGCTGGGCCTGGCCGAGGATCACACGGCCGGTGGCGCCGTCCATAGAGATCCAATCGCCCTCTTTGAGGGTGACGCTACCAACGGTGACCTGCTTGTTCTTCTCATCGATCTTCAGATCCTGCACGCCGGCGATGCAAGGCTTACCCATGCCCCGGGCGACGACGGCGGCGTGAGAGGTCATGCCGCCGTGACTGGTGATGACGCCCTGGGAATGCATGAGGCCATGGATGTCGTCGGGGTTGGTCTCCCACCGCACCAAGATGACCGGCTGGCCCTTGGAGCCCTTCTCCTCAGCCTCGTCGGCGTCGAACACGATCGTGCCCA
>DAIRFC010000138.1:0-3456 GCA_036795215.1 Actinomycetota bacterium | reverse complement strand
TGGTGCAGGCATCGTCAGCTGTGGTCTAGGAGAGGGATTTGCTGCGGAACGCCGGTCTGCGGGACCCAGACCTTTGGCCTCAAGAACCACGCAGTTGTCTACTCGTGCTGAGTCCACAGGATAGCCGACGGGAAGATCCAGTGCATGGATTGGATCATGCCCATCCTACTACTCCTTGAGCTAGGGTCTTACGGGAGCCGGACGCCCGGGCCGTAACGCGCCATTCAGTGTCGCCCGGCCAGATGGCCCTGCGGCCGCTCGTAGTGAGAACCAGGGCGTAGTGGACACGGCCCTGTGGTCGTGCACGAACCTACGCGGGTCTCCGACCGGCCCAATCTTGACGGACACACCGTCCTTCCGGACTCTTCTTCCTGACTATCCGTGTGGACCGCGGCACCGCCGCCTCGGGGCAGGTTCCGTCCGCGGTCACGCCGCCCCAGCTACGCCGCACCGTTCACGCTCCGGCTTCGTCTCCCTTGCCGCCCAGGTGCTGAGCGGCCAGCTGATTGATGGCGGCTCCTGACACGTCGACCACACAGGCGCCACCGTCCACCGGAATGACGGCCGCCGTGACGAAGCCGGCGTCGTCGCTCGCCAGGAAGCTGCAGATGCCGGCCATCTCTGGCGGATCGCACACCCGGTGTAGGGGGATGTCTCGCGAGAAGGCATCGAAGACCTCCTCCACCGGGATGCCGCAGCTCTCGGCAAAGGGCGTCATCCCCCCGACGAACATCTCGGTCTTCGTGGCCCCGGGGCAGACCACGTTACACCGCACCCGCTTGACGCCGTAGTCCACTGCCACCTGCTTGGAAAGGCTGATCAGGCCTCCTTTGGACGCGCAGTAAGCGGGGAGGCCCGGCGGATTCACCAATCCGGCCAGTGAGGAAATATTAATGATGGAGCCTCCCCCGGCCTCAATCATGTGCGGAAGAACCGCCTTCATAGTCAGGAACGGGCCGGTGAGATTCACGGATATCACCCGCTCCCAGACCGACAGGTCAAGATCGAGCACACCGCCGGGCGGCTGGTCCATCCCCGCATTGTTCACCAGTACCTGCAGACCTCGCCCAAATGACAAGGCAGTGTCAACCACTCGGTCCACCCCGGCCGGATCGCTCACGTCGGCGGCGCACGTCTTCACCCGGTCGGACGGCAACGCAGCCGCGACCGTGTCAAGAAGCTCCGCCCGCCGGCCGGTGATGCAGACGCGCGCTCCATCCGCCACGAAGCGCTCCGCGACGGCCCGGCCGATGCCGGTGCCCCCGCCGGTGATGATAGCCACCTTGCCGTCCAACCTCATGTCCTAGCCTCCAATCTCTTCAGGGGTCACCTCGGAGCGTCGCCCCGGGGTGCAGCGAGAGTTCACAACCCGACCGCCATTCGGCAAGTACTGACCGGCGCTCAAGAGCGCCGGTCCCTAGTCCTCCACAGTGATCTTGGTGTAATTGGGCGCGATAGATGTATGCACGAAGAGCACCGGCTTACCCACTCGTTTGAAGGACAGGGGGCAGTGGACCATCCCCTTGGGGATGAACACGCTGCAGGGCTCAGTGATCTTGTGGATCTCGCGCTCTGGCCCCAAGCCGATCTCGATATCGGCGTCCAGGTGCTCCATGTCGTCCGGGTCGAACGAGAGGAAGTGCAGATACATATCGAAATCGTGGGAATGGGGAACCTCTTCCATCTCACACGGCTCGGCCACTCTGAGGAACATGAATGTGATACCGGACCCGTAGTCCTCATCTCCATAGAAATCATAGGAGTCCCACAGCCCGCGCCTCATCGGCTTCCTGATTATGCAGCCCCCGTATTTCACTTTCCAGTCACCTGCCTAGATAGTCGAGGGCGTTCCGGCCCGCGATCCGCCCGGAATTGAATGCGAAAGCCGAAGCCAGACCCGAAGAGCCCTTGATGGGATAGCTGTCACCATACATGCCGCCGGCGTCGAACCCACCGGCATAGAGCCCGGGGATCACTTCCGCCTTCTTGTCCAAGACCTCCATGCGCTCGTTAATCCTTATGCCGCCCATGGTCCCCAGAAAGACGGTGCGACCCTTGACGGCGTAGTAACGGGGGCCTTTCAGGGCTCTAAGGAACTTGCGATCCTTGGCGAAGAGCTCGTCGTAACCTGCGGCGCTAGAAGCATTGTACTCGTCCACCGTCTGCCCAAGGACAACCGGATCTATCCCCATCTTCCCGGCAAGCTCTTCGAGTGAATCGGCCGCCACCACCTCGGTGCTCCCGTTCTCTATGGCAGCCTCGATCTCGGCAAATACGTTCACCGGCTTGTAGCCCGGCATGAACTCCACGCCCACATTGTTGGTGATGCCTTCGTCGATCATACACTGGAGGATGGAGTCGTCCATCAGATTCCAGGTGAAGCCGTTTCTGCCGAACTTGGCGTTGACGTTCCCCACATGGGTGTCCCAGTAGCCGACGGTCTCGTCACAAAACCTCTCACCTGCGGCGGTCACCCAGAGATCGGGCTGTGCGCCGGCGATCTCGATATCGTTCCAGGTAGAGAACTCAGGCCCGATGGGCGCCACCCGAAACAGCTCCAGTACGGCGATGCCTTCCTCAGCGGCCCCCGCCTCCCAGGCAATGCGGATGCCGTCGCCCATCTTCCCGGTGTTGCCGATGGGCATCACGTCCACCCCAAGCTGGTAACCACTGTATTTCTTGATCCACTCCTTGTTGTTGGCGAAACCACCGGTGGCGATCATGACCGCCCTGCTCTCCACCTCGACCTCTTCGCCGTCGTTATCGACCAGGACACCTGTGACCCGCCCCCCCTGCTTAAGCAGGCCGCTGACGGGCACGCCCGGAAGAATCTCCACCCCCTTCTCTTTGGCCACGGAGACGAGAGCCTTGATGATAGCCTCGCCCTTGCCCTTGACGACGTGATAGGTCCGGGGAGCCTCCGGCATGTTGATGGTCGCCTCTGTAAATACCGCACCCCGGTCTTGCAGCCAGCTGATGGTCTCGCCCGATTCATTGACGATGGCCCTCACCAGCCGGGGATCGGCCTTCCAGTGACTGTAGTCCATGATGCCCTTGAAGGCCTGATCGCACGTCAGGTCGATGTAGCGCTCGCGCTGCATGTCGCTCTCAACGGCGAAGGTCCCATGGATGAAATTCGTGGTGCCCCCAAGAGAACGCTGCTTCTCGAAGACGACGACCTTCGCGCCGCCTTCCGCCAGCGTGATCGCTGCAGCCAGTCCGGCCGCGCCGGAGCCGGCCACGACCACATCGACATGTTCTGGTATCAAGCCCATATCCATCCTCCGTTTGCGTTGGCGAGACGGCAGACCAACTCAGCAGACCAGATCGGTCCGACCGGGTGCGCAGAGGACGCCGGCCTCCTGCAGGCCTCCCGTCCCCGCCCTCGACCCGGACATCTCCTACCCCCCCAGGTAGGCCTTGCGCACGATGTCACTGCAGCTGAGCTCTTCCACG
>DAIRFC010000035.1:19896-24133 GCA_036795215.1 Actinomycetota bacterium | reverse complement strand
CCGCGCCGCCCTCTGCCGGTTCGAGCACCAGCCGGTCTTCGTCGCCCTCCTTCACGTTGAGGATCACGTCCTGCAGGGCCTCGTCAAGCTTCGACTCGACCATGAACAGCACATGCCCCTCCTGTTCGACCACTCGGTCTTCGTCCGAAGGCCGGTCTAGGCGCAGCTTGTACCCTCCCCCCGACTCGGCGAGCCGGTAGCCGATCTCGGGTGGGATAGAAGCGCTCACCAGATTCTCCAACAAGACTGCTCCCGCGGTTTCAGCTATCTGGACCATCGGGCCTCCCTTCAGTGGGCGGATCACGATATGCCGGTAGCAGGCCTCTGCACCGGCGCCGCCCAGTATGCGGCAGGGCCACTGTGGTTCAATCGCTCGCTGGGATAGTCTTGACCGCCCGTTCGGGCTATGGGGCCAGCCCGGTCGGCGCCGGCAGATGCTAGACGAGACCTTCTGACGCAGCGTAAGCGGCGGCCTGCTGGCGGTTGCGGAACTCCATCTTGGCCAGGATGCGCCGCACATGGATCTTGACCGTGTGAGGAGAGATGAACAGCTCCTCGGCGATCTCCTGATTGGTGGCCCCGCGACCCAGAGCCTGCAACACCTCCAGCTCCCGCGGGGTCAGGCTGTCTTCCAGACGCGCCGGCCGTTCCGCGGGGCTGGTGGCAGCAGGCACCATCTCGTGAGACACCAGGATGTCGCCGTGGGCAAGCATCCGCAGCGACAGCAGAAAGTCGCCGGAGTTCAGGTTCACCGAAAGGCACCCGGCTGCCCCTACCTCGAGGGCGGGCGACAGGTCGTCCGTGGTATCGGGCCGGGTGATGACGACAACGGCCGTCTCGCCGGGCAATGCCGACAGCTCCCGCACGAGCGGAGTGCCCACACCCGGCGCATCCCATTCGAGCAAGATCACGCCAGGCCCACAGTCCTCGACGTGGCGATGGATATCGGAGGCCGATGCGCCCTGCCAGACTACGGTGAAACCGCCCTCCTCAAGGATCTTGCAGAGCCCTTCGCGCAGGAGGGTGTTGTGGTGCACCAACGCGACCCGGTTGATGCGGGGCGTCTTTTTCTCGTCCGGCGGACCCATAGCCGACCCCCATCCCATCACATGCGCTCCTTAAGCCTTCAGCGCGTGCCCGCGCGTCAGGAGTGCCAGTCTACATGATTGCCGTTGCCGGGGCGGCCCGCGAGGCGCCCGTCTAAGAGGCTGCCTAGCTCTTTGTAGCTATCCACTCTGTCCGCCCGAGCGATGGAGGGCAGAAACCCGGTTGTCATACTCGACCATCGGGGTAGATGTAGATGAAAAGCCAAAGAGCATCATCCCGAGGGAGGTGAAGCGGTGAATACCATGGCGGTCTCGTTCCAGGAGATCCTGGGCGGCGATCTCGAACTGCTTGCCATCAGGGCCGGCCGGATCGTGCTGATCCTGGTAGTGGCCTTCATCCTAGCCCGGTTGGTCAGACGGGCGGTGCGGCGGATCACCGCCCGCGTGGCTGAGCGACAGGAGAAACGGCGCAAGATCCCCCTCGATGACCTCGATCCACGCCTGGGGGTCCTGCGGGACCGCTTGGTCGACGCCCTCCCCACCGCGGAAAGGCGGGAGCGCGCCGCGCAGCGCGCGCGCACCCTCGGTAGCACTATAGGCGGCCTGTTCAGCGTGATCATCTACACCATCGCGGTCTTGCTCTGTCTTGCCGAGCTCGAGCTCAATCTCGGTCCCCTACTGGCGGGAGCCGGCATCGTGGGTGTCGCCCTCGGCTTTGGGGCTCAGAGCCTGGTGCGAGACTTCCTGAGCGGGATCTTCGTCGTGATAGAAGACCAATACGGAGTCGGCGACGTAGTCGATGTGGGTGAGGCGTCCGGCGTCGTGGAGGAGGTCACTCTGAGGGCCACCACACTCCGAGGATTGGATGGCACGATGTGGCACGTCCCGAACGGGGAGATCAGGCGCGCGGGCAACAAATCACAGTACTGGGCCCGGGTGATACTCGACGTGCCGGTGGCCTACGACGCCGACATCGTAGCCGCGTCGGCCCTCATCAAACAGACCATCGACGGCGTGTGGCTCACCCGCGAGGCAGGCGAGATCCTTTCGGAACCCGAGGTCTGGGGAGTGGAAGATTTCGGCAACGACTCAATAGCCATCCGCTTGGCCGTGAAGACCCTGCCGGGCAAGCAGTGGGGCGTGGCGCGCGATCTGCGAGCGCAGATCAAGGAAGCCTTCGATCGCGAGGGGTTCGAGATACCCTTCCCGCAGCGCACCGTGTGGCTGCGGCAGCCGGCGACCAAGGGGGCTTCTCCCGGCCTCTCCGATAGCACCGATATTGAACCTCCGTCTTTCGGTGAGTAGAGTAAGTCTCGCAAGGAACGCGAATCTCACTACGATGACCGGATACGGAGGCCTAACCCGGTGGGTCAGCAGCTAAGCTCGCTTTCCGGGTTTTTCGCGAGGCCCGGCGATACTCTTGAGACCCTCTTGCTCGTCGCCTCCATCCTCGTCGTGCTGGGTTATCTAGCACTCAGGTACTCGAGACGGCTGCGGCTGCCGGTCGTCACGGCGTTCCTTCTGCTCGGGATAGTGGTCGGCCCCTCGGGGCTCGACCTGGTCGACTCTTCCATGATGAACTCGCTGCGCATCATCGAGCCGGTGGCGCTGGGCATGATCGCGTTCGCCGCCGGGGAGCAGCTCAGGTTCTCCGACTTGGCGAGCCTGTCGACCAGGCACCGCGCGGCCATCGTCCTCGAGACCATCCTGCCGGTGGTGCTGGTCGCGGGGGGCGCCTATCTCCTTACTCGGCGCATAGAGGTGGCGCTACCCATCGGCGCCATCGCCGGCACCACCGGACTCGCCACCGTGATCAGCACCCTCAAGGAGAGCGGAGCCAAAGGGGACTTCACCAAGATCCTGGGGGCCGCCGTGGCCACCGACAATGTCTTTGCCGTCCTCTTTTTCTCGCTGACCCTCCCCTTGGTTGTGGCCATCGAGAAAGGGGGGTCGGTCGGCTCGCTCTACGTGGAGGGGATGGTGGGCATCATCGCCTCCATCGTGATAGGGCTGCTGGGGGGCCTGCTGGTGTCGCGCTTCGTCCGGACCGTGCGTTCGGCCGGCGAACTCTCCATGCTGGGGCTGGCCTGTGTACTGCTGGTGGCCGCCATCAACGCGTACCTCGGCTTCTCGGTGCTCCTGGCCGGACTCGCCATGGGGACTTCCGCGGCCAACTTCACCAAGGACGAGAAAGACCGCGACCGCGTGTTCGCCGCCTTGGGTCCGCTGGAGTACCCGATCTTCGCGATCTTCTTTCTCTACGCTGGGGCAAGCCTCCACATACGAGCTTTGGGCGGCATCGGGTGGATCTTCGCCGTCTACCTGGTCGGAAGGGCGGTGGGCAAATTGGCCGGTCCCCTGATGGCCACCATCAGGCTCAAATGGAGCTCCGCCGCCGCGGTGCAGTTCCGCTCTCTGGGCGTCGGGCTTCTTCCCCAGGCAGGGGCCGCGGTCGGCCTCGCGGTCATAGTCCGTGACTCCATGCCCGTGACCGGAGAGACCATCTTGGCCACGGTGCTCGCTGCCGTGGTCGTCTTCGAACTGGTGGGCCCACTGGGTGTCCATTGGGCCACGAAGCGGGCGGGCGAGGCCCGGGAGTGGTCGTCCATCCACCCTCTCACGCTCTCTGAAGCCGTCAAAGAACTCGAGAGCCGCAAAGCCAGGGTAGTGGTGCTCAGGCAATCGTCGGGTCCCGTTCCAGACTTGGAGCCGGCAAAGAAGATGGCCGCCGGCTTGCATGGGGAGATCGTGGAGATCCCCGTGTCGCCGGGAGCACCGTCCGGTGTCGCGCCGCCGCGCATCGTGGCTCCCGTCGACGTGCAGATCGAGCCCGCGGACCTCACGCAGGTGGCCGGCGCGCCTCCCGACCCGGTGGTGATACTCGACCAGAGCCACGTGGACGAATGCCTGGGCACCATCGTCGGACTGGAGCCGCACGTGCTCTTCGTCTCGCTGCCACGCAAGATGCGCCGGCTCCTCGGACCTACCGATACCCTCTCGGCCCGGGTCGGCTGCCCGGTCGTCGATCTGCCGCTCGAAGAGAATCGCCGTTGGGTCGCAACGGCCTCCTCGCGGCTTGCCGATGCCGACGAGACCCTGGAGAAGATAGCCACTCGCTGGAAGAACGACTGGCGCCCCAAGCTCGAGGCCAGGCTGAACGAGCGCAACAAGAACAACAGAAAGCCCTGATC
>DAIRFC010000035.1:17236-19796 GCA_036795215.1 Actinomycetota bacterium | reverse complement strand
TGTACTGTTTTCAGTGTCAGGAGACGGCCAAGAACACCGGCTGCACGGTGCGGGGCGTGTGCGGAAAGCCCGAGGAGACCGCCAATCTGCAGGATCTCTTGATCTACGTGCTCAGGGGCATGGCGGTCTACCTGGAGAATCTCAAAGAGCTCGACGCCCCAGACCGGTCGCACGACGACTTCATGAGCCAAGGCTTGTTCGCGACGATCACCAACGCCAACTGGGATGACTCGCGCTTCGTGGCCCTCATCTTGGAAGGACTCCAGCGCAAGGCCGGGCTGCACAGTGCCTTCCTCGCGGCCTACAAGCAGAAGAACGGCAAGGACTTCGACGGCGAGCTCCCGGCGGCCGCCACCTGGTCCGCCGATGCTGCCAAGTTCGCCGACAAAGCCAAAGAGGTCGGCGTGCTCTCCACCGAGGACGAAGACGTGCGCTCGCTACGTGAGCTGCTCATCATCGGTACCAAGGGCATCGCCGCCTACAACGACCACGCCCGGGTGCTGGGCTTCACCGACCCCCAGGTGGACGACTTCATAGCCGAAGCCCTCGCCTCCACCACTAAGGACCTCTCGGTAGACCAGATGGTCGGCTTGGTCCTCAAGGCGGGTGAGATAGCCGTGGCCGCCATGGCCCTGCTCGACCAGGCCAACACCTCCACCTACGGGCACCCCGAGATCACGCAGGTCGACATAGGCGTGCGCGGCAACCCCGGCATCCTCATAAGCGGGCACGACCTCAAAGACATGGACGAGCTCCTCAAGCAGACCGAGGGCACCGGCGTGGACGTCTACACCCACGGCGAGATGCTCCCGGCCAACTACTACCCCGCCTTCAAGAAGTACGATCATTTCGTGGGCAACTACGGCGGCTCGTGGTGGCGCCAGAACGAGGAGTTCCAGGCCTTCAACGGTCCCATCCTGCTCACGACCAACTGCCTCGTGCCCCTGAAGAAAGACAACACCTACCTCGACCGCCTCTATACCACGGGCGTGGTGGGCTACGAGGGAGCCAAGCACGTTCCCGAGCGGCCCGAGGGAGGCGCCAAGGACTTCTCCGCCCTCATCGCACAGGCCAAGAGCTGTCCTCCCCCCACCGAGATCGAGACCGGCACCATCGTCGGCGGTTTTGCGCACAACCAGGTCGTGGCTCTTGCCGACAAAGTGGTCGACGCGGTCAACTCGGGCGCCATCAAGCGCTTCGTGGTCATGGCCGGCTGCGATGGGCGGCACAAGACCCGCGGTTACTACACCGAGGTGGCCGAGCAGCTGCCCGCCGACACCGTGATCCTCACCGCGGGTTGCGCCAAGTACCGCTACAACAAACTGCCCCTGGGCGACATCGGCGGCATCCCCCGGGTGCTCGACGCCGGGCAGTGCAACGACTCCTACTCCCTGGCGCTCATCGCCCTCAAGCTCAAGGAAGTCTTCGGTCTCGACGACATCAACGACCTGCCGATCTCTTACGACATCGCCTGGTACGAGCAGAAGGCCGTCGCCGTGCTGCTGGCCCTCCTGCACTTGGGTGTCAAGGGCATCCGGCTCGGCCCGACGCTGCCTGGGTTCCTCTCGGCCAACATCGCCAAGGTGCTGGTGGAAACGTTCGACCTCAAGCCCATCGGCACCGTGGCCGACGACATCGCCGCGATGATGGCCGGCAAGTAAACAGGTACTTGTGGAGGCATGCGCATGAACAGGAGAACGATCCAAGATGGCGTCTACTGGATGGGAGCCGTGGATTGGGACAGACGGCTCTTCGACTCGCTGATCCCGCTCCCGGACGGCACTTCATACAACGCGTATCTCGTTGAGGGCAAGGACAAAGTCGCCCTGCTCGACACGGTCGATCCGGCAATGGCGGAAACGCTGATGGAGCAGCTGGCAGACGTGCCCAAGGTCGACTACATCGTCTCGCATCACGCCGAACAGGATCACTCCGGCAGCATCGGGCTGGTGCTCGAGAAATACCCGGACGCCAAAGTGATGTGCACACCCAAGGCTAAAGACATCCTCATCGATCTTCTTGCCATCCCTGAGGAGGCATTCGTCACCGTGAGCGATGGCGAACAGCTGGCATTGGGAGGCAAGACTCTCACGTTCGTCCACACACCCTGGGTGCACTGGCCGGAAACCATGGTCACCTACCTCGAAGAAGACCGGATCTTGTTCAGCTGCGACTTCTTGGGGTCGCACATCGCCACCTCCGATCTCTACGTCACCGACGAGGGCAGAACCAAGGAAGCGGCCAAGCGCTACTTCGCCGAGATCATGGCTCCGTTCCGGAATCAGATCGAGAAGAACCTTGAAAAACTCAAGAGCTACGACATGCAGATCATCGCCCCCAGCCACGGGCAACTCTACGATCGGCCTGCATTCATCATCGACCTCTACAAGGAGTGGGCATCGGGCCCGCCGCAGAACCTGGTGGTGATCCCCCACGTCTCCATGCACGGCAGCACCAAGAAGATGGTGGATCATCTGGCGTCCACCCTGGTCGACAAAGGCGTTCGGGTGGAGCTCTTCGACCTCGCCGTGACAGATATCGGCAAACTGGCCATGACGCT
>DAIRFC010000035.1:3396-17136 GCA_036795215.1 Actinomycetota bacterium | reverse complement strand
TCTGCACAGCACCGAGCACGTCCAGGTCACCATGATCACGCTCAAGCCCGGAGAGGGCTTGAAACTGCACCTCACCCCGGTGGATGCTTTCTTCTACGTGCTCGAAGGCACCGGCAAAGTGGAGATCGGCGGCGAGGTCCAGGAGATCGTCAAGGACATGCTGATCGACAGCCCCGCCCGCATCCCTCACCGGCTGTTCAACGAGAGCGACGCCGACTTCCGGTTCTTGGTAGTCAAGACCCCACGTCAGGCCGACGCGACCAGACTGCTATAGGCAAGGACATGACTCACGAAGACGAAGGACACTACAGCATCAAGCACCCAGCGGGTACACAGTACGACCCGGCCGTCGCCGCCGCCCTTATCGAGAGGGCGGCGGACGGCCGGGTCACCTGCACCGCGGCCCACGAGATAGCCACAGCTTTCCAGGTGGCGCCATCAGAGGTGGGTAAGACGGCCGATCTGCTCGAGTTCCGCATCGTAGAGTGCCAGATGGGGCTCTTCGGGTACGCGCCCGAGAAGAGGATCGTGAAGGCCCCCGAGCACATCGACCAGCCCCTGCGCGAGCAGCTCGAACGCTATGCCTCCAACGGTAGGATCAACTGCGCCACGTGTTGGAAGATCGCCGCGGACCTCGGCCTCGGGAAGATGGCCGTGTCGTCGGCCTGCGAAGGCCTGGGCATCAAGGTCAAGAACTGCCAGTTGGGAGCGTTCTAGGGGGCGCCACATGTCTGAGGCTCGCGGCGGGACGAGTTGCAGCGCGTATGCCATGTCAAAGAACGCAAGACTTGGCGGATCTCGCTTCGTCCGCCGGGTCGAGATCCGCGGCAGCGAGGGAACAGTCTGGCTCAGAGGCCGCCGGGTACCGGCGTGGCGGATCTACCTGCGACCGCTGGGCTGGATCTGGAGCGTCATCTGGAGGCTGGTCGGGCTGGTGCTGGCCGCCGTGCTCAACACTCCGGAGTTGGTCTCCCACAGCTCCCAGACCGACGATCTCGGCGACCTGTGGGCCTCAGAGGCCAAGGGAGTGGAGACAGTCTCGTGGCGCGCGGGCGACGCGGGGCCCCCGGCCTGTTCGCGCTCCGGCAAGACCCGGAAGGCAGAGACCGCACCGGGAGACTGCGTGGTGCGGATCGACGTCCCTATAGGTCGCGAGGGCCGAAAGAAACACCTCATTCTCGCGATCGCGGCCGACCGGAGCGAGACTCTGATGCAGGTCCTCTCAGGCACGGCTTACCATGCAGCCCCCGTGCCGCACTTGCTCAGCGGTGATACCCGCCTGTAGCGCGGCTGCCACGACGTTGATGCGCATGGCCACCCCGTCCCTCCCTAGATGGGGCTGTATGATTTCCCTATAGCCTACCGGCAAGGCGGCCTGGATGACCGAACCCACCAACAGCGGCGAGTCGCAAGAAGCCATCGTCGTGCAGGGCCTGGTCAAGCGTTTCGGTGACGTGACCGCCGTGGAATCGGCGAGCTTCAGCGTAGGCCGGGGTGAACTGTTCGGTTTCCTCGGCCCCAACGGCGCCGGCAAGACCACTACCATCAACATGCTGACGGGACTCGCACGCCCCGACGCGGGCACCATCTCGATCGGAGGCATCGACTGCACGAGGGATCCCAAGGCAGCCCAACACCTGACTGGGGTCGTCATAGACGAGAGCAACCTCTACGCCGAACTCACGGGGTTCGACAATCTCTGCTTCTGCGCGGCACTACACGGCATGCGCAAGGCCGAGCGCAAAGCCGAGGCGCGCAGACTACTCGAATCCTTTGGCCTCTCCGAAGCCGCCCATCGCAAGTTCGCCGGCTATTCCAAGGGCATGAAGCGTAAGCTCACCATAGCAGCCGGGATCATCCACAGGCCCGAGATCCTCTTCCTCGACGAGCCCACCACGGGCATCGATGTAGCCAGCGCCCGACAGATCCGGCAGCTCATCGCCGATCTGCGCCGGCATGGCACCACGGTGTTTCTCACCACTCACTACATTGAGGAGGCGGAACGGCTCTGCGACCGCATCGCTTTCATCGTGGCCGGCAGAACGGTGCGTATCGATACGGTCGAGAATCTCGTCCAGCCTGTCAAACAAAAACACGTCGTGCAGATAAGCTACGCGAGCGCGGTCGAAAATATCCAGACACGTCTTAGTGAGGCCTTCCCCGACCTCGAGTTCCGCACCATCTCCGAAGGGTCCATCCAGGTGACGGCGCGCGCCGGCATCCCGGTCGGCCCGTTGGTGCGCTTTCTGGAAGAGCAGGGCGCTGAGGTGGCCGAGGCCCGGCGGATGAGGCCATCTCTCGAAGATGTGTTCGTCGAGATCACCGGCATCGAAGCCGACGCCATGCGCAAGGAGAAGGAGAAAAGCGGTGGCGGCGGGGGCGGGGGCGCGTCATGAACAAGTGGATCGCCTTCTGGAACATCCTGGCCAAGGACATGCGTACCTATTATCTGAAGCCCCCCAACATCAGTTGGGGGCTCATCTTCCCCCTGGCGTGGACCGGTATGTTCTTCGTGAAGTCGGGCGCCGACCAAGAGGACATGCTTACCCTGCTCCCCGGTGTGGTCGCCGTCTCGATACTTTTCGGGACAACATCGCTACTTTCGGTGACGGTGACCTTCGAGAAGAAGAACCGGTCTTTCGAGCGTCTGCTCATCGCCCCCATCTCGCTCCGCCTGCTGATGCTGGCCAAGACCAGCGGAGCCATCTTGTTCGGGTCGATCAACGCTTTCGTTCCCGTGATATTGGCCCTTTTCTTCGTCGATCTTTCCCAAGTGGCTTGGGGAGCGTTCGTCCCGGCCATCGTGCTGGTGGCGGTTGCCTCCACGTTTCTTGGGCTCTTCATCGCCGTGGCGGTCAGCGAGGTGTTCGAGGCTCAGACCTTCTCCAACTTCTTCCGCTTTCCCATGATGTTCCTCTGCGGACTTTTCTTCCCCATCTCGCAGATCCCCATCTACATACGGCCGCTCTCATACATCGCGCCGCTCACCTACGGAGCCGACATCCTGAACGGAGCCGTCTACGACGCCAACGTCATGCCGTATGCGCTCGACTTCGCCATCCTCGTCGCCTTCTGCGCGGTCTTGTTCACCGCCAGTCTTTGGCAGATCAAACGCAGGTGGATAGCCTGACGCCGGCACGCCGCGGCGGCCGCCGGCTGAGGGGTTACAACTTGCTGCTGAGTTGGCGCGCAGCCAGCAGCACCGGATCCCACACCGATGAGAACGGGGGAGCGTAAGCCAAGTCCAGCTCGGCCACCTGCTGGGCGGTCATGCCCGCCTCCAGCGCGGCCGCTACGACGTTGATGCGCATGGCCGCCCCCGCCCCTCCCACGATCTGGCCGCCAAGGAGCCGTCCACTCCCCACCTCGCCTATCAGCTTGATGGTCATGGGTTCCGAGGTCGGGTAATAGCCCGTGCAGGTCTGACTGTTGATGGTCGCGGATGCAAATTCGAGCTCGCCACCAGCAAGATCGGTCTCTTGGAGGCCTGTGCGGCTGACCTCGATGGACCCCGCTTTGGTGATCGTCGTCCCGAATGCTCCCGCGAAGGAGGCGTCACCGCCGCCGATGTTGGTGCCCGCGACGCGACCCTGCTTGCTTGCGACCGTGGCCACCGACACCCAGTACGGCTTGCCCGTCACCAATTGAGTGGTCTCCACACAGTCTCCCGCCGCCCAGACGTGGTCCACCGAGGTCCGCATGTGATCGTCCACCTTGATGGCCCCGGTCGTGCCGAGCTCTATCCCCGCCTCAGCCGCCAGGGCCGCATTGGGCCGTATGCCGGTCGCCAGGATGACCAGATCGGACAGCAACGTGCGCTCCGCCGTCACCACTGCCGCTACACGGCCGGACGTCTCTTCAAAGGCGGTAGCCGCCTCTCCCAGATAGAGGTGCACCCCCATCTTCTCGAGAGCATCGGAGAGGAGCGCACCCATGTCGGGATCGATGTTGCGCATAAGTTGGGGCGCCCTCCCCACGATGCTCACGTCGACGCCCCAGCGGAGAAAGGCTTCTGCCATCTCCAACCCGATATAGCCACCCCCCACGATGACGGCTCGCTTGGGAGTCTTGTGCTCCATGATCTCCCGCAGCTCCTTGGCGTCATCGATGGAGGCCACGTGGTAAATGCCCTCTGAACCCACGCCCGGGAGTTCGGGCCGCACGTTCTTGGCTCCCGTGGCTATAAGCAGCTCGTCATAGGGCTCTTCGTACTCGCGGCCGGCGTCGAGGTCGCGGATGACTACCTTCGCCTCGGCCGGCCGGATGCCGACGACCTCGTGACGGATACGGGCCTCGATGTTCTGCTTCTGCTTGAACTCCTCGGGCTTTCTGATGAGGAGCTTGTCGAGCTCGCTCACGACCCCGCCGACGTAGTAGGGGATGCCGCAGGCGGCATACGAGACATACCGGCCCTTCTCGAGGGCGATGATCTCTAGGTCGGCCCGCGCGCGCCGGGCCTGCGACGCCGCGGTCATGGCGGCGGCGTCGCCGCCCACAACAACAAGTCTCTCACTGCTAGTCAAGGTCACCTGATTTCACGTCGTAGTGTTCTACCTCGTAGATGCCCTCGCACGGCGTGCCGCTCTCTCGAAGGATGTCCTCCACCGTCTGCCTGTTGGGCGCTTCCCATTCGCAGAAGGTCTTGCCGTCGCCCAGGGCGCACCATGTGTATCTCCACGTGACGCCCGCCGGCAACTGCAGCTTGGCGAGTTGTCCCAGCTCCTCTTTATCGTAGGCCACGGGGTGTATGGCAAGGTATCTGCGCATGTCACTACCTCCTAAACTTGCCAGAGACCCAGAGAGACGCTCGTCCCGCCTATGGTATTCCCAGCCACACCACAGGGAAAACGCCCGTGGCCAGGTGTTTCTCGCGGCAGGTCCGGGGGCGCCACCGGCGGGTCCTCCTCAGCCGGCGGCCTTGATCAGCGAATCGGCGATCTCTCGAATGATCGTTGTGGTCGGGGACTCCGGATGATCCCGTACGTAGGCCTGACCGCTGTCTCCGGCGTCCGCGATGGCAGGATCAAGGGGGATGGAGCCAAGGAAGGGCACGCCCATCTCGTCGCTCATGATCTTACCCCCGCCTGAGCGCAGGATGTAGGTCACTCGGCCGCATTCCGGGCAGACGAACCCGCTCATGTTCTCCACCACTCCCAGCACCGGCACACCGAGCCGCCTGCAGAAGGTGATCGCCTTTCGGACGTCCACGGAGGCCACCCGCTGGGGGGTCGTGACGATGACTGCGCCGTCCAGACGCCCTATGAGCTGACAGACCGAGAGCGGCTCATCCCCTGTACCCGGGGGTGAGTCGATGATGAGATAGTCGAGGTCTCCCCAGTCCACGTCGGCCAAGAACTGGCTGATCATCTTCATCTTCATGGGTCCGCGCCAGATGACAGGCTCGTCCTGGCTTTCCAAGAAGAAGCCCATGGACATGATCTTGACCCCGGCGACCTCGAACGGGATCAGCTTGTCCGCTCTGGCCATGGCTGCTTTACCCTCGAGTCCCAACATGGTGGGGACACTGGGACCGTGGATGTCCACGTCAAGCAGGCCTACCTTCTGTCCGGCCAGGGCAAGGGCCATGGCCAGATTGACCGCTACCGTGCTCTTGCCCACGCCTCCCTTGCCGGAGAGCACCGCCACCGTGTGACGGATGTGGGAAAGATTGGAGACGAGCTTGCGCCGCTCAGCAAACGCTTCTTCGCTCTCGCCTTCTTGCCTCTCGATTTCTTTGTCGGCCATGTTGGCTCACATACTCCCTACGGAAAACCTTCACGTGTTCGTTTCTTGAAGATCCAGACTCTCCCAGATCCGACGGATGTCGTCGGCGCTGGGAGCTTCGATCTCCACCACTGCCTTCTGCTGCAATTGGGCCTGAGTCACCGAACGGTCGTAACGTACCCGGCCGGCGACCCGCGCTCCCGCGCTACGCGCCTTCTCCTCGATGCGTTCTGTCATCTCCTCGTTCAGGTCCCATTTGTTCACACAGACCGCCGTGGGGATGTCGAAATGCTTCGTCAGAGTGAGGACCCGTTCCAGGTCGTGCTCCCCCGAGACCGTCGGCTCGGTGACGACGAGCACCGACGACGACCCCGTGAGCGAAGCGATGACCGGGCATCCGATGCCGGGCGGGCCATCGACGAGTATCAGGTCGAGCCCCTCCTTCTCGGCGATATCCCGCGCCTCCTTGCGGACGAGGGAGACCAGCTTGCCCGAGTTCTCCGCCGCCAGACCCAAGCGGGCATGCACCATGGGACCGCAACGTGTGTCAGAGATCATCCATTCGCCGCAGAGACACTCAGGAAAATCGATGGCCTCCGCCGGGCAGAAACGCACGCATACACCGCAGCCCTCGCAGGCGATCGGATCGACGGTGTACTTCTTCACGCCCCCGGGACCTTCGTTCTCGCGTATGGCGTCGTAGCGGCAGTCGGTCATGCATCTGCCGCAAGAAGTGCAGTCTTCTTCGCGGATGACGGCCTCGTGCCCACTCCAGAACTCGTGCCGCTCCTTGACCTCCGGAGAGAGCACGAGGTGAAGGTCGGCGGCGTCCACATCGCAGTCGGCTATCACCGGCCGTTTCGCGAGAACGGCGAACGACGCGGTAAGACTCGTCTTGCCGGTGCCGCCCTTACCACTGATGACAACCAGTTCGTTCATAGCTTCGCGTCCTCGTCTTTGCTGTGGTTCGGGCTTGTCTTGCCGATCTCTTCGGCGAGCGTCTGCCAGAGGCCCTCGAAGAGACTCCGGTATTCCGGCAGAGCGTCCACGGCCAACTGCCCTCTTGAGTAGGCTTCAGCTATCCGGCGGTCGTCAGGGATCTCCGCCAAGATGGGGATGCCCTCGGCCCGGCAGTAGTCGTGCACCCTGTCGTCACCCACCCCGACCCTGTTCACCACCACCCCGCAGGGCATGGAGAGCTCCCGCACCATCCCGACGGCCAGGATGAGGTCGTGCAGGCCGAACGGCGTCGGTTCGGTCACCAGCAAGACGTAGTCGGTGCCCCGCACCGCGGTCACCACCGGGCATGACGTGCCGGGTGACGCGTCCACTATCGTCGTGGCTCCGGGCTCCATGTGCGCCTTCACGGCGCGGATCACGGGGGGAGCCATCGCCACCCCGATGTCAAGCAGACCCTGCACGAGCGTGATGTCGCCATCCTGCAGCGTCTGTATCACGCCCATCCTCTTGTCTACTTCTCGGATGGCGCCCGTCGGGCACACCTTGGTGCATCCGCCGCACCCGTGGCAGAGTTCGGCAAACACCAGCGGCGCTGACCCGAACGTGACGATGGCATGGAACTCGCAGACGCGGCCGCACTCGCCGCAGCCGTCGCACAGGTCCTCATCCACCTCGGGGATGGGGATGTTCACGATCTCCGTTTGCTCCAGGTTGCCACTCAGGAACAAATGATCATTCGGCTCTTCCACATCGCAGTCGAGCAACTGCACAGGCGCCCCGGCCGTGCGGGCCAGGTTGACTGCGATGGTGGTCTTGCCCGTCCCCCCTTTACCAGAAGCCACAGCAACGATCACAAAGCACCTCCGTCTGAAAGCGACTCCCAGTAGCCTACGACCAGTGACCGCGCACGTCGGAGCCCGATGCTTCCTGCAGACTCCCAGACCGGTATAGCTCCAGGGCCTCGGCGACGGTGGCCGCGTTGGACGTGAAGACCTTGACCCCGGCCGACGAGAGCACGTGAAACGCCTTGGGGCCGCAATGTCCGGTGACTACAGCATCCGGCGCCAGCCGCGCAACCAGACCTGCCGCTTGGATCCCGGCGCCATGCGCCATGGCTATCTGATCGTCATTACCGACGACTTCGAAGGTCTCAGTATCGAGATCGTACACCAGGTATTTGGGCGCTCGACCGAACCGTGTGTCAAGTGGAGAATCCAGGCTGTCCCCCGAGGTTGTAAAGACCACTCTCATCGCTTTGTCTCCCTTCGACAGTTTCATAGGCGTAGCCCAACGGCTACTCGCTGCGTGTCAGAATCATCTAAATCATAGCGCTATCTAGATGCAGTTACCACTTATTGAAGAGCCGCGGGGACTGCGCAGAGCCATCCCATGGTACGCCGCGGGCTTCAACGGCTGAGGCGCCGCGCAGAGAGGGCCGCATGGACCAGTCACGGGAACGGCTCAGGGACGATTCGGCCGACAGCCGGGCTTGGAGTTCGCGACTTGAGGCGGACGTTCGCGCGTCGTCTGCGGATGCGAGCAGGCCTACTCGACAGCCGGCGCCCCCAACTCTCTACCCGCGAGGTCCCGCCGCATGTGATTGATCACGAGTGCCGCCCGCATCGCCCTCGAGTTTGCCCCGCCATACTCCATCCTAGGTCTGATGCGTGGACGGTTGCCATCTGAGATCGTGCCTCGGCCCTCAGGATGCAAAGGACTATTGACACACGTCACGTGACACATTACACTGCCCATGATCAAGACGTTCGCCGACCAGCACACGCAGTCGCTCTACGAAACGGGAGAGTCGCGCCGGTTGCCGCCGGATATCGTCAGACGGACCCTCAGAAAACTGGAGTACGTGGATCTGGCGACCAACCTTAGCGACCTGCGAGCCCCACGCGGCAATCGACTCCATGCTCTGCAGGGCGACCGCGTGGGGCAGCACTCGATATCAGTGAATGATCAGTGGCGCATCTGCTTCTGCTTCGTCGATGGCGACGCCTATGACGTCGAGATCACGGACTATCACTGAGAGGCGGTGCGACATGAGCTTTCCCAACAGGATGAAACGGTCGGTCCGGCCGACCCACCCAGGCGAGATGCTGCGCGAGGACTTCATGCCCGACTACGGCCTCACGGTCGCCGCCTTGGCTCAGGCCTTGGGCGTCTCGCGACAGACCATCAACGAGCTGCTGCGGGAGCGTCGGGCTCTTAGCCCCGAGATGGCGCTACGCCTCGCGCGCCTGTTCGATAACAGTCCCGACTTCTGGCTGAATGCGCAACGTGCGGTGGACCTGTGGATGGCCGAGCAGGCCATCGGCGACGAGGTGGAGCGGATCAAGCCGCTGCGGGTGGCGTAGCCTGTCAGCGGGGTGATGTCTCGGCCGCCGCTCCGACCGCCTCCACGAAGGCTCTGACCTTTGCGGGGTCCTTTCTCGCCACCGGCTCTTCGACGCCACTGATCACGTCGACCCCGTAGGGGTTGACGGCGGCGACCGCCTCTCCGACATTGCCTGCACTCAGACCCCCCGCGAGGATGAGGGGCAGGTTCACCCGGTCGCGTATCGCCCGGGCAAGGGTCCAGTCGATGGTCTGACCGGTTCCCGCCGGTCGGGCGTTGCTGACTGAGTCCAGGACGAGCGCGTCCGCCCCTGCCTGCTCGATCATCCTCGCGGCTGCAAACGGGTCGGGGTCGACGGACCGGCATTCTCCCGTCTCGGCCGCAAAGCGCAAGGGCTTGATGACCTGCGCGCCCAGTTCATGGATAGCGGCGACAAGAACCGCCGTGGTCGCGATCGGTTCGTTTCCGTGGAGTTGCACCGCGTGGGGACGTAGAAGTCTGGTCAATTCGACCACCGTGTCGACATGGTCGCCCACTACGATGACCCGGGAAACGAAGGGAGGGACTGCGCGCACCAGTTCCGCGGCCGTCTCTCGGTCGAGATTCCAGGGCACGTCTACGGGATATTCCACCACGAAGCCTAGGGCGTGGACGCCCGCCGCCACACAGAGGCGGACGTCCTCGGGTGTGGTCAGGCCGCAGATCTTGATACGCGTCGTCACACGGGCCACCCTACCGACGTCAGTTCATCAAGGAGATCGGCCACGCGCGCCGCTTTCAGCACCGCCGTTCCCACCAAGACGGCATCGGCGCCGCTCAGGCCGGCGCGGCGCACGTCCGCGGCGGAGCTGATCGAGCTTTCGCTGACAAGGATGCGGCCATCTCCGCAAAAGCGGGCCAGCTCCTCCGTGCGGCTCACGTCGTCGTCGTCCGTTTCGAAGACGGTGATGTCCCGGTTGTTGATCCCCATCAGGTCGAAGGGGAGATGCGCGACCTCCCTGACCTCGGCAAGATCATGGGCCTCCACCAGGGTCTCGAGTCCGCACCTCTTAGCCTCCTCGATCAAACGGGCCATCTGCTCGGTTTCCAGCATGGCGGCGATCAGCAGAATGGCCGAGGCGCCGTGCTCCGCCGATTCCTCGATCTGACGCTCGGTGGTTATGAAATCCTTATGCAGGATGGGCACATCTACGGCGGCCGCGACCGTGCGCAGCAGGCCCATGTGCCCCCCGAAATGCTCCGGTTCGGTCACTACGCTGATCCCCGCGATGGGGCACCGTGCCATCTCACACGCAAGCAGTTCGGGGACGCGGCCGGCCAGGAGGTCACCCTCTTTGTCCGAGCGCACCTTGATCTCGGAGATCACGGGAAACCAGCCTTCGCGCTGACGCTCCCTTATGGATGCGGACAGAGGCACGTCAAACCGCCTTGGACTTCTCCACCAGTTCCTGGAGCTTCCGCTGAGCCGCTCCCGAATCGAGCAGCGACTGGGACAGGTCGATCCCTTCCTTGATGCTGGGCGTCTTGCCGCTCACGTAGAGCGTGGCCGCGTTGTTGAGCACCAGGAAGTCCCTTCTGGGCCCGCGCTCGGAGCCGGAGAAGATGTCTCGGATCATCTGGGCGTTGAATTCCGGCGTGCCCCCGGCGATATCGGCCAACTCGCAGCGCTTCAGGCCGAAATCTTCGGGTCTTACCTCGTAGTAGCTGATGTGCTTCTGCTTGATCTCGGCGATGGATGTCTTGCCGATAAGGGATATCTCGTCCAATCCGTCCATGCCGTGGGCGATGATGACGTGGTTGAAGTCCATCTCCGCCACCACTTCGGCCATCATCTCCACCAACTCCGGCTTGTAGACGCCCATCATGTGGTTGCGGGCGCCGGCCGGATTGATGAGCGGACCGATGATGGTGAAGAAGAGGGTCTTGATGCCCAACTGGTTCTCGGGCCCGAACACCTTGAGCATGACGGGGTGGAAATTGGGCGCGTAGATGAAACTGATGCCGATGTCATCGATCAACTTGGCCGCCTGCTCCGGCGTCTGTTCGATGGTGACGCCCAAGGCCTCCAGCACATCGGCGCTGCCCGACGGTGAAGAGATCGACCGGCTGCCGTGCTTGGCCACCGGGACGCCTGCCGCGGCGGTCATGATGGCGTTGGCCGTGCTCACGTTGAAGGTCGTCAACCCACCTCCGGTGCCGCACGTATCGGTCAATTCCGACTTCGTGGAGACCTTGATGGGGATGGCGTTTCTCCGCATGGCCTGGGCGATATAGGCCACTTCCTTGATGCTCGGGCCTTTGCTCAGAAGACCGACCAGAAAACCCGCGATCTGTACGTCGGACAAGCGCCCGCTATTGATGTCATCAATGACGCCGTCGATCTCGTCCTGGTTCAGATTGAAGTTCTCCGTCAGTTTGGCGAGGATCGGCCTGACCGTCTTCTTGCCGTCTTCCACCGCCGCAGCCGCGGCTGCCGCCGCGGCCGGCTCTGGGATGAGCATGCCCGACGGAGCGTTGGCGCCCAGCTCGTGGAACTTGTAGGTCTTGAAGGCCAGCATCGTGCGTGTGTCCAGCACCCCATCGATGTTCTGCATCTTGTCGGTGACGATGTCGGAAAGGCTTTCATATTCTCGGACCTGGATCTTGGCCATGAGGTCATGCTCGCCCGTGATGGAGAGCACCTCCACTACCTCCTCGATGGCCCCCAGTTGATTGGCAAGCCGCGAGACCCTCCCCTTCTCCACCTTGAAAAGCACAAGCGCCGTGAACATCTATCTCCCCCTTGTTCCACCTATCTCAGTTCGATGCTGGAGCATGAAGGTCAAGACTACACAATTTCGAGACTGCCGGAGGCCGGCCGAGCCTGCCTGGCGCCTCCGCGCGTGCGTCCCGTCGCTGACTTCGCACACGCCGCCCCACGCCGCGCTATCCTCACCTCGAAGCACCCGAACCCCAGACGGCGTAGCTCACGCCGACCCGACAGAAAGGGACGCGTCGATGTCACCGGCGACCACACCGCCAGCCGCAGCCAACTACCCGCACGTGTTTCGGCCGATCACGGTCGGCGCGCTGACGATCAAGAACCGCATACAGTACGCACCCGTGGTGTCGAATCACGCCGAGACCCTCACGGGCGCCTTCACCCACGACCTGCTGGCCTTCGTCGGCGCCCAGGCCCGCTCGGGGGCCGGCCTGGTGACCATCGGCTCCTCCCCCATCGACTTCGACCGCGCGCGCGACTTCTACGGATGCCTGTCGGTCACCCGCGACACCGACACCGGGGGCCTGTCCCTCCTTGCCGATGAGGTCCACCGCTACGGAGCGAAGCTGTCCATCGAACTCACCCACGCCGGAGCCATCAGCAACTTCCGCTATCCCAACGGCCCGGCGTTCGCACCCTCGGTCATACCCGGCATCCACGACCCGGCCACCACCAAGCAGATCGACCGGGACGAGATGGATGAGGTCAAGCAGCACTGGGTCGACTGCATCC
This sequence comes from Actinomycetota bacterium, assembly GCA_036795215.1. Classification (GTDB taxonomy): domain Bacteria; phylum Actinomycetota; class Thermoleophilia; order RBG-16-64-13; family RBG-16-64-13; genus RBG-16-64-13. The sequence goes on along the minus strand of DAIRFC010000035.1, from coordinate 4,615 downwards.
GCCGCCTGAAGATAGCCGGCTTCGACATGGCCATGATCCACGCCGGGCACATGAACCTGTTCGCCTCGTTCCTCACTCCGCTCCTCAACCATCGCACCGACGAATACGGAGGCACTCCCGAGAACCGGATGCGGTTCCCGCTCGAGATCCTGGCAGCATGTCGCGAGGAGGCCGGACCGGCGTTCGGCCTGGAGATGCGCATCAGCGGCGACGAGCGAACCGAGGGCGGGGTCAGCCTCGACGAGCGGGTGCAGTTCCTCAACGCCGCCGCTGCGTACATCGACCTGGTGAACATCTCCACCGGCGGCTTCCTGAATCCGCTGGCGATCGCCTACACGCATCCGAGCTATCACCTGCCCCGCCTCTTGAACGTGGAGACGGCGGCGAAGATCAAGGAGCAGATCCCCATCCCGGTATCGGTCGTAGGTGGCATAGTCACTATCGACGAGGCCGAGGAGATCCTAGCCGCGGGCAAGGCGGACATGGTGGCCATGGCCAAGTCGCTCATGGCCGACCAAGAGCTGGTGACCAAGGCCCGACTGGGCAGAACAGACGAGATCCGTCCCTGCCTGCGCTGCCTGGACTGCATGCGCCATCCTCACAAGGGCGCCCCCTTCCGCTGCGCCGTCAACCCTGTGACCGGCCGCGAGCTCCAGTACCGCGAGATCCCGCCGGCCCGCACGAAGAAGAGAGTGTTGGTCGTCGGCGGCGGGCCCGCGGGCATGATGGCCGCCCGCACGGCCGTGGCGCGCGGGCACGAGGTGACCCTCTGGGAGCGGTCCGACCGGTTGGGCGGGCGCCTGTTCGAGTGCGCGTCGCTGCCCTTGAAAGACACCTATCCCCCGTACATCGATTGGGCCGTGCGCACGACGAACGGGTGCGGCGCCAAGGTGGTGCTGGGCAAGGAGGCCATCCCGGAAGCCATCGCCGAGGAGGCGCCCGACGCGGTCATCGTGGCGGTGGGCGCCGAGCTGATCATGCCCCCCATCGACGGGATCGACCTGCCTCACGTCGTCACGGTGGTCGACGCCGATCTAGGCCTCAAGCCCGTTTGCGCGAACGTTGTGGTCTGCGGGGGCGGCCTCTCCGGCTCCGAATGCGCCCTCGGCCTAGCCATGCAGGGCAAGACCGTGAAGGTGGTCGACGTCCTGCCCGAGGAGGAGTTGTGCCAGGACATCTCCTTTTTCGCGCGGATAGCGCTCTTCAAGCTCATGGCCGA
>DAIRFC010000035.1:0-3296 GCA_036795215.1 Actinomycetota bacterium | reverse complement strand
CCCCTGGTGGACGTGATCCCCGAGAGCTACCTGGTGGGAGACTGCAACAACGGCAAGGGGATCTTCGACGCCCACCGCCAGGCCTTCGACGTGGCAGTGGAGGTATAGCAAGAGGCGCCCGCACGACAACGGACAGTAATGCATCGCAGGCAAATCGCCGATACCTTCGTAGTATCTAGGCCGGAAGACACGATGCAGAACCTGAGGGGGTCGAAGTGGCCTGGTTCGGCGACAAGATGGCGGTGCAACGCCGGTTGATTTTGGGATATGGCCTGATGGTGCTCGACGTGCTCATCATCGGCGTCATCGCTATAGTCTGGCTCAACTACGGGCTCGACTCCACTCTCGGCACGACGCTGGTCGGCGTGTTCATGGCGATCGGAGTCGCCTTGAGCGTCCTTCTTACCTGGGTCCTCTCTCGCAATCTGGTAGGTAGGTTGAAGGGAGCCGCGAGCGCCCTGGGCGCGGCCGCGGCAGAGCTCATGTCCATCGCGTCGCAGGTAGCCGCCGGTACCGCCCAGACCGCGGCCTCCACCAACGAGACCACCGCAACCGTGGAAGAAGTCAAGCAGACGGCCATGCTCGCGCACGAGAAGGCCTCCGAAGCGGCGCAAGGCGCGGAACACGCCGCCGAGTCACTCGGGTCGGCACGGCTTCTGGTGGAAGAGACCGCGTCGGGCATTGAGCAGATGCAGGGCGACATGGACATGGTCGCCGAGACCATCAACAGGTTGAGTGAACAGACCCAGGCGGCGGGCGAGATGGTGACCGCGGTCAACGATCTGGCCGAACAATCCAACCTGTTGTCGGTGAACGCCTCCATCGAGGCGGCCAAGGCCGGCGAGCACGGCAAAGGCTTCACCGTGGTCGCTCAAGAGGTCAAGAATCTCGCCGAGCAGTCCAAGCAGGCCGTCGTCCAGGTGCGCACCATTCTGGCCGAGATCCAGAAGGCGAGCGAGATGGCCGTGCAGGCCGCCGAGCGGGGCCGCCACACCATCGAAACAGGCAGACAGCGTTCGGTGGAGGCGGGCGAGCTCATGCAGAATCTAGCCGACCGCGCGAGCGACGACGCTCAATCGTCTACGCAGGTCACCGCGTCCAGCAAGCAGCAGTTAGCGGGCTTGGAACAGATAGCCCAGGCCATTCAGAGCATCAACGAGGCCGGCACCCAATCCACCACCGGCACCCGCCAGATCGAGCAGCAGGTGCGGCACCTGCAAGAGCTCGCTCAGGAGATGAAGAGGCTGACAGGGGCCGCGTAGGACCGCGAGTGGCCGGGCGGCCTGCTGCTATCTGCCCGCGCCTTTCACATGCTCGTCCACGATCACAGCCTTGCCGTGCGTCGGCGCCGTGTAGGCGTGGATGTGCACGTACGGCTTGCGCACCGGGTCGAAGAACAGACCCCTGTGCAGCAGTCCGGGCGGCACGTGAGTCACAGAGGTGGAGTCCACGACGATCTTCTCGGCCTCTGCTCCCCACCACATCTCGATCTCGGCGTCGAACTCTTCCACGTCCAGCGGGTTCCCGCCCAGGTTGATGAGCCACATGCCCTCCGTGTGGCTGTGAGCCGGCTCCATCATGTAGAAGGGGCTGCTGACGGCGTAGTAGAAGAAACAGAACTCGGCCCCCTCGGGCCCGATGGCGTCTCCCATGGTGATCATCTGCTGCTTGGGCCACTTCTGCTCTGAGAGGGGATTGCCCATGACGATCGTCTGGCTGTGAAAGATCTCGCTCATGAAGTTGGGCTTGACGATGTAGTCGTCGAAGTCGCCGCCCTTCCAACCTTTGGAGAACTGAGGAGCCACGTAGAAGTTCATCCAAGCGATCGGCGCCCCCACCTCGGCGAAGTCGACAGGCCCGTAGGTGACACCTTTGGGGATGTACACCAGCGTGGGCTCGGTGATGACCTTCTCGATCTTCTCGGGTCCCAGGAACACGTGCACCTTGGCCCCGAACTTCGTGAAGTCTTCCAGATCTGTTCCCGCGAAGAAGATGAACTGGTCGCGGTCGGCGCAGCTTGGCACGTCTTCGATGGTCACGGGCTGCGCCACACAGGTCCAATCGAAGGTGAGGTCGTCGCAGTCCTTGTCGCCCGTGTAGCGCACCATCGGGGCGGTGATGCCCGCGCAGGGGCTCTTGTGGATGATCTCCTCGGAGAAGTAGCCCCGGTACTTGGTCTTCTTCATGGATCTCTCCTAGTCAGACAGTCTTTGAGACCCCAGCGTATCACCCGGACACGGCTCGGGGCACCGGCGCTCACATCATCCGCCCTCCCAAATCGTCGCCGCAGCGCGGTATAGTCGTCAGAACGACAGTGACCCCTGGCCACGTGCCACCCTCGGGTGCGGCACGGCCGGGGGTTGGGGTACCGATTACCGGAGGGCTGAGGACTATGAACCGCTCTATCGATCCGTTCGTCTCTACCGAGTGGCTGGCAGATCACTTGAACGACGATCTGGTGATCATCGATGTGAGGCTGGAGGAGCTCTATGCTGCCGGCCACATCCCCGGAGCCATCTCATCCCCCTTCAGCCTCATCTCCGCCTGGGCCGACTCCGGCGAACTCATCCTCGAACTGCCTCCGGAGGCCGATCTCCTCAAGACCATCGGCGACTGCGGGCTGACCGGCGACTCGAGGGTAGTCATAGTCGGTCCCTCGCCCGACCCGGGAACGCCGCCCTTTGCCTGGGCCGACGCGGTCAGAGTAGCGGTGACGCTCATCTATGGCGGAGTAACGAACGTCGCCGTGCTGGCGGGTGGCCACGCCAAGTGGATCGCCGAGGGTCGCGAGACCACCACCGAGGCGGCCATCCCCACGCCGGTCCCCTACACCAGCCCCGTCGACAGCGACAGTTGGGTGTCGACCGAGTACGTCAAAGAGCGCGTGGGCAAGGCTGTGATCGTCGACGGCCGGGACGCAGAAGTCTTCTTCGGGGTCTTCATCGAGGAAGTCTTCGCCGACATGCGCGGGCACATCCCGTCGGCGCGATGCCTGCCCATGATATGGGTGTGGGAGGAGGACGGCACCTACAAGCCCACCGAGATGATAGAGGCGATAGCAGAAGGAGTCGTGGGCAAAGACAGAGACCAGGAGATCATCACCTACTGCGGCGCCGGCGGGTACGCAGCCGCCTGGTGGTATCTGCTGACACAACTGTTCGGCTACACCAACGTCAAGATCTACGACGGGTCCATGGAGGCCTGGGTCGACGAGAACAACCCGGTGGTGGCCTACTCCTGGACGGAGTAGGCGCCGGCCGGGCCGGCAAAGGCTGGGCCGGCGGAGGGGCGAGGCT
>DAIRFC010000034.1:0-24374 GCA_036795215.1 Actinomycetota bacterium | reverse complement strand
CGCTGCTCCGCGCCGCCGAAGAAGACGCCCGTGCCCTCGGCGCCAAGGGGATCGCCGCCTGGGGCGTTGTGCTCCCCTTTTGGATGAAAGCCTCCTGGTTCAAGAAGCACGGCTACCGCAAGGCGGACCGCCAGGGGATATCTGCCTTGGTCTGGAAGCCGTTCACTGACGACGCGCAGCCCCCTCGTTGGTTCCCCAAGGTGGACACGCGTCCCGAGCCGATACCCGGCAAGGTCAACGTGACCGCCTTCTCGAGCGGCTGGTGCCTCGCGTCCAATCTCACCTACGAGCGAGCCAAGCGCGCCGCGGCCGAATGTGGCGACGCGGTCGTGTTCCGCGAGATCGACACCTCGGAGCGGACTACCGTCGCCGAATGGGGCGTGTCGGATGCGGTGTTCGTCGATGGCAAGAACCTCCAGAGTGGTCCACCGCCCAGCTACGAGAAGATCCGCAAGGCGATCGCCAAGCGCGTGTAGTCCGGCGCCGGGCGGTCACGCACCCACCCCGGCGAGATTCGCCGGAGCCTCGTCACGCGCCATCTTTTCCGCCAGGTCCTTGAGGGTGAGAAGCTGCTTGCGCATCATGATCAAGTCGCCCCAGGCGAGCAGGAAGGCGCGAACACGTTCCCACCGGGCGTGGCACGGCACGTCCAGTTTGACCACCAACCTGCACGAAGCCGGCCCGGTGGACTTCACTGCGTAGGTAATCGAGCAGGCGCCGAACACGCGCGAGTTGGGCGGATCGATGACGGCGGTCAGGTGCCGTCCCTCTGTGAACTCCACGATGGGGCCGATCAGAAAGCTCTGGCCAAGAGCCACTCGGTCGGCGCCGGGCGTCAGCTGCCGCGGGCTCCGCCGGCCCCAGTTGTCGAGCCAGTCGTAGCTGTACGGCGCCACCTGAAGTTGGCAGACCCACCGATACGCCACTTCGGCCGGCGCCTGGATGTCGACGGCCCGCATCATCTCTCGGCGTGGACCGTCGACGTACCGGTCGCAGGGATAAGGGGGCCACCAGTCCTCGTCGGTGGCGTTCCAACTCCAGGCGATCCCTCGGATGCTCATGCCGCACTTATCCTCGAATCCACGGCCGCCGAACCGATCCCGATCCTCTCGCGAGCGGTCTTCTCGGCCAGCTTCTTCAGCGTCAGGAACTGCTTGCGCATCATGATCAGGTCGCCCCAGGCCAAGAGATACCAGCGCACCCGATCCCAGCGAGTCCGGGAGGCCAGGACCGCCCTGCAAAGAAGCCGCGAGAAATCCGGGCCCTTGGGCCGCACCTCGTAGGTGAGCGAGAAGCGCCCGTACCCCCGATCGTCGCCCGCGTCTACCACAACCGTGATCTGCCGGTCCTGCTCGAACTCAACGATCGGGCCCACCAGGAAGTTCTGGCCCACTTCGAGCTTCTCGGCCTCAGGAGTGAGCTGCCGCGGGCTGCGGCGGAACCAGTTGTCCAGCAGGTCGTAGCTGTATGGCGCCACCTTGATCTGGCAGACCCACCGAAACGTCACCTCAGCGGGGGCCTGCACATCGATGGCGCGAATGAACTGTTGACGGGGTTCATCGATGTACTTGTCGCACGGATACACGGCCCGCCACTCCTCATCGGTGGCGTTCCAGTTCCACGCCTTGTCCCAGAAGCTCATGCCGCACCTGCCTCTCGAGAAGCGGAGCGGGCCGGCACCGGCCTGGAGACTGCGCCACGCGTGGCCCACCAGGGGACAAGCGAGAGGACGGCCAGTGCCACCAGGATCGCGGCCGCCCATTGGCTGAGCGCCAGCCCCGAGACGCCCAGCACCCCCAGGAAGAGGCTCGTCCCCAACGTGAGACAGCGGGCCCAGTACTCGCCGCGTGCCAGCCCTCGAGCGGCGGACACGTTCAACGCCCCGGCAAAAGCCACCGCGGTACCGGTGCAGAGAAAAAGCCACATCGAGCCGTACTGATCGGCCTGCGGCTGGGTTCTAAAGACCTCGAGCTCCGTGTAGATCATGGCATCATGCACGAGGCCTGTGGCGACGGTCAGCCCGCCCGCCACAAACGCCCAGGTCCGATTGAATCGTTCCGACGTGCTCATGGTTTCCTCCCCGTCCTCATGGTCTCCCCTTTCTGTCTGTAGCAACCTTGTGCACCTTACTATTGGTGATGGCGGTTCTTTCGCAATTTTCCGAATCTTTGACTCAAAAAAAAGGGTGCGCGCTGTCGCTCCAGCGGCCAGTCCCTACTTCACCAGCCTCTTGAGCGACTCCTCGAGCCCGTCGCCGAGTTGCGCGATCCTGAGGGCGGTCTTCAGGGGCAGCTGACCCATCTGCTTCGCCGTTTTCAGGAGCAGGTTGGTCGGGATGTCCTCAGTGCGGTCGTAGACGGCCGTGAGGATCTCGAAGAGCTCGAGCATGTCCTGCATACGGTCACGCACAAAGGTTTCACGCTCGCCGGCCTCCACGACGCCCTCGCGCAGCGTCTGTACCAGCGGATCGATCTCGCGGCGCTTGCGCTCTCTCACGATCACCCGGAAGAACTCAGTCGGGTCGGTGAGGGTCTCGAAGTGGTCACGGCGGTCGCCCAAGACGTGGATCACCTTGACGACGCCCCAGTTCTGGAGCTCCCGGAGATCGGTGCTGACCGTGGAACGTGCGATGGAGAGGGTCTCGCTGATCTCCTCGGCCGTGATGGGCCTTTCGGACAGGTAGAGAAGCGCCACGATCTGGGCGCTGGCGCGGTTGATGCCCCAGATGCCGCCCATCTCTCCCCAACGGACAATAAACCTCTCCATGACCGGCGTTAGTTCCACCACCTTGCACTCCTTTCGGTCTTTACCGAAATTACCGTAGTTCTGGTCTCTTGTCAAGCGGCCGGTTGGGGAGGCCGGCAGTGTGCCCACGGCAGGACTTGACAGATGAACTCGGCGGAGCATAATTTATTTATCGTCTAATTAATAACGTCCAAGGGGTCCGGAACAGCCATGAAACCTACGCGCACGAAATCCGACGGCAGCGACGGCCCTCCGCCCGAAGGACGCGGGCCGGGCCGCCCCCCAGGCGGCGGTGACAGCAGACAGCTCATTCTCGACGCAGCCGCGAAGATCTTCCTCCGCGACGGCCTGAGCGCCTCGACCCGCGACATCGCCGCGGAGGCCGGGGTCACCCCAGCTGCCATCTACCACTACTTCCCCGGCAAGAGGGACCTCATCCACGAGGCGGCGGCAGCCGCCTCACAGCTTTTCGAGCCTATCGGCGCCCAGGCCGTCGCTGACGGGGAGCCGGAGGAGATCCTCCGGCGGTTGGCCGAGAGGTACCTGGCCACCTTTGCCAGACCCGAGATGGCCCGATTCATGGCCACCATGCTCTCGGCAGGAATGAAGATGCCCGGCTTCTTGCCGATGATGGCAGGCAGGATCCAGAAAGGAGTGGTCGGCCCGACCATCACCTACCTGGAGACACTGCAGAAGGAGGGGCGCATCGGTCAGGAGATCGACCCGCCCATGGTGGGCCAGATGCTCTTTGGCAGCTGCTTCTCGTACATGATGGCCCGGTACGTACTCAAGGCACCCTGGGTGCAGGACATTGAGCCCGAGGCGCTGGCCCGGCAGCTTGCCCACGTACTGGTGAACGGCATGGGTGGCGCCGCCGCTCCAGCGGCCGGCGCGGACGACGCAGACCGCAAGGGGGGACCTGATGAAGTGGCGTAGGTTGCTCTCGCTCATGGGCAAGGAATTCATCCAGATCAAGCGCGATCGGCGTACGCTGGGCATGATGATCTTCGTCCCGGTCCTCTGGCTCTTGCTCTTCGGCTACGCCATGAGTTTCGATGTGCGGGACATATCCACCGGCATCGTCGGCGGTTCGGAGAATCCCACGGTCCAGATGGTCGCCAGGGTGCTCGGGGGCTCGGACTACTTCGACGTATCCGGCGAGCAGTTCGCCACCCGGGCCGACGTGGAAGAGGCCATCCGGCTGGGAGACATATCCATGGGCGTCATCCCGCCCCAGACCGACGGAACGCCCGGCACCCTACTCGTCGACGGGTCCAACCTCTTCGAGGCGCAGACCGCGGCCCGGCAACTCCAGATGATCGCGCAGGGGCTCGCCGACCAGCAGGGCGGCGCGACAGCCATGCCCTTCGAGACCGAGATCCTCTACAACCCCGACCTCCGTTCGGCGAACGCCATGATCCCGGGCTTGGTGGGGCTGGTCATGGTCCTGATCGCCACGATCATGACCGCCATGGGCGTGGTGCGCGAGAGAGAGCGGGGTACTCTGGAGCAGCTGATGGTGACTCCGCTCTCCTCCACCGAGCTCATGATCGGCAAGATCGCTCCGTATCTGGTGATCTCCCTCGTCGACTTCGTCATCGTGCTGGTCGCCGGGGTGTTCATCTTCGACGTGCCCTTCGCCGGCAGCCCACTGCTGCTGTTCGGACTCTCGCTCATCTTCCTGGTCGCCTGTCTGGGGATGGGGCTCTTGGTATCCACCGTGTCGCAGACTCAGCAGCAGGCCATGCAGATGGCCGTGTTCACTCTCCTGCCCCAGATACTCCTTTCCGGTTTCATCTTCCCGCTGAACGCCATCACCTGGGGTGTACGGTGGATCGCGTACTTGTTCCCGCTCACCTACTTCTTGCCCATCTGCCGGGGCATCTTCGTGAAGGATCTGGGGATAGCCGACGTGTGGCCGTACGCACTGATCCTTGTGGGCTACGCGGTCGCCGTCGTGGTGTTCGCAGCCTGGCGCTTCCGGAGGAGGCTGGCATGAGCGCGTTGACTTCAACGACAGCGACGCTCGCTTCGTTGCGGAGCGTGTGCGTGCGGTTCGGCGGGAAGGAAGCCCTGCGCGAAGTCGACCTCGACGTGGAAGATGGCGCTTTCGTGGCCGTCATCGGCCCCGACGGGGCGGGCAAGTCCACGCTGCTCCGGGTATTGGCGGGGCTGCGCCGACCCTCGGACGGCAAGGTGACCAGGGCGTTGCCCAAGGCGGAGGTGGGGTTCTCCGGTGCGGAGTTCGACCTCTACGGCGATCTGACCGTGATGGAGAACCTGCGGTTCTTCGCCTCGGTGCGGGGTCTGCGAAACCAGGAGTTCCGCCGGGCGGCCGGCTGCATCTTGGAGATGGTGGGCCTCACGGAGGCCACCGACCGGCTGGCTGCCAACCTCTCCGGCGGGATGAAGAAGAAGCTGGGCCTAGCAGCCGCGCTCATCTACGAGCCCCGGCTGCTGATCCTCGACGAACCCACCATAGGCGTAGACCCCACCTCGCGCCGGGAGCTCTGGGGCATCATCGCCGAGGCGCACGCCGCCGGTACCACGGTGGTCTTCGCCACCACCTACCTTGACGAGGCGGAGCGCGCCCGCCGGGTGGTGCTGCTCTCCGCCGGCGAGGCTACCGAGTTCTCCCCCGAACGGATGGGGTCGCTAGCCCAGGGTTGGCATGCGTGGGTGCTTCCCGAAGAGACGCGCCGCAACGAACTCCGCGTGGCGCTGGCCCGGGCCGGTCTCGGCCCCCGCGTGTACCTCCGTGAGGAGGGGCTCACGCTGCTGACTCGGGACAAGGGAGAGGCGGAGAGACTGGCGCGTCTGGTTCTGTCGCAGTTGCCGGGCGACTGCTGGGGCTCCCCGGAGTCCCCGCCGCCCGGGCTCGAACCGGCCACACTCAATCTCGACGACCTGTTCGTGCTCGTGCAGATGGGGTCCGACGACCACGAGGGAGAACAAGCATGAGGACGACACCTCCGGTATCAACTGCGCCGCCGCAACCGGCCGCCGCAGCCGATGCGCAACCGGCCGGCCCTGCGCTGTCTGCTACCGGCCTCGACAAGCATTTCGCCCGCAAAAACGCGGTTAGGAACGCAACCTTCAGCGTGCCTCGCGGGCACATCTTCGGCTTCCTTGGGCCCAATGGAGCCGGCAAGACCACGGTGCTGCGCCTGGTCCTCGGCCTCTTGAGACCCGACTCAGGGAAGATACGCGTCCTGGGACTCGATCCCGTGCGGAAGCCTCGCGAGGTCCGTCTCCGTACCGGATACGTTTCGCAGCTGCACTCCCTCTACGGTGACCTCACGGTCGACGAGAATCTGCGCTTCTTCGGCCGGTTGTACGGGCTCGCAGGCGGCAAGCTGAACGAGCGTGTCGCGGAGCAGAAGGAGCGCTTTCGGTTGGAGGAGCACCGGGGCCCCGCGGCCGGGCTCGGCACCGGCGTCCAGAGGAGGACGGCGCTGGCCTGCGCCCTGCTCCACCGGCCGGACCTCCTGATCCTCGATGAGCCCACGAGCGGTATGGACTCACTGGGGCGGCGGGACTTCTGGACGTTCCTGGGCGGCCTGACGGCCGACGGAACGACGATCGTCATCACCACTCATCACCTCGAGGAAGCCGATGGGTGTGACAGCCTCGGTCTGATGCTGGACGGCGAGGTGCGCTTCCAGGGGACTCCTGCGGAGCTCAAGGCCCGCTATGCCGGCCCGGTGCTGGCCGTGTCGTGCGAACCATGGGAGGTGGGCTTTGCCGCTCTGCGCGAAGCGTACGGGGCTTCACTGTTCGGGACGTGCTCCCACATCGACGGCCTGGCGGCCACGCGAGCTGATGTGGAGGCGGTTCTCGCCAGCATAAGTGTCCGGTTGCTGGGCGTCGAGGAGCGGCCGCCGTCCATGGAAGACGCCTTCCTGCGGGCGACGATGGGCAAGTCGTCGGACGAGAAGTGAGCTGGGCCCGTCGCACATCCGCCGGCGCATTGTCGCCCGCCGGGGCGTTGCTATCATGAAACCGTGAGGCACGGCCCCGAGGCTACGAGGGAGGAGTCCACCACCATGGCTACCAAGAACGCCTTCTATGCTCAGTCCGGCGGGGTCTCCGCCGTCATCAACGCATCCGCGTGCGGCGTGATCGAGACCGCGCGCAAGCACCCCGACTCGATAGGCAAGGTTTTCGCCGGCCGCAACGGCATCATCGGGGCGCTCACCGAGGACCTCATCGACACCGGCAAGGAGCCCGACGCCGCCATCGCCGCCCTTCGGCACACGCCGTCCGGCGCCTTCGGATCGTGCCGCTACAAGCTCAAGAGCCTCGACGACAATCCCCGCGAGTACGAGAGGCTCATGGAGGTCTTCAAGGCTCACGACATCGGGTACTTCTTCTATAACGGCGGTGGCGACTCCGCCGACACCTGCCTGAAAGTCTCACAGCTCGCGGAGAGCGTCGGAGCGCCCGTCCAGGCCATCCACGTTCCCAAGACCGTGGACAACGACCTGCCGGTGACCGACAACTGCCCGGGGTTCGGTTCCGTCGCCAAGTACATCGCCGTCTCCACCCGCGAGGCGAGTTTCGACGTCCGTTCCATGGCCAAGACGTCCACGAAGGTGTTCGTGCTCGAGGTCATGGGCCGCCATGCCGGCTGGATCGCCGCCGCCGGAGGCCTGGCGTCGGACGCGAAGACTGAGATCCCCATCGTCATCCTGTTTCCCGAGATCACGTTCGACAAGGAGCGTTTCCTCGCCCGGGTCGATTCGCTCGTCAAGGAGCGCGGCTATTGCACCGTGGTAGTCTCGGAAGGAGTGAAGAGCCCGGACGGCAAGTTCCTGGCCGATCAGGGCCTGAAGGACGCCTTCGGCCACGCGCAGCTGGGAGGCGTGGCACCGGTGGTGGCAGACATCGTGCGGGCGGGCCTAGGCCTGAAGTACCACTGGGCGGTCGCGGACTATCTGCAGCGGTCGGCGCGACACATCGCTTCGAAGACCGACGTCGACCAGGCCTACGCGATGGGCAAGGCGGCCGTGGAACTCGCGCTCGCAGGCAAGAATTCGCTGATGCCGACCATCGTGCGCAAGTCGTCGAGCCCGTACGCGTGGGAAGTAGGTTCGGTGGCGCTCTCCGAGGTCGCGAACGTGGAGAAGATGATGCCGCGGGAGTACATCAGCGACGACGGCTTCGGCATAACCGAGGCCTGCCGCGAGTATCTGACGCCCCTCATCCAGGGCGAGGAATATCCGCCGTACAGCAACGGCCTGCCCGACTACGTCACGCTGAGGAACGAGGCCGTGGAGAAGAAGCTCCCGAAGTTCGCGCTCTAGAGAGCCGGCCCGCTCCAGCAACCCCCAAGAGGCACCGTTGGGCAGGGTTTCATAGCACGAGGTCCAACATGTCTACGACATGGACTACTCCGACAGCCGCGACATACGCCGTGACTCTGCTTCTCCGGTCGCCAGACGCACCCGCCGGGAAGCTTCAAAGCGCCGTAGGCGCCGCAGATTGCTGCCGCTGATACTGGGAGTAGTACTCGTAGCCTGCCTCAGTGGTCTGTTCACCGCCTATTTCGGGGCAAACGACCGCGCCACCGGCGCTACCACCTCCACCACGCCCGGAGACGGTGCAGACGCGCCTCTGGCGGCCGCTGACCAGATACCCATCGACCTCGTGGCTCGGGCACAAGAGGTCGGAGCCAACGAGATGGGGCAGATACTCGTCCTGATGTATCACCTCATCGGGTACGACGACAGCAAGTACAACCGTACCCCGGAGGGGTTCCGCCAAGACATCGCCGACCTGAGGGCCGCCGGCTACTACCCGGTGAATCTCAATGACTTGGTGAATGGGGATTTCGATGTCCCCGCGGGTAAGACCCCGGTCGTCATCACCTTCGATGACTCCAGCGGAGGCCAATACCGCATCAACGCCGACGGCTCCCTCGACCCCGACTGCGCCGTGGCCATAATGCAGGAGGCCGTCCGGCAAGGTGGCTGGGCAAGCCGGGCCGGCTTCTTTCCTCTTATCGACGTCGACGCTCCCGATCACGTCCTCTTCGGCCAGCCGGAACTCGCACAGGAGAAGCTCCAGCGGTTGGTCTCGTGGGGATACGAGGTGGGGAGTCACACCGTGAGCCACCTGAATCTCAAGAAGGCCGCCGTTTCCGAGGTCAAGAAGCAACTCTATGAGTCACAGACCACTATCGAAGAGATGATCGGGGGAGGATACGAAGTCACATCTCTCGCGGCGCCCTTCGGCGAATACCCATCACAGGCCTCGATACTCAAGAGTGGAGATCACGAGGGCCGGCCCTATGCCTATCAGGCGGCACTCAAGGCCACCGGAGGCGCTTCGTTCTCGCCCTTCTCGGACGGGTTCCGCGCCTATCACATACCGCGCGTCGAGGTAGGTGAAGCGGGGTTGACCGAGATACTGGCCCAGTTCGAAAGAGCCCCTGGCCTCCGCTTCATCTCCGACGGAGACCTCACGACCATCTCCGTGCCCAGCGACATCGACCCGGCACTGGGCTCCGTCCAGGCCGGACCCGGGCAGGAAGTGGTCCGCTACTAGGACCCCACTGGAGGTCGTGCCTATCAGCCCGCGTCATGCCTTTAGGAGATTCACACTCGCCGTGCTGCTCGGCATGGCGGCTGTTGCCCTTTCCCCCGGGTCGGCCGCGGCTGACGTCTGGGTGGATATCACCGACGCAGCGTGGCAGAAGACGTACGGAGTGAACGCCCTGGAGGCGGCGATCGTCGCCCAGGGACGTTCCGATGGGACGTTCCGGCCCGCGGAGAGCGTCAACCGCGGCCAGTTCGCCAAGATGGCGACGAGCGGTCTCGAGATCTGCGCAGACCTCCCGGCGGTCCCGACCTTCCGCGATGTGCCTGAGGACCATGTCTTCTTCACCCAGGTGGAGGGGTGCACCGCGGTAGGGGTGATCTCGGGCTACTCCGACGGAAGCTTCCGCCCCACGCAGACCGTGACCCGCCAGCAGACCTGTTCGATCCTAGGTAATTGGCTGGCCGACCGGGAGATCTCGGCCAATTGCGGCATAGTCGGGACAGGCGCTACCTACGCTTCGCTCAAGGCTTGGTACGCAGCCGAAGGCAAACCCTATCTGGCCGGGTTCGCCGATGCACAGTCCACCTCCCCTGCCCACATGGCCGCTGCCGCCTACCTTGTGTCCAGAGGCGCGATGATGGGCTCGTCGTCCACTGAGTCTTCGCGGCTCCTGCCCGCGTCATCCGTCAATCGAGCCCAGGCCGTAGCCTTGATCCTCCGCGTGAGAGACAAGGCTGCTGATGTGACTCAGCCTGTCGTGGCGTCGGTCGAGCCGGCGAACGGGCTCCCCATCGGCGGAGAGACGCTGACGATTCGAGGTCATGGGTTCGTGGATGTCACCGAGGTATGGTTCGGGTCGACGCCGGCAGAGAGCTTCTCCGTACGTTCTCCCCTCGAGATCGTCGCTGTGACGCCCGCTTGCGATCCGGGCATCGTAGATATCAGAGTGGTGACCGAAGCCGGAGGATCGGCCCTTGCGGGGACCAGCCTCTACACCTACTCGTGGAATGGCACGACCGACCTCGTCCTTACAGACGGACAGACGCCGCTGAGAGGTGTCTGGAACGGGACCGCCGACCGTCTGGCCGGCTACCTCCTCAGAGTGAGCCCCCTCCCGCTCTTCACCGTGCCCACCTTGGTATTGGCGGAGTACTACGTACATTACGCAGCACAGTCCGGGCTGCGCGCCGATCTACTCTGGGCCCAGATGATCCACGAGACAGGTTATGGGATGTACGGAGGCGACGTTTTCCCCGAGCAGAACAACTACGCGGGGATCGGAGCCACCGGTGGTGGCGTTCCCGGACTCTCTTTCGCCACAGCGGAAGCGGGAGTCGTCGCCCACGTGGCCCACATGGTCGCCTACACGTACGTGGGTAGTCCGGTGCCGTGGGCCAATACCATGAGCGACCCGCGCTTCCATCTGGTCAACCCACGAGGAGCCGCGACTGTCATCTCCGATCTCAACGGGCGATGGGCCTTCCCGGGAACGACCTACGGTCAGAGCATCGAGGCGATCGCCAGAGCCATCAACGCCCACTGAGACCAGCCGTAGGCGGCCAACGACAGTGGTGAATCCGTCCGGTGCGGGTACTATGATGTGAGCCTCACCATGTTCGGTGGGCCAACGCTGCTTCGGCGGCGCAGCTGCTCATGGACTTGGCGGGACACTCAGGGAGACGGGACATGGCCGAGACGGACAATCTGGACGATGTGCGAAGACGCGCGATGCGCGCCGAGTACGTTGCTCGGATCAACAGAGTGATCGACCACATCGAAGCGAACCTGGCAGGTGACCTACCCCTGGAATCCCTTGCCGCCGTCGCCGCTTTCTCGCCCTATCACTTCCACCGGGTCTTCAAAGCCATGGTCGGTGAGAACCTCAGCACGTTCATCCGCAGGCGGCGCATCGAGAAGGCTGCCTCGTTGTTACTCTCCAACCCAGCAAGACCCATTACCCAGGTGGCGCTCGAGTGCGGCTTTTCAAGCCCTGCCGCTTTCTCTCGGGTCTTCCGGGAGGCGTTCGGCATGAGCGCGACCGACTGGATCCGCTCCGGCGGGACGGTCAACAGCAAGGATCGTGAAGATCAGAGCAACGAGAGTCAAGAGATGCGCAAGCCTCGGCAAGCGGCTCCTTCAGCAGTGCGTATTCTCGATCCAGTCTCTAGAAACTGGTCATGGAGGTTGATGATGGAATTCGGCGAAGCGAATGTCGAAGTGAAGAGCATCCCCGAGATGTACGTGGCCTATCTCCGCCACATCGGCCCCTACGCGGGCGACACTGCGCTCTTTGCACGGCTGTTCGGACAGTTGTTCTCCTGGGCGGGCCCCCGGGGTCTCCTGGGCCCAGACACCAAAGTCGTAAGCATCTACCAGGACGACCCCGGCATCACCGATGAAGAACGGCTGCGAGTGGACGCGGCCATCACCGTCCCGGTCGGGACGCCTGCTGAGGGTGAGATCGGCACACGAACCGTCCCTGCAGGCACGTACGCGGTGGGCCACTTTGAGATCCTGCCACATCAGTACTCGGAGATCTGGCAGACGATGATGGGGCAGTGGCTCCCCGAGAGCGGCTATCAGTGCAGCGATGGACCGTGTTTGGAGGTGTACCTCAACAAGGCGGGCGACGATCCAGAGTCGACCCATATCGTAGAGCTGTGCATCCCCGTAAAACCCCTGTAATCACGGAGGTCTTGGAGTGGTTGACTTTGCGCTGGCCCCCGAGCGGACTGCCCTCATAAACGTAGATCTGCAGACCTGCTTCGTGCGTGAATCGCTTGTATATGCACCCGGCGGCGCCGCCGTGCTCGGGCGGCTCAACCAGCTGGCCGCAGTCTGCCGCGAAGCCGGTGTCACGGTCGTCCACACCCGACTGGTACTGAGGTCCGACGGTTCCAACCTGGGTATATTCGGCGAGACTTCGCCTCCTGCGCGAGCGGGCGTCCTGAACGAGGACGCCCGCTCGGCCCAGCTCGACCAGGAGCTCGTCGTCCAACAAGGAGACATCATCCTCGACAAACCTCGTTTCGGCGCGTTCCACGGCACCGACCTGGAACTGATCCTGCGCTCGCGCGGCATCGACACAGTCATCGTCGGAGGAGTCGCGACCAACGTCTGTTGCGATACGACTGCTCGGGAAGCCATGCAGAGGGAATTCCGCGTCTTCTTCCTGATCGACGGCACAGCGGCGGCGGATATGGGGGGGCTCCCGGCGGCCGAATTGCAGCGGGCATCGCTGGCCACCATGAGCCACCTGTTCGCCGAGGTACTCACGGTGCGTGAGATGATAGACAAGATCGAGAGAGCGGCCGGACGATCTTGACACGAACCGAATCGAGACCTAGAGGGCGCCACCATGATCGATAGGGTTCACGTCATCGGTGACGAATGTTGTTCATTAGCACTCACAACTCGTACGCGGAGTCGCGATGCCTGAAGTATCCATAAGCCCCTCCGGCGAAGCATTCCCCCTACCGGCCCCGGCGGACTATGCCACTGAGTTCGCGCGCGTAGAAGCGCTGGCCCGCGCAGCCAGGACCGAGGGCAAGGAGGTTGTCGTCGTCATGGGCGTGGGATTCGTGGGGGCCGTCATGGCGGCCATCATCGCCGACGCCCTGGACGAGAGCGGCGCGCCTACCAAGTTCGTCATCGGCTGCCAACGCCCCAGCACGCGCAGTTACTGGAAGATCCCACTTCTCAACCGGGGTGAGTCTCCAGTCAAGGCCGAAGACCCCGAGGTCGACGCCATCATCTCCCGCTGTGTGCGCGAGAAGAAGACGCTCACCGCCACGTACAACAGCGACTGCTTGGCCTTGGCAGACTGCGTGGTGGTCGACGTGCAGTGCGACTACACCAAACACAGCCTGGGCGACATGAAGACGGGTGAGGTCGAGATGGCCGCGCTGGAGGCCACCATGAAGACCATCGGGGAGAAGGTGCCCCCCGACTGCCTGGTGGTCATCGAGACCACCGTGGCCCCGGGCACCACCGAGTTCGTGGCCTATCCCATCATGAGGAAGGCCTTCCAGGCCCGGGGCATCGAATCGGCTCCGCTTCTCGCCCACAGCTACGAACGGGTCATGCCGGGACGGCAGTACGTGGCCTCCATCCGCGATTTTTGGCGGGTGTGCTCGGGCTGCAACCAGGAGGCCACCACACGGGTGGCCAAGTTCTTGGGCGAGGTCCTCAACACCAAGGACTACCCGCTCACCGTCATGGACCGCCCCATCGAGAGCGAGACCTGCAAGATCGTGGAGAACTCTTACCGGGCCACCATCCTTGCCTTCCTGGACGAGTGGAGTCTCTTCGCCGAACGCAACGGCGTCGATCTGACCAAGGTCATCGGAGCCATCAAGGTCCGGCCGACCCATTCCAACATGATCTTCCCCGGCCCCGGCATCGGGGGTTACTGCCTACCCAAAGACGGAGGCCTGGGCTACTGGGCCTACAAGCACATCCTGGGCTTCGAAGACGACATCTTCCGCATCACCACAGCGGCCATCGACATCAACGACACCCGGAGCCTGCACGTGGCCGAGCTCACCCGCGATGCACTCCGCAACATGGGTCGCTACATCGCCGGCTCGCGGGTGCTGGTGTGCGGGGCCAGCTACAGGGAGGACGTGGGCGACACCCGCTACTCAGGGTCTGAGCTCGTGGTTCGCAAACTAGCCGAGATGGGTGCGGAAATGAGCGTGCACGACCCCTACGTTGAGCATTGGTACGAACTCGAGACGCCCGACACCTACCCGGCCATCGGGCACTCGCTGGCCCGATTCTTCCGCAACCAGCAGGATCTCTCCCAGTTGCGCGTCCACAAAGACCTCGCCGCGGCCCTCCGGGGGGTAGAGGCCATCATCTTCGCCGTGCGACACTCCCCCTATCTGGATCTGGAACCCGACCAGGTGATGGAGTGGGCCGGGTCCAAACTGGCGGTGATCGATTGCTTCGGCATCCTGTCCGATGAGAAGATCCGCCGTTATTTCGAGTTGGGTTGCGAGGTCAAAGCCCTGGGCAGAGGACATATCCAGCGGATCAAGGAAGAGGTCCGGAAGGAACAGTACGGTTCGCCCGCTCTTTGAGCGTCAGCCGTGCGACAATATGAGTAGAAAGACCTACGGACTGCTAACGAGGAGAGTGCTCAGATGCCCATAGGCGGCTGGGAGATCGCTATCATCGTCGTGATCATCCTGGTCATCTTCGGAGGCTCCCTTCTACCACGGCTCGGACGGTCGGCCGGCAAGAAAGTCGTGGATCTCAAAAAGGGCCTCAAAGAGGGTGGCGAGGGCTTCAAGTCGGCAATGAAGGACGACGAACAAGAAGCCGAGGCCGAGGACAAGGGCCCAGAGAAGAGCTGATGGTCCCGGAACGGGTGGACGCCCCGATCCGAACAGGCGGAGGGAAAGCCGCCGCGCATGAGTAGGACCGGCCGTACGCCTCGCGTCTTCCACGGGTGGTACATACTAGCCGCTGCGTTCGTCATCCTCTTCTTGAACGCGGGGATCCGATCCACGATCGGCATCATGGTCAAACCCATGGCCGCCGATTTCGGGTGGAGCCGCAGTGCCATATCCGCGGCCATCTTCGTCAACATGGCCGTGTATGCAGTGTCGCTCGTCATCACGGGCCGCCTGTACGACCGATACGGCCCCAAATGGATCATCGCCATCTCAACGGTCCTCTTCTCCGTGGGCTACATACTCATGGCCGCCATGGGCTCCCTGTGGGAGTTCTACCTATACTTCGGCGTGTTGAACGCGGCCGGCCTCGGAGGGACGACGATCCCGCTGTTCGGCTCGCTGATAGGCAGATGGTTCGAGAAGCGGCGAGGACTCGCCGTAAGCCTGGCGTTCGGGGGCTACTGCTTCGGGCAGTTCTTCCTCATCCCCGTCTTCTCCGACATGATCGACATCTCCGGTTGGAAGAGCACGAGCCTGTGGATGGGCATCATCTCCCTGGTGGTGAATCTCGCCCTCACCTTCTGGATCATCCGCGGCGATCCGCGTAACTTCGGGCTCAAGCCCTACGGAGCGCGAGACCGGCGGCCGGCCGGTGGTCTATCAGAGACTCTGCCCGAATCCGCGTCCGGTGCGGCCCCTGATCCTGCAGGCGGTCCCATCTCGGAATCGGTCCGCGTCGTCGATGGTCCCAGAGATCTGACTCTGGTTGAAGCCATGCGGACCCGCTCCCTGTGGCTTTTCACGGTGGTCATGTTCATCTGCGGGAGCGCCGACTCCCTTGTCACCACCCATCTCGTGCCCCTGGTCACCGACTACGGCATCTCCTCGGGCACCGCGGCCGCCATGCTGGCCTGGCTCGGCCTCCTCAGCCTTCCCGGCATCTTGCTCGCCGGTCCCGCAGCAGACGCCATCGGCAACAAGCTTCCCATCATAATCACCTTCTTCCTGAGGGTCGTCCTTTTCGCCGTGGTGCTCTTCTTCCAAGGTCGGATCCCTTTCTGGATCTTCTCGCTGGGCTTCGGCTTCACGCTGCTCGTGACAGCGCCTCTCACCACGACTCTCGTCGGCGCGCTCTACGGTGTGACCCATATCGGATTCATCTCCGGATTCATCACGACCGTGCATATGTTGGGGGGAGGGTTGTGGAGCTATCTGGGAGGTGTGATCTTCGATGAGACCGGCGATTACAACCTCGCCTTCCTCATCTCCGCCGCCATGGCGGCTGTGGCCGTGCTCTGCACCTTCTTCATCCGCGACGAACGGCACGCGCCGCCCGGATGGATAGCCGAAGATGCGTTCTAAGCCTCGAGCGATCACCGGCCGATACAACATCTGGCAAACGACAGTCCCGCCTGGTTGTCTCCTGTGAGCCCATTGTGCTGATGCGGTCGGCTGTCGCCCAAGGCCGGATCAGCCGGCGGGAGATCTACGGAGATGTTTGAGTGAGAACCCACGCCATAGACGAGCGGACGCACATGCTCGAGGTCAACAACCTCACGAAGGACTACGGGTTCGGACGGGGCGTCTTCGACGTCTCGTTTCATGTCGACGAAGGTGAGGTCTTCGGTTTTCTCGGGCCGAACGGAGCCGGCAAGACCACGACCATCCGGCACATCATGGGTTTCTCCAAGCCACAGCACGGCTCCACCAGCGTCACCGGTCTGGACAGCTGGGAACAGGCCGCCGTGATACAGAGCGGTTTGGGATACCTACCGGGCGAGATCGCTCTGCCCCAAGGATTGACGGGTACCCAATTCATCGAGTACATGGCGCAACTGCGCGGCATCACCGACATGGCCAAGACAGAGTACTTGCTCGAGAAGTTCGACCTCGACCCTTCGGGCAAGCTCAAGCGCATGGCCTTGGGCCTGAAGCGCAAGCTGGCCATCGTCACCGCGTTCATGCACGACCCGAAGATCCTCGTGTTGGACGAGCCCACCAGCGGCCTCGACCCCATCATGCAGGGCACCTTCATCGATTTCGTAATTGAAGAGAAGGGCCTGGGCAAGACGATCCTCCTCTCCTCTCACATCTTCAGCGAGGTCGAGGCGACCTGTGACCGAATCGCGATCATCAAAGAGGGTCGCATCGTCTCGCAGATCGTGACCGACGACCTCCGGCACCGGCAGGACAAGGTCTACGACATCGAGTTCCTCTCCGCCGAGGATTTCGACCGCTTCACCCGCGAGACCGGCCTAGAGATGATCACGGCCCATCCGGAGAAGATGCAGGTCAAGGTCGGCATCCACGACGACGACGTCAACGAGTTCTTCTCGCTGCTCTCCCGCTACTCTTTGAAATACCTGAAGGAGCAGAAGTTCACGTTGGAGGAGTTCTTCCTCGACTTCTACGACCGCAGGAAGACTGTCGAGGAGGGCATCGCTCATGTCGCTGATTGAGATCCATCGCCTCACCAAGGACTACGGGCGTGGCCGCGGTATCTTCGATATCGATCTCGCGGTCGAAGAAGGAGAGACTTTCGGGTTCGTCGGCACCAACGGAGCCGGCAAGACGACGACCATCCGGCACCTCATGGGATTCTTGCGCTCCCACGAGGGCACATGCTCTATCCAGGGCCTCGATTGCTGGACCCAGTCAGAGCGGGTCAAGAGGCTCGTGGGGTACGTACCCGGCGAGATCGCCTTCCCCGACGAACCCACCGGTTTCGCCTTCTTGGAGCGGCAGGCGGCCATGCTCGAGCACGTCGATGTCAAACATCGCGACTACGTTCTGGACGCGCTGCAACTCGACGCCTCGGCCAACCTCAAGCGCATGTCGAAGGGCATGAAGCAGAAGACCGCCCTGGTAGCCGCCTTCATGCACGATCCGCCCGTCTTGATCTTGGACGAACCGACCACCGGCCTCGACCCTTTGATGCGCGAGTCCTTCATCGACCTGCTCGTCGAGGAGCGCAGGCGCGGCAAGACCATCTTCATGTCGTCGCACATGTTCAACGAGTTGGAGTACACCTGCGATCGCGTGGCGATGATCAAGGACGGCTCTATCGTCGACGTCGCCTCCACCACCGCCATCCGGCGGAACAGAAGAAAGACCTACAAGATCGAGTTCCGCGCTGCCACGGATTTCACGCGCTTTCTCTCCGAACCATTCCAGGTAGCCGAGAGGCGCGATTCTACCAACCAGGTGTTCGTCAACGTGGACGACGACGAGATCAACCGTCTCATCCTGGCTCTCACGCGCTATCGCATCAAGTTCTTCACCGAGATCAAGTACTCGCTGGAACGATATTTCAACAGCATCTACAAGAAGGAAGCGGACGATGTTCAGTAGGGCCATCTTCTGGCAAAGCATCAAGGGCAACTACATCCTGTGGGTGATCTGCACTGTAGTACTGACCGCCATGCTTTCGCTCCCTGCTGCGTTCCACGACCCCTCGGCGACCGCCGCCTTCATGGATGCCATCAAAGACACCCCCATGGCCGAGGCGGCGGGAGATCAGCTCGACATCTTCAGCTCCCTCCTCGGCATCATGAGTCAGACCGTCTACGGCTTCTCCGGCCTCATGGTCGCCATGGTCTTCGTCGTGGTCACCGCCAACACTCTCGTGGCTTCAGAGGTCGACCGCGGTTCCATGGCCTACACGCTCTCCACTCCGACACGGCGGAGGAAGGTGGTCTTCACCAAGGCCGTTTTCCTTGTCCTCGCCATACTGGTCATGTACGTGATAGCCGGCACCGCCGGGCTGCTGACCGTCCAGTTCAAACACGACGCCGTGTGGGGCGACCAGCACACCGCCGACGTGAAAGCGGCGGCGAAGGTGCTGCAGCTCGACGAGGAGACCGTGGCCAATGACCTCTCGCTGATCGTACGCGACCCGAGCGCCTTCAGCGCCGGCGCGGCGGCCCGCGGTGTCGACGCGAGCGTGTACTCTACCTACCTCATACAGGCCATGGCCCGTGACGCTTATGCGGCCGCGGCGGACGTTCTCGGTCTGAAGCCCGACGAGGTGGAGGAGACGCCCTCACTCATCCAGAACGACCCCGCGGCGCTCGAGGCGGCTGCCGCGAAAATGGGGATGGACACCACCACTCTGAGTGCCTACATAGACCAGTTGACTGCCCAGGCCGAGGAACAAGAAGCACAGAAGGAGGTCATGCAGCAGGCCTTGTCGGATGGCCTGACAGCGGCCGCGGGGCATCTCAAGATGGAAACGGGCAAGCTGATGCAGAACATGGGCATCCTGAAGACCGACCCCGCGGCCATGGCCGTAGCCAGTGAAGTGTCCGGCCTCGACGAGGCCACCCTCACCATCATGATCGACCAGTCGCTCGGCGCCATGGAGGTCTCTTCCGACCTGGGTGTCGACTTTGATCCGTTTGCCTTCCTCATGATGAACTTGGGCTGCCTGCTCCTGATGTTCGCGATCAGCGGCATCTCCTACTTGGCCTCGTGCATCTTCAACCTCTCGAAGCACTCCCTCGGGCTCGGCGCGGGACTCCCCTTCGCGTTCCTCATCCTCTATTTCTTGAGCCAGGTCAACACGACACTTGAGCCCCTGAAGTACTTCTCCTTGGTGACGCTCTTCGACACCACCCTGATCATCAACCGGGGCGACTATTGGGCGCAGTTCGTGGTCCTGGGCGTCGTGGGCATCATGCTGTACGTCTTCGCCATGAGGATATTCGAGAGGAAAGACCTGCCACTCTGAGCAAAGTCGGAGCCCTTGGGGTAATCTGTTGACCTTGGCGGCGGGCCACAGTTAGAGGCCCGCTCGGCCCGCATAACGATCAGGCAACCGGGGGACACGACCGATGCTCATCACCGACGTACTCGCGCGTAACGCTCAGCTCTACGGCGACGAGGTCTGCCTCGTCGGGTGCAATCCCGAAGTGAAAGAGAAGCACGAGGTCACCTGGCGTGAGTACGAACTCATGGAAACCAATCCTTTCGAGCACTCCCGCAGGGAGATGACCTGGCGGCAGTTCGACAGGGCGGCCAACCGGTTCGCCAATCTCCTGCTCAGCCGCGGCATCGACAAGGGAGCCAAGGTCGCCATCTTACTGATGAACTGTCTGGAATGGCTGCCCATCTATTTCGGGGTCCTTAAGGCCGGAGCGGTGGCGGTGCCCATGAACTACCGGTACACCGCCGAGGAGATCGAGTACTGCCTCAGACTGGCGGAGGTCGACGCCCTCGTCTTCGGGCCTGAGTTCATCGGCCGTGTGGAGGCCATAATCGACCGCATCCCGCAGGTCGAGCCACGCTTTTTCGTAGACGGCGCTTGCCCCACCTTCGCCGAGAGCTACTCCCAAGCCGTCAAGGGATACTCGAGCAAGGCTCCCCGTGCGGAGATCTCAGAAGACGACGATGCGGCGATCTACTTCTCGTCAGGGACCACCGGCTTCCCCAAGGCCATCCTGCACGACCACCGCAGCATCATGTCCGCCGCCATCGTCGAGCAGGCGCATCACGCGCAAGACCGCGAAGACAACTTCCTGTGTATAGCCCCGCTCTACCACACAGGTGGCAAGATGCATTGGTTCGGTAGCCTCCTGGCCGGTAGCAAGGGCGTCCTGCTGCGCGGCACCAAGCCGGAATGGATACTCCAGACCATCTCCGAAGAGCAGGTCACTCTCATCTGGCTCCTCGTCCCCTGGGCTCAGGACATACTGGAAGCCGTCGACCGAGGGGATATCAGACTGAGCGACTATCAACTCGATCAATTGCGACTCATGCACATGGGAGCTCAGCCGGTCCCGCCGAGCTTAGTGCACCGTTGGCTTGAGCATTTCCCCCATCACCAATACGACACCGACTACGGCCTGACAGAATCCGTGGGTCCCGGCTGCGTACACTTGGGGGTGGAAAACGTCCGGAAGGTGGGCGCCATCGGTAAGGCCGGCCACATGTGGGAGACGCAGATCGTGACGGAATCCGGTGAGCCGGTCACCCCGGGCGAAGTGGGTGAGCTGGCCGTAAGAGGGCCGGGGGTCATGAAGTGTTACTTCAACGACCCCGAGGCCAGCGAATCCGTGCTGCGCGACGGCTGGCTCCTGACGGGCGACATGGCGCGGGAAGACGAAGATGGCTTCATATACCTCGTCGATCGCAAGAAAGACGTCATCATCAGCGGCGGCGAGAACATCTACCCCGTCCAGGTGGAGGACTTCCTACATCACAACGACGCTATCAAGGACGTGGCGGTCATCGGCCTGCCCGACAAGCGCCTGGGTGAGATCGCCGCAGCGGTCATCCAGCTCAAACGCGGCCAGCATTGCACCGAGGAGCAGATCATGGAGTTCTGCGCAGACCTGCCTCGTTACAAGCGGCCGCGCAAGATCATCTTCGACGACGTGCCGCGCAACGCGACCGGCAAGATCGACAAGCCGGCGCTCCGCAGAAAGTACAACGTGGACGGCCTGGTGGAGGCCGAAACCACGCAATAGACCTCCGGCCGGGCCGCGGACCCCCTACTTCTTCCTCGCCTGCCTCACGGTGGCCAGCGGCGCCACGGCAAGCCACAGGAAGATCGTGACCAGCATGGCCTGCACGTAGCTGATATCGAGGTCCCATCCGACTCTGCGGGCTACCGGGTTCCAGAGCGCCCATACCAGAAGCGAGCTGATGAAGAACCCCGGTATCGCCCCAAGAATGCTGAAATACCCCATTTCGAGCCTCCCGCGATGACGTTTGACGCGTGCTACTGGTTATCATAGAGCGAGAAGCATTCTCAGCGCGAGTTTGACGGTATAGTTGGTTGACCCGAGAGTCCGAGGAAGGACCTATGTCTGATAGAGTCCGCGTTCGCTTTGCCCCGAGTCCGACCGGGGCTCTTCATGTAGGTGGCGCCCGCACGGCCATCTACAACTGGGCATTCGCCCGCCGCACCGGCGGCAGTTTTGTACTACGCATCGACGACACCGATCCCGGCCGTTCCATCGCGGAGAACACGGAGCAGATACTCCGCTCACTCACCTGGCTGGGCATCGACTGGGACGAGGGGCCGGGAGTCGGCGGTCCTTACGGCCCGTACTTCCAGACAGAGCGGGCCGCCAACTACACAGTGGCTCTGGAACGCATGAAGGCGAATGGTAGCGCCTACCCCTGCTTCTGTTCCTCCGAGGAACTCGAGGCCAAGCGAGCGTCGGTGCGCGCCGGGCAGGCCGGCGCAGAGGGCGGCGTGAGCGGTTACGACCGCACCTGCCGGCGGCTCGACCCGGCGGAGGCCGCCGTGCGCGTCGCGGCCGGAGAGCCTCACGTGTGGCGGTTGGCGGTACCGGAGAACCGGGGGGACATCGTGGTGCCCGATGCCGTGCGCGGCGAGACAATCTTCCATGGGAACGCCATGGATGACTACGTGCTCGTGCGTGCAGACGGCACTCCCACTTATAACTTCGCCACCGTGGTCGACGATGCCGACATGGAGATAACGCACGTCATCCGCGGCGACGATCATCTCTCCAACACGCCCCGCCAGATCCTGGTCTACGAGGCCCTCGGCAAACCCGTGCCGATGTTCGCCCACCTTTCCATGATCTGGGGCACCGACGGCAAGAAGCTCTCCAAGAGACACGGAGCGACATCGGTCGAAGCGTTTCGCGATGAGGGTTATCTACCGGAGGCGCTCCTCAATCATCTCGCTCTACTTGGGTGGTCTCTCGATGGTGAGACCACGGTGATCCCTGCCGATATGCTGAAGGCCAATTTCTCCCTTGAGCGCATATCCACCAGCCCGGCCGTCTTCGATTTCGAGAAGCTCGAATGGATGAACGGCGTCTACATACGAGAGATGGACCGGGAGACGTTCGTGGCCCGTATGTTCCCCTGGCTCCAAGAGGCAGGCCTTGCACTCGCGGGTGATCTGGAAGAACAGCACGACTGGTACCTGGCGCTAGCGCCGCTCGTGTCCGACCGGGCCAAGCGCATGACCGATATCGTGCCCATGGTCCGCTTCTTGTTCGAAGAGGATCTCACCGTCGATCCTGCGGCAGCCGAGAAGGCTCTCTCCGGAGAGAATGCGAGCCGCGTCCTCGCAGCCGCGTCCGACACACTGACTTCGCTCGACCCGTGGGAGACCGGGTACATCGAGGATGCGTTGCGCCTCATCCCGGATGCGCTGCAGATCAAGCCCAAGGCGATGTTCCAGGTGCTGCGCGTGGCGATCACCGGATCGATGGTGTCGCTGCCGCTGTTCGAATCCATCACCTTGATAGGACGCGATAAGACTCTTGCCCGTCTCGGCGCGGCACAAGCCATGACCAAAGCCTAAGATCCAGCCAGGAGTTTCGATAGCCATGCCAGAGCCGAACGTCATCGAAGACCCGCAAGCGCAGCCGGAACGCCAGGACTTCATCCGCGAGATCGTCCAACAGGACCTCGATTCGGGTCGTATCGACAGCGTCGTCACCCGTTTCCCCCCTGAGCCCAACGGCTACCTTCACATCGGTCACGCCAAGGCTATCTGCATCAACTTCGGCATCGCCCGGCAATACGGGGGCCGGTGTAACCTGCGCATGGACGACACCAACCCCACCAAAGAAGACGTGGAGTATGTCGACTCCATCACCACCGACATCAAGTGGCTCATCGACGGCTGGGCGGACGACCGTCTCTGCTTCAAGCGGGCCGGCACGTCGCCCGACAAACTGGATGTGGGCGGCCGCCAGGACTTCTTCATGCCCCCGGTCAGAGTGGCCGACAGCCAGGGTGCAGCGATCGAGCCCTTCTACGCCTCCGACTACTTCGAGGCGCTCTACGAGTACGCGCTCGAACTGATCCGCCGCGGCAAAGCCTACATCGACGACCACTCCGCGGAGGAGGTCGACGTCATGCGCGGCGCGCCCGACCGGCCTGGACAGGAGAGCAACTACCGCAACCGCTCTGTCGACGAGAACCTCGACCTGTTCCAGCGCATGCGGGCCGGCGAGTTCCCCGACGGCGCCCGTGTGCTGCGCGCCAAGATCGACATGACCGCACCCAACGTGTGGCTGCGCGACCCGGTGCTCTACCGTATCCGCCACACCTCACACCACCACACCGGCGACAAGTGGTGCATCTACCCCATGTACGACTTCGCCCATGGCCTCTCCGATTACGTCGAGGGCATCACGCACAGCCTCTGCTCGCTGGAATTCGAGGTACATCGGCCGCTTTACGAGTGGATCCTCGAAGCCCTCGAGCTGCCCCGCGTCCACCCGCGCCAGCGCGAGTTCGCCCGCCTCAACGTCACCTACACCATCATGAGCAAGCGCAAGCTCCTGCGGCTCGTACAAGAGGGGCACGTGCGAGGCTGGGACGACCCCCGCATGCCCACCCTGGCCGCTATGCGGCGCCGCGGCTATCCGCCTGAATCCATCCGCGCGTTCGTCCACGCCGTCGGGGTGGCCAAGCGCGAGAACATGGTGCAGCTTGAATATCTGGAGCACTTCGTGCGCGAGAACCTCAACCGCACCGCCCCGCGAGTAATGGCCGTGCTGCGGCCGCTGAAAGTGGTCATCGACAACTACCCCGAGGGGCAGGTCGAGGAGCTCGACGCCATCAACAACCCCGAGGATGCCTCCGCGGGCACCCGCAAGGTGCCGTTCTCACGGGTCATCTACATCGAGCAAGACGACTTCCGCGAAGTACCGCCGCCCAAATACCACCGCTTGAGCCCGGGTGTGG
>DAIRFC010000033.1:18960-24571 GCA_036795215.1 Actinomycetota bacterium | reverse complement strand
TTTGCATGGCCGAACATAGCCCCGGTATCGCCGAGGGCGAAGTCCACGTACTCGTTGCCGTCGACGTCGGTGACCCGCGCTCCTCGAGCCTCGCTGACGTAGATGGGGTAGCTGCCTGCCCACTGTTGCATCCAGTGCATGGGCGCGCCGTAGAGGAAATGCTCGCATCCACGAGCATAGAGCTCCTTCGATACGGGGTGCGCCCTTTCGAACAGAGCCGTCTCCTGCTCAAGTAAAGAGCGCAGGGCCCGCGGGTCGGGGGGCCAGGGAGGGCCCGGGTGCTGTGCCGATGACCGGCTCATCCGCGATCCTCCCTAGAGACCGAGGCCGTACTCTTTGAGTACGTCGATCATGATCTTAGTGGCCTTGAGCGCGTACTCCCTGGTGATGGTGAGAGGCGGCATGAACCTGAAGACGTTGCCATAGCGACCGCAAGGAGTGATAAGGACCCCCTTGTTCAGGAGTTTGAAGGCGATCTCACCACATACGCCCGGTTCAAGGGGCTGCTTGCTCTTCTGATCGGCCACCAACTCGCAGCCGATCATGAGACCCCGCCCGCGCACGTCGCCGATGGCCTTCACCGTCTTCTGCGCGTCGGTGAGAGCCCCACGGATCTCGTCTCCCAGCTTCGTGGCCCGCCCCATCAGGTCCATCTCTGGATCTTGGATGAGGTCGATGTTGGTCAGACACACCTCACAGCCCAGAGCGTTGCCGGCGAACGTGGACGGCTGGGAGCCCTCGGCCAGGCTCTCCTCTATATCGGCCCGGTAGGTCAATCCAGCCATGGGCAGGTCGCCGCCCATGCCCTTCCCCCAGCTGAGCATGTCAGGTTCGACCCCAGCGTGTTCGATGGCCCACATCTTGCCGGTCCGTCCGGCCCCGGACTGCACCTCGTCGGCCACGTAAAGGCAGCCGTACTTCTCGCAGGCTTCCTTGATGATCTGGAAGAACTCCGGCGGAGGAGCCACGTATCCACCCTCCCCCTGCTCCGCTTCCACGACGACAGCGGCCACATCGTCGGCTGCCGTGTACGGGGTGTTGAGGACGTAGTCCACGTACTTGCCGCACTGCACGTCGCAGGCCGGGTAGGTCATATTGAAGGGACAGCGGTAGCAGTACGCGTAGGGGAGATGCTGGACCCCGGCGATGAGCGGACCCCAGCCGTGACGGTAGACGTATCCGGTGGTGAGCGCCGACGTGCCGCACCACACGCCATGGTAGGCCCCCTGGAAGGCGATGATCTGGGTACGACCGGTGTGGCGGCGAGAGAACTTGATGGCGGTCTCCACGGCGTCCGATCCGGCCTGGAAGAAGGATGTGTGACAGTTCCCCCGCAAGCCCTCGGGCATGACCTCCGATACCCTCTTAGCGAGCTCGATGCGCTTGGGGTTGGTGATGTCGGTGGTGTGCATGATGAGGCTGGACTGCCGCTGGATGGCCTCCAGGATCTTGGGATGGCCCCGGCCCACGGCGTTTACCGCCACCCCGGCGGCCATATCGATATAGAGGTTGCCGTCGGCGTCTTTGACAGTAGCCCCTTTGCCGTGCTCGAGGATAACAGGGAACCCGCCCCCACCCCGAGTGAAGGCCTCATACTTGCGGGACTCTTCCATGAGGGCCGCCACCTTCGGCCCCGGCACCTCGCAGACCATCTGGGGGGCATCGGAGAACGAGAGCTCCTGGAGTTCGGCTTCAGAGATCATGGCGTCTATTCCTTTCCTCGCGTCAGTGCCGATTCTAGGTTGCAGGACCGTCGTGGGCGTCAGCTTCCGGGAGAAGCGCCCCTAGAGTGGCGAGTGTCTGCTTGGCATCACCCCAGAGAAGAATCGACTTGGTCTCGGCGTAGAGGGGGTTCTCCACTCCAGAATAACCCGGCTTCTCGTCGTAGTTGCAGACCACGACGGTCTTGGCATCCATGGCGCGCAGGATGGGCATCCCGGAGATGGGGGTGCCTTCGCTCTCGATAGCCGCCGAGTTGACCACGTCGCAGGCGCCGACCACCAGGGCGACGTCGGCATCGGCGAACCTGGGATTGATCTCGTCCATCTCGACCAGCCGGTCGTAGGAAACGTCCGCCTCGGCGAGCAGCACGTTCATGTGCCCCGGCATGCGCCCGGCGACGGGATGGATGGCGTATTTGACGTCGATGCCATTGTCGGCGAGCTTCTTGGCCAGCGACACCAACTCGAACTGGGCTTGAGCGACGGCCATGCCGTACCCCGGCACGATGATGACGGACCGCGCACCCTTGAGCGCCTCCGCCCCGACCACGTAGGGGTCGGCAGGGGCGCTCTCCTGGGCAGCGGCGCTTGGGGCAGAAGCGGCACCGGCCGTGGCGCCGCCCACGGCGACGGCGGCGGCGCCCGCCCGCACGAGGCTCTCGCTCATCCCGCCGTCTTTTGCCGCGGCCCGGCCCGTGCCCGCGAACACTTGGAAGAGATTGCGGTTCATGGCCTTGCACATCACGTGGGTCAGCACGCTACCCGAGGCAGCGACCGTCGCGCCGGCTGCCACAAGAAGGTAGCTGCCGAGGATGATGCCGCTGAAGGCGGCGGCGAATCCCGCTGTGGCATTGAGACTGGAGATGAGCACCGGCATGTCGGCGCCGCCGATGCGCACGGCCGCCCCCACGCCCAGGACCGCCGTCACGACCACGGCGGCGACCAGGAGCGCGACGAGCGGCGTACCGGCCGAGAGCCCGGCTACGACGGCGATGGCGATGGCGATGAGCGTGATGGCCAGCAGTATCGGGTTGTGTCCGCGGAGGATGGTCGGGCGAGACGGCAGGATGCCGGCCAGCTTGCCCGCGGCTACCATGCTGGCGGAGAAAGTGCCCGCGCCCACCAGAAGCCCGGCCAGACCGGATACCACCTGGAGCGGGCCGATCTCTCCCCCCGCGCCCCGCCACACCTCGACGAAGCACACGAGGAAGGCAGCCATGCCCCCCGCGCCGTGCTGGAAGGCGATCATGGCAGGAATCTGGATCATGTTGACCTTGGCGGCCACCACCAGCCCGACCGCCGCGCCCACCACGAGGGCGGCGGCGATGAGCTCCCCGTACCTGATCTCCATACGCACCAGAACCGCCGCGATCGCGAAGACCATGGCCAGAGTGGCCAGGAAGGTGCCCCGCCGCGCATCGGGGGGCTTGCGGAAGAGGCCTATCGCAGTGATGATCAACAGGATGATGAACGCGTCGATCACCAGAAAGACGGTCTCTCTGGTCATGTCCGCCTAGCCCTTTTTGAAGAAGCGGAGCATGCGGGCGGTGATGGCCAGGCCGCCTGCGACGTTGAAGGCCGCCAAGATGATCGCCACCGTGCCTATGACCGCCACGACCGGACCCGGCCGGGAACCGAACAGCAGAAGGGCGCCCACGATAGTGACGGCCGACAGGGCGTTGGTGATGGACATGAGAGGCGTGTGCAGCAACTGCGGTACCCGCGATATCAAGAAGTAACCCAGTATCAAGGCGCCCACGAAGACCGCCACAAGAACGATGAGTTCGGTCACGATCGCCTCCTATCCCCTGGTCTCCCCGGTTTTGCAGCTAGGACAGACCCATGGCCTTGCGCGCCCCGGCATGGAGGATCTCCCCGCCGTGGGTCACGAGTGTGGCCTTGACTATCTCGTCGTCCCAATCGATGGAGCCGTTCTTGAACAGATTGCCTAAGTAGTTGAACAGGTTGTTGGCGTAGAGCCAGGATGCATGCACCGGGACGCTCCCGGGTATGTTCTGCACCCCGATTATGTGCACTTGGCCATGGTCGTAGACCTCGCCGGGCTTGGTGGGCGCGCAGTTGCCTCCCTGGTCCACCGCCACATCGACGATCACCGAGCCGGGCGCCATCGACGCCACCATGGGCGCCGTCATCAGGATGGGCGCCACTTCACCCGGCACCAGCGCGCTCAGGATGACGGCGTCCGCCTGGGCCAGCAGCGGCCCAAGTGCCTCCCGCTCCTTCTCCAGCCATTCCTCGGGCAGCGCTTTGGCGTACCCGCCGGCGGCGACGGCGAGCTCATCGGGTACCTCGAAGCCCTCTACCGTCGCCCCCAGGCTGGCGGCGGCCTCACGAGCCTCGGCGCGTATGTCTGTGCATTTCACCACGGCTCCCAGGCGTTTGGCCGTAGCGATGCTCTGTAGGCCGACCACCCCGGCTCCCACCACCAGGAACGTGGCCGGCTTCACGACGCCGATGGCGGTCCCGATCATAGGCACGAACTTGGGCAGGGCGCTTGCCGCCATGAGCACCGACTTGTAGCCGGTCACGGTACTCATAGAGGTCAGCGCGTCCATAGCCTGGGCCCGCGAGGTGCGAGGGATACCATCCATGGTGAAGGAGGTGACCCGGCGTTCAGCCAGAGTCCGGATCATGTCGTGGTTGGAGGGCGCCGCGGGATGCAGGAAGGTGATGAGTACCGAGCCCGGCTTGAGCAAGGCCGCCTCATGTTCTCCAACCGAGCTGTTGATGTGTGGCTGTTTGACCTTGAGCACCACATCAGCCCGCTGCAGCAGAGAGACAGGGCCATCGATCACTTCCGCTCCGGCGTCGCGGTATTCGTCATCACTTACGAAAACGCCCTGTCCGGCCCCAGCTTCAACGCCCACCTCGTAGCCCGCCTGCACGAGCTTTCGAACGGTGTCTGGAAGCGCTGCCACCCTGTTCTCGCCCGGCAGGATCTCCCTAGGGATGCCGACAAACATGCCACTTCTCCTTCGTTCCAGCTTGGTCGCCTGACGACACCGGTTGCCTCTCAACATTCACGGCCTGTTGCGCAGAATTATCCGATCGGATAATATCGGCTTATACTACTTCTGATTTTCCCTGTCAAGCATCTTTGATCTAATCAGTTCTTTGCAGGCCAATGCAAACCACGGGGTGGCGGCTTTCAGTGGTTGTACCGCGTGTAAATAGCGGGCATGTGCTAACGTGATCAGCCTTGTTGGCATGCGCTGTGATGGCGACAGCGCGCCGAAAGGACAAACGGTGACAGAGATAGACGGGCCCCGACCGACAACCAGAAGGAACGCTGCCAATGGAGCCTCTGGCCGGACCTCGCGAACTCAACCCAAACGGGTGCCCGGTCTTCCAGGAGCCGGGGCTGGATTGCCCCCTACGGCTCAGCGGCTTCTCGACGCAGCCCGCCGCCTACTCGCCCGCTCCGGCTTCAACTCACTCTCGGTGGAGGCCATCGGGCGCGAGGCGGGTGAGAACAAGGCGCTTATCCGCTACTACTTCGGGTCGAAGAACGGCCTGCTCTTGGCTCTTGTCGATGCACTCATTGCGGACACTCTGAGGCACACCCGCCAAAGGCTGCCGGCCCTCTCCACTCAACAGGACCGGTCTCGCCTGGTTATCGAGACCGCCGAAGCGATACTGGAGGACGAGGACTCGTACCGGCTCCTGTTCGACCTTCTGCCACGCCTCCTCGAGAACCCCTCAATGGCGAAACAGCTGGCGGAGCTTTACCGCGGCTACCGCGATCTCAACACGCGGGCTCTGTGGGGGGACAGGCCCGAGGAGGTCCCAGAGGCAGTTCGCAACGTAGCGGCCATGACCGTAGCGCTCTCGGACGGCCTAGCAGTGCAATTGCTCGCCGAGCCGGGCAG
>DAIRFC010000033.1:2505-18860 GCA_036795215.1 Actinomycetota bacterium | reverse complement strand
TTTCGGCAAGAACGGGGTACTCGCCCAGACTTGTCCGGCCGTATGGTGACGCGAGCACCAGTCGGTCAAGCACGCGTGCGCTACTCAACCAGCGGCTCCCAATGCTGTGATGAAGCCCTGCAGGTCGTGCGCAGGTATCAGTGGGCACGCGGTGTTCCGGAGCGCACCTGGGTCCTGACCCTGCGGGGCTGCTACCACGGATGCACCTACGGAGGAGCTGCCCTCAACCAGGGCGCCATCGCAGCCCACGGCACCTTTGACGGCATGGGACCCGTCGGGGGAGACATCGCGCAACTTACGCCGCCATGGCCCTATCACCAGGAGTTCTACGGGAGTGACGACCTGGTGAGCTTCTGCGTGCATGAGCTGGAGACAACGATCGAACGGATCGGTCCCGGACGTATCGCTGCGATGTTCGGAGAGCCGGTGATGGGTGTTGCAGGCATGGTCCCGCCTCCAGATGATTACTGGCCGCGGATGACGCAGGTCCTGAAGGAACATGACATCCTCTTCGTTGCGGACGAGGTCGTGACCGCCTTTGGGCGCGTAGGCGCCTGGTACGGAAGCAGTCACTACGGCATCGAGCCGGACATCATTGCCTGCGCGAAGGGCATCGCCAGCGGCTACATGCCCATCGGAGCCCTCATCATAAGATCCGAGGTGGCCGACGTGCTCGAGGGCGACTACTCCGGAGGCTCCTATGGCGGCCATGCCGTCTCCTGCGCCGTCGCCAAGGCCTGCATCGACATCATCGAACGGGAGAACCTGCTTCAGAACGCCCGCGAGCGTGGACTGCAGTTCCTCCAAGAATTGCAGCCGCTACTCGATCTGCCGGTCGTCGGCGACATCCACGGACTCGGCCTCGCCATCGGCGTGGAACTGGTGTCGGACAAGGTCACTCGGGCGCCCCTGCCCCTCGACGATCCAACGCTCGTCGCGCGCTTCCGCGAGGACACCGGAGTGATATTCGGACTGCACGGCAACACCCTCGTTCTGACCCCTCCTCTGGTGATCAGCCCAGAGGAAGTGAGTCGGACGGTCGAGGCGGTTGGTTCTGTCGCCGAGAGGCTCTCTACCGACGGTGCGTACCACCGGTAGAGAATCCGCCATGATGCGGACCGTCCGGCGGGAGTGCGTGGATCACATCCCCGTCTGGGGCGAACGTCCCCGCCTACAGTCGAGCCAGCACCTGGACGAGGATGAACAGGACGATAAGGCCGACCAGGGCGC
Source organism: Actinomycetota bacterium (assembly GCA_036795215.1). Classification (GTDB taxonomy): domain Bacteria; phylum Actinomycetota; class Thermoleophilia; order RBG-16-64-13; family RBG-16-64-13; genus RBG-16-64-13. Next base: position 17,630 of record DAIRFC010000033.1, on the reverse strand, counting down.
TCAGGTCGAGTCCGACTGGACCGATGCGCGCTTGGGGGATCAGCCGGCGAAAGAGTCGTAGATATGGTTCGGTGAGTAGGTGCAGGACCCGCTTGACCGAAGCCATACGGCTGCCGGGACGCATCGGAAACCAGGACAGCAAGGCGCGGGCCACTATCAGCCAGCCGTAGATCATCAGCAGCAGATAGACGATGTAGATCACGGTGCTCAGTTGGATCGGACCTCCACCCGCTCCTGGAGTTGCCCCGTTTCCGTTGACTGTTATCGGTTAGACCTGCACAGTCTCGATGCAATTCTCCTTGAGCATCTTCTCGTATTCGATCGGAGAACGGTAGCCCAGGGCTGAATGCCTGCGCTCAGGATTGTAGAAGGTCTCTGTGTGGGTCAAGACCGTCAGCCGGGCCTCGTCCCTCGTTCTGAACGTGTACCGCTTGAGCCATTCGTTCTTGATGCCGGAATCCCTGAGCGTGCGGTCGAAGGCGAGCGAACGGTATTGGCTGCCCCGGTCAGAATGGTGGATGAGTCCAGGTTCAGGACACCGGCGGGGCGGTCCTGCACGGTCTGTTCCACCTGGGGAAAGACCTCCGACGCGGTCCGTCAATCCCCGCTCGTCACTGCGCTCTCTAGGACTTGCCCTCTAGATCACCAGCGGCAAAAGTCAGCCCGGCGTAGCTGCGATCGAAGGCCTCGCTGATGTACTTCGTCAGGGCCTCGTCCACCGACGGTTCTTCCGAGTCCTCTGCGTTCCAGAAGCGGGCCGCCAAGGCCTCAAAGCGGGCCTGCATCAAGGGCCGGATCTCTGCCATCTGCGCGGACCTGTCGGACTCCTTCACGAGTATCCCGGCATCGAAGACCAGCTCGATCACGGTCTCATAATCCCACGCGGCGCAGAAACCCATACTGGAATCGACGCCCGGGGCCGGGTTTCTGCCGAGCAGGACCCCTCCGGAGTAGGCAAGAGGATGCAGAAGCCCCTTGTAGTGGTTGTTGAAGCTGTCGGAGAGGACCTCAGTGTATTCCGGAATCTCCCCCAGCTCATCAATACTCTCAGGTGGCTTCGTAACAGGGATGAACGGCCGCACGTTGTTGATGACCGGCCCCACCGTCGGCTTCATGCCCTCCATCCAGAGGTGCGAGCCGTCGTCCTCCTCGACTCCATCAAACAAGTTGATGCGTAGCTCAACCATGACGAGGCGCGTGCCAGACACCGCAAACAGCGCCTGGTAGCCGCGCCAGCAGTGCGTGGTGACGGCCACCGGACGCAGGCCGAGTGCCGACATGTCGAGCAGCTCCCCCTCACTGATCCCCGCCAAAGCGTGGTAGAAGCCTCCATGGTAGAAGACGTCCTCCAGCTGTGCCGTCATACCAATCCCTCCCCGAAGACCAAAACCCGGAACGCCGCGCTGCCTGCCTGCAGCTATCGTCAGCCAGGTGCACTCAGTGTACAGGGTCGGCCGGACGGAAAAAGCGCGCGGGTTGACCCACGCCGATCGATCAGTTACCTCTTAGCCACCTGAGCGTCGCTTCGCTCCGACCTGATCGGCATGAGCGGAATGGTTGATCGGCATGCGGGCGTTTCGGCTGATCGGTTTGCGTGGATTACGAAGGCGCAGTAGCCCGTCAGTTGTCGGACATACCTCCCCGCGCGCCTGCTGGCCGTCGTGTCCACAGTCCTTCCTCTTCGTGTCTTGCGGTGTGTTGGCGGCACCGCACAGTGTCTTGTACTATTTTATCAAATCGGTATTCGTTGAAATAAAGAGCCTACCTGCCGTTCGTTGTTTCACTGATCTGCAATTGGGGCGGTAAACACGCATCCAGCGCCCCAGCCACCCCCGCAGGAGTTCTGGCCAGGGAGTTCCATCGGACTCCGCCTGGCTATCGTGGCGAATGAACCAGAGGAACACCTCAACGTGGGGCGCGCCCCAGGATGGGGCTGCCCTCACCCTGATCTCTCGCAGAGCGCGCAGCGCTCCGCCTTCGTCTGTCTCGGCGCCATGCTTCCCGACAAGGCGCTTGCTCAGTGGCTCGGCCAAGCCAATGAAGTCGTCGGGGAATGCAACGCGCACACGTTTGCGAGCCAACGCACGCCCGAAGTCCCGACGCTCATCATCAGAGAGACATCCCGCCACTCTGTCCCAGCGAGCGACCACCGCCTTCTCCACGGTCATCGTCCGATCGAGGTTGGCGACAAGGTACTTGGCTGCCAGCGCCGGAACAACCGCGTAGGCCGGACGCCTGCAGGCGCCTATCTCGCGCAACGTGGCCGCGTCAACCTCGACCAAAGGAGCGACCTCCACGTAGGGTCTCTTCGAGGACGGCCTCACCAGGTCGCACGTCTGCGTGAGTATCGCAAGGCCCGTGACTGGTGTTTCACACAGGTCCGTCTCCCCTGCCGCGGCTTCTGCCGCCTCCGCCGTCAAGGGTAGCGCCGGGTCAAAGCGGTGGAGGAACCACTGATCACCAACGACACAATCACCCTGCCGCCAATCGGCAAGCCGCTCGTCTACTTCTCTGAAGCACTCGCCGGCCGACGTGTCCGCCATCTCCGCCTACTTGTGAACCCGGTGGGCGCGGGCCGGCCGCGCGCCGCGGACTTCGTGATGCACCCGGTCGCTGGAGGCATCCACGAGTTGCTCGGGTGGGAGCGGCGTCCGGGCGAGTTGCTCCTCGGGCGAAAGGGGGCTGAGCGCAGGCCGCGCCCTTCCGGGGCCGCTCTTCATCAGTTCGAGGGCTTCCTCGAACCGACCGTCCGCAAGAACGTCAAACGGCAGTGTGCCGTCGGCGCAACCGTTCAGTAGGAGGGTCCTGTTCTCGGTCGCGCTTCCGCGATCGACCTGTCGCAGTACCGCCAGAAGGCGCTGCACACGTTCCTGGTGAGATGCTCGCACCAGTTCCCCGCTCGCCCAGAAGTGCACGCTCCGGCGGGACACTCCCAAGAGTCGTGCCATCTGTTCCCAGGTCAGTCCGGACAAACCGCGAAGTTCGGCGATCGCCTTCTGCACCGTGTGGCCCTGAGATCGTGACACCGGCCGTACGACAGTTGGTGTGGCAGGCAGGGGAGTTGTGCAGAGCCAGCCGCCCGAGGAGGAGCCCTGAAACCACGCGTAGGTGCTTCCACTCATAGGCAAGATGCATACCCCGCTCGACGTCCCCAGGTTCGCACGAGGATCGCCGATCAGAACCAGGCTCCGAGGCAGGCCGCTCCGCAACGAGTCTGTCGCGCTCGTGAAGCTTGTCGTATCATCGATCTGCTGGACCAGCGCTGTCATGGCCGACCTCCAAACTGCCTCAGAAACTCCTCGGTGACCATCCAGCGGAAGAAGGTATAGACGCGCTCAGCGAAGAAGCGAGTCCGCTCCAACAGTGCCTCCACATCGAAGGGCTGCGCTCTGTTCGCATAGGCATCGAGATCAAGAATCCAGCTTGGGGAATCGGAGGGCTCCACTGCCGAGGGATCGATGGTGCTATTCGCAGGAACTAGTCCCCACCTGACCATCAGCTCGCCGGCGTCCTCAGGCAACACGAAGATATTCTGCGTGATCGCCTGCTTGACCATATCGCCGACGGGCCACAACAGAGGTCCGGCGACATCCGCCGACACCAAGCGACCGAAGTCCTCGGCGCCGCTCCAAGGGACTCGGTCGATATAGCGAATCCCCAGCCGATCGACCACCTGTGGGTCGACATGGTCCCTGGTTGCCCGCAGCAGCCGCTCAAAGCGGTCCAGAAAGTCGGCGCGCGAGGAGTACCGCGTCGTCTCCAGGGCGACAAAACTGGGAGCAAGTGACGCGCGCCAGTTGCCGGACAGGTCCTCGAAGCGCCACGTGGTTGTAGGCGCCTGGCTTTCTACCAAACCGTTGGCGCCCAGAACCATCCCGAAGGTCTTTTCGGGACGAAGGGCCGGATACTCTCGACGGACCGCTTCCTGGAAAGGCGCGACGAAGTCGCGCTGCTCGATCGAAGCAACAAGGGGAAAGCGAACTTGAGCGACCACCCGCACGAGCGGAGCCACCTCCAGGTGCACTTCTTGAGGTACAGGGGCAGCAAGAGGGTTGGGCGATCGCTGCGTGTCCACTCTCCGCTCCTTTCGGTCTGATCCTGCGACGGGCGACGCTCACGCCTCCATAGCGTACATCAACCCGGCTGTGGTGTGAAGTGGAGTGTGAAGTTTACTCGCCCGGACGACCGAAGTGAGCTGCCACGTCGAAGCCTACCGCTAGAAGATGGGGGCCATCTCGGTCTTTGGTAGGGTCTTGGCTCGGAAAGTCCCCAGCTTGGAGATGCCCAGCAGGCGGAACGCGTCGCCGTGGAGCGTCTGGCTCTGAAGCGTGCGCGCGATCAGCGCCCGGGCGAAGCGCCTACCCACCCGCGCGGACTGCGTGAGATAGAGGTTGCCGCCGGCTCCTCTCGGCGCCGGATCACGATTCATCGTCCCAGGACGACGCCAGCAGCCTCACCAGCAAGCTCTCGGCGCCAAGGCCCACCACACGCCCAGGTCCCGAATGAGTCACTTCCGCCTGGAGGACCGGCAAGCCTTGTTCGGCGAACCGTGCGCGGAGGTCCCGATAGGCTTCTCTGCCCGACGGAGTCACAGTCCTGCCTTTCGGGGTGCGTGTGCTCCAGACATCCCAGTAGCCGCAGGGGGCAAGTAGTATAAGCGGCCACTGTTCCGGCCGGGCGTGCACCAGCAGGTTGAGTCCGCGGACGACCGGGAGCGTCGCCAACTCCGAGAACAGCTGCGCCCAGTTCGCCCTCAAGACCGTGGCATACGTCGCTGCCTGGAGAAGTGCGTGCAGTGGCGTCTCGGAACTCCGCCCAGTCTTCAGCTCAATGACGGTCGGCTCCCCGGAGGTGGTGAGTCCCAGCAGATCGATGCTGCCCCAACGGTCTCTGCGTCGAGCCGCATAGAGAGGAACCTGAAAAGCCACCAGCCGCTTCCAGAGGCCAGGCGCCTCGGGACTCGAAGGACATCCGTACCAGTCAAAGAGCGCCGCCTCGAGCCGCCGCTCGTTGGAGGATGCCGCCATCGCGCCAAGACTGCAGCGATTGTCGCCAGACCGGAGGTTGACATAGCCAAGTTCGCCCCGGTGAGGCGCCTCGCGATGGGTGGCGTCGATTGCCGCCCGCAATCGGTCCGGGGTCAGGGCGCGGCAGTAGTCCTCGAGGTAGGACTTCTGGGTCCAATGGTTCTTGAGGACGTGAAGCCCCTCTTCGGGTGAATGTTGCTCTTGCAGGCGGTGTCCGGTCATGTCGGTTTCAGCTCCCCAGTCCGCCGACGAGCCACCACTCACCGTCCCTCTTGAGGGCGGCGTTGTCGAACACCTCGAGATACCGGTCCGGCACTTCCGAGTGCACCGGGACGACGACCCGCGGCTTCAGAGCCTCCGCGAGACGCCTGAGGTCTCGTGGGGCCGCATGGCCAGAGGTATGGCAATCAAACCTCGGGATCGAGCGCCGGTCGAGCCACTCGAGCAACGGCCTCTGCTGCTCCCTATCCAGATAGCCGCGCCAGAGTGAGTAGATGAGAGCCGCCCCATCCAGGCAGTCCGCGTCCTCCAGATCTCTGATCATGCTAGCGCGAAACAGCATCACCGAATTGCTCGCCGTCACGGCCAGGTCCTCGGGATAGACGCGCCGGGCGGAGAAGGACCGCGCGAACTCGAAGGCGCCGGCACGCTTGATGGCCTGTTTCTGGCTCCAGGGCAGAAAGACGCGCACCCCTTGCCATTCAGCCTGCGGCACCCTCAGGTTGCCCGTGGCCCGCAGCACGCCGGCGGCGTACATGTCGAGGATGAGGTCGCGGCCGGCTCGACGCGCCGCCTTGTAGATGGTGACCAAGCGGTCGATGTTCATGCCCGAGGTGCACACGAGCACCAGCCCTGATGTGTCGCGGAAGATCCTCTCCATGGACTGAGCAAGTTCTGCCTCCGTCGGGTAGGCCTCCTTCTCCGAGCGTCCCAGTGTCGTTCCTTCCAGGACGAGCACGTCAAGATCGGGAATGCCCTCCCGCAGGAGTCTCCCGAACAGCCGGCCTTTATAGCCATGGGCTCGGAGGTCGCCGGAATAGAAGAGGCGCTCCCCGTCTGCTTCGACAAGCAAGGCGTAGGCGTCGTAGGCAGAATGGTCGACCAGGTAGGGGGTTACCCTGAAGGGCCCGATCTCTATCGCCTCCCGGTCGCGCAGAGGCTCACTTTCCCCGAGGCCCTTGGCACCCGGCCAGAACAGACCGGCCGCCCTAAGCATCCGCGCAGCGGCCTCCCCGATGAACACGCGCGGGCGAGCCGCCGCATAGACCAGGAGCCCGAAGTGGTCCTGGTGCGCATGAGAGATGAACACGCCGAGAAGTGACTCGTCGACTGCAAGCAGTCCGGGAACCGGGGGCAACAGACCAGGCTCCGGGTCGGTATCCAAGGGGAGACCTACATCCAGAACGATGCGCCTTCCCTGGGACTCCAGTTCGATGCATGTCCCCCCTATCTGGCGGGAGCCACGTCTGATGCAGGCTCTCACGTCTCGGGCTTGGCGCTCAGCGCCGCCACTACTTCGTCAGCAGCGCGATCAATTCCAGGAACCGTTCCAGAGGCAACTCGGCCGGCTTGAATGTGATGTACGTCTTGTCATCCTGTATGCGAGCGCAAACCACAGGGCCGAGCAGCTCCCGCACCTTGGCGGCTGTGGGCTGGTGCATGTACTTGTTCAGGATCTCGATGCTCTTCTTCACGTTGGTCGGGTAGCACCTGATCCGACTCTTGCCCTTACTCCAAATCGAGAAGCCCTTCTGCCCCATGACAACCTGCGCGTTCTGACTCTTGAGGAACTCAAAGACTCTCCGGAAGTACTCGACCTCTTCGCCCTCGCAGTTCGCGAGGAACTCCTCCTCGGTGGTCTTCATCGAGAGAGCCTTCGCATTCCCCTGCACGGAGGCTACGATCTCAATCTCCTCGACTGGGTCCAGCTCGCCGCCCGTCCCAAGGTCCTGGCGCATCTTGACACTGAGATCCGCCAACAGCTGAAGCAGGCTGTCGCGCTCCTCCTCATCGATCTCGCCGTCGACCGCCACCTTCCCGAATTCGGCGGTGAACCGGCTGAACGACTTGAGCGCGTCGGGACTGGCATACAGGGCGATCTTCTGGTTGATGATCTGCAGGGCCACAGTGTCCTGGGGTTCGATCGTGCCCTTGACCATGACGCTCCTGATTTCGTTCATCAGCTCGTCATACGTGCTGATCTTCTGGGCGAGAAACGTCGCGCCCATCTCCCTGGCGCGATCGGCCTCGAACTGTCGGTTCAGGAGCTCACCCTGCACCTCAGACTGCTTCGCGAGCAGTTGCTCTTGGGCTTCCGATTGCCTGTTGAGAAGCATCATGGTGATGAGCACCGTGATGAGAGCGCCCAAGAACGCGGCCGCTATCTCACTCGCGATTGCCGGCATCTCGTCCCGGAAGAACACGCCGAAGAACAAGAAGGATGCCAGGGCGATGATGATCACCAGCAGCGCCGGCAGCAGCCTCTTTGCACCCCTAGCACCGTCACTCATGTCGCCCTCCTACTCGGCACTCCCGGAATTTCGCGCGGTCTTTCGACCCCTGCGGTACTTTCGCCGTTGTCGTGTCCATGTCCTACCTACCCACATCGGCATGAGCCTCTTGCCCGATTACAGCGTCAGCGTACGAGATGAACTGGCTTTCGCCGTGTTGGACACGCGAGAGGGCAAGCAGGAGTAACAGAGGCTTGTGCCTGGTCCCAGGATGAGTCCTGATGTTCACAAAGCGTTCGATCAGGTTCTTGCCCTCACAAGATCTACTGCTTCCTGTTGTCGCGCTCACGTGCCTGGCCCATTCGTTTGATCGCCCCAGTGGGTAACGGCACGGCTCTCCGCACCGGTCAGCCCCAAGACACCGAGTCGGTGGCCACCGTCGGCGTCTTGAGCGAACACGAGCTCGTAACCGGGCAGGGCATCGGTCGTCATGAACGGGATCCTGACTTGATCAAGGAGCATGCAGCGTAGCTCACTGAGCATCCTTCTGACGTCTTCGACCTGCTGAGTCTCATCGGCATGACGGAAACGATCGTGCGTGCGCCTGACAGTGAACCAATGTGCAGACAACGCCTGGATTAGCTCGAGAAGCGCCTCGAATGACTTCCCACACGCCGTGAGTTCGCGCTCGAGTGTGCGAAGGAACTCGGTCGCTCCGTCGTCACGGCACGCGGTCGACCACTGCGATTCGAGCACTGTCAGCTGGACCTTGGCATTGAGAGCCCGAATGAAGTCGGCGACGAAATCGCGGAACTCCGCGCCGCCCTCTTCGTAGACCTCCGGCCACCTCCCTACAAGCTCCTTGGAGGTCCGGGCGGGCTGCTCCTGCAGATTTCGCAACCGCGTCTGTTGTCGCGAGAGTTCACGGTTCACCTTGACCCACGCAGAGTCGATCTCGTGAGTCTGCGACGAGACGCCGCCAAGAACCGATGACGCTTCCACACCGTTCATGATCAGCCATGCCGCGCGTCTGCAACCCGCGACTGCACCGTCCAGCTTCGCCCAACTGTCCTGATCCAGATGCTCCCTGATGCTCCGGAGCTCGGACTCAATCTCCTTCAGACTCTGCGAGATCTGGCGCTCGTACTGCTGCCCTACGGCGTAGGTGATGAGAGCCCAAGCGACCTGCGGTCCCAGGGTCTTTCCCAACTGAGAAACGAAAGTCGCCTTGCCGACGTACTGGCCGGTGGCAACGTCCTTGATGTCGCCGTAGAACTCGCCCTTGGGGCGCGGTACCTTCAAATCCGGGGGGATCTTCATGCGGTAGAACTCCGTCCCCCCGGAGCCTTTGAACAGCCCCAAACGCATCAGTTCCTGACTGAGTCCCGACGACGCTGACAGGACCGCGGACGAGCCTTGCCAGTCAGGCCCGGCAACAGAGACGTCGGTCACCGGCTCGAACAACGCGGGCGGATCGGAAGCGGAAGGCGAGACCGGCGCACCATCGGGCGCCGAAGGGGTAACCTGGGCCGGAGGTGTGGGGAGGTTCTCGCCTCCGCCCTTGGTCGCTATGTCCCTTCTCGGCAACCAGCCCACCGAACCTCCTCTCAGTACCGCATGTCGCTCGAAGCACCATTCTCGACGATGCTCCGAAGTACCGTCGGCAGTTCCGACTTCTCTGAGTTGTGGGGCATCATCGGCACTGCGCCCACTGCCCGCCCGCTGGTCACATGGGCCCGAGGACAGTCAGCCCTTCGATTCCGCTGTAGTCAGACACGTTGTTGGTGACAAGCGGGATCGAGTGCATCCTTGCCGTGGCGGCTATCCAAGCGTCGCCACAGCTGATTGGCCTGCCGTTGCGCTGAGCCGAATGAGTCACCTCTGCCCACTCAAGACAGAGACGGTGGTCAAAGGGGTAGACGACGAAGTTCCGCAGGTGCTCTTGTAGCTGTATGCGACGTGCTTCCCCCCAGTTCCTCACGAGAGCCCATCGGTACAGCTCAGCTACCGTCATGAAGGACACCACAAGGAGTTCGCCGACCAGGTGTGTGCCAAAGGCGCCGGCGCGCGTATCCCCCTTGAAGAGGTAGGAGACTACATCCGTGTCAAGAACGCGACTCACCGGCCGCGATCAGGCCGCATGGTCCTCTCTCCTCCATGATTCGACTGCAGCAAGGAAGTCATCAACGGACTCTTCTTCGGGCCAGAAATCACCGATGAGTTCGTCCATACCGCCCACCGGCTCCACACCCTGCTCCTCCGCGAGAGACTCTAGGTCATGGGTAGCATCAAAGAACCCCACGGCAACGTCCGCGCCAGGGGCTCCCAGCGGAACGCCGTCCAGCAGTTCGATATCCTCTATGGACAGTGAGGTGATCTCCCCCGACATCTCGCGGGCGTCACCGACCAGACGCACATACTTGGTCAGAGCACTGAGAACCGCGTCTTTCTGCGCCTCACCGAACTCGCAGGTAATGGGCTTCCCGACCGGTGGATGCAATCGGCACCTGAACCCGGTCTCCTTGAAGTCCCCCATCAGAAGCCTTCCTTCCACGCTGCGTCTGTTCTCAATGGGCCTCTGAATGCGCGCAATGACACGGTCGTGGACGTCACGAGCGTAGGTTGCTCTTGCCTCGCCGCGGCGTGTCTGTAGCTCGAAGGAAATGCTGTCTATTCCTCGATCGAGCAGTTTGCCGCCCTCTCGCAGAGCCAATAGCACGCCTGTATCGAAACCCCTTGGCAAACCGTTCTCTCCGTCCAGAGCGTTCACGCCTTCGACCAGCATCTGCAAGGCCTCTTCGCCGAGGTCCTCAAAGAGCGTCGGCTGCTCACGGTCGGCCAGGTCACAGACCAGAGCCAGACTCCCCTCCTCGAGTGCGACGAGGTCGAGAGTGCAGCACTCGACGATCTCGGACGGGATGCGGCCAGGCCTGGCGCTCTCGCGTTGACCGATCAGTATGCGGGCAACCCGATCAACGGCAGTCTGAAGCTGCGAGCCCAACAGTACGAGATCGCGGAGGGCGATCCGATGATGCTCGACCGCTGGGCCGTCGAGCCGGACCACGAGAGGACCAGCGCATGGAGAATTCTGACGTTCATCGACCATGTCCCCTCCTTTCCTCCAGGTGCAACGGGGTCTTTGATGGATTACGACAACCGCAGGGATAACCCTATTATGCCCGAAGCTCGGACGGAAAGGTTCGCGTTCGACGGGCACGCGTGTGCGCCGACTCACCAGCCGCACCGCCCGCAATCGAACTGGTCCTGGAAAGGTCCTTCGCGCGCGATGTACCTGCGATGCCTAGATCCAAACGCGTCCTTAAGCCACGACCCAACGTCGAAGGCGAAAGCCTGGATACCATCCTGCTCCGGCCAGGAGGCAAGCTCCAACAAGCGAAGCAGGCCGAGCTCAGAGCAGACAACCGGATCCTCTGAGAACGCACGGCCCGGTTCAAGCCAACCCGTGCCGAAGTCACGGAGGACCATGCCCTGAGTCAGCCGCACGCCTAAAACCGCTTGAAATGGGCCCTCGATGGGCCATCGCTCAAGTAGTTCAGCATACGCGGCCGCGGCGGCCCAGACGCGGCCCACCGTTGTGGTCAGACACAGGGAGTTCTCTGCACCCCGGCCGACTGCCTGCGGCCCCCCGTCCATTTCAGTCGCCGGTTCCGCGACATAGCCGGCATCACGACCAAGCCCCATTTCCAGCGCCCCCGAACGATGCACGGCGAGGTAGCGGCGGCATTCGTCGCTTCCGTACGACTGGTATCTGAGTGCGGTTCTAGAAGTCGGCCGGTGTCTCGACCCCCATTCAGCCGTGCGGCCAGTTCCGGGGTCTGGCAGACCTCCTGTAAACCACTCCCAGAAGGAGTCATCAAGCGCCAGTCGCTCGACTTCGGGGTCGGCAGGAAGAATGAGCAGCCGCACCAAGGGATCGGTGCCCGGCAGAGGCAGTCGACCCACCGCGAATCCTTTGTCATCAGGGTTGACCAGGGAGCAGGCTTCACGCTCTCGCCGCCAGCGCGCACGATGGATCTCCAGTTGCAGGACCTCCTCAATGCCCACGAAGCGACCTCCCCAATAGAGCCGTCAAGTCCAGCGCAATCTCGCGTGCTTGGGAGAGCAGGTCGGCCCTCCGGTACACCCGGTCCAGCTGCGCGATCGCAGGGTCGGATGCCGAGATGCTCATCGACATCGAGTGCGGACTGGCCTGCTGTTCTGCGCGGGTCCGCCAACCCAGATACCCGCCACCCGTGATGGCGGCGGCTACCGCCAGAGACTGAATGCTCAATGCCTCATCAAGCAGATCCAGAGCGCGTGACGCGAAGACAACGCAACGCACGATGTCATCAGCCACATCCTCCTCGATGAGGGATGAGAGAACAGCCATCGTGCGGCTGCGATGCACTGCCGGCATCGTAACAACAACGGTTCCACGCTCATCCACCGTGACCCGCGCATCGCGCTGCTCAAGGGTGAGCATGCCTGTTGCCTCACGCTTGACCTGCACGCCCTCGCCGACGTCGAGAACCGGTGCGCCGAAAAGCGCCAGCTGCTGAAGCGAGCCCCCGAGGGCATCACCGTCGAAATCGGACGGGCGCATGAGCCGCTGCGCGGCATTGGTGGCGAGTGCAACGTGCAGCATCCCGGACGAACCGGACCGGAATGACGGCAACGCGGCGACGGCCCGTGCCAGCACATCAGCTTCCGGGAGCGTGCTGGGGGACAAGACGTGGGGTGTGGGGGCGGGTGCTCCGGGAAAGGGGGGAGTCGACCGGGACGGCCGCGCGTGACCGGGGAACGGTACGGCTGTGGGTTTCGAACGCTGCTCGCCAACCCCCGTCAGCAGGGCGTCTCTCGCTTCCTCCTCGCTCAGCTCCACGAGATCGACATACACCCGGTTGCGCAGCAGACCTGGAGGGACAACGTCCTCCACGCGCACCGGAATCAAACGGCGCTTCGCTCCCACCGGGTCATCGCCCATGGCGGCAGCCCATTCCGAGGTCGCGAAGCCGGACTCAAGGTATGCCGACGACAGTACGGCCACGACGTGCTCGCACTCGGTCAGAGCCTTGTGCATTTCGACGACGAAGTCCGAACCAGGACAGAAGTCCCAAGCCTGTATGGTCACCCCATAGCCAGCCTCATCGAGCACGAACGCAATCCACTCTGCCCAAGATTCGTCCCGTTTCGTGTAGCTGATGAAGAAGCGGCTCATGACAGGTCTCCTTCCTGCAGAGGGGTCACAATATGGGGGCCGACCCGCATCGGACCCTGGGCTTCGATCTCGACACTCTCGGATCATCGCCAGTCGAGAGCAGCGCGTAAGCCGCGTGCCCTCTTCCCCTTATCGTTCCGCCGCACGGTCAGACCGCAGCACGGTTTGGTGAGCCCCAAGGGCCGCATAGTCCGCCGGATTGCACGTCAGGACGATTATCTGGAGTCCTCGCCTGCTTGCCAGGTCCAGCATCCGCTGCAGCGTTTGGACTCGGTCTGGGTCTGAATAGGCGAAGGAGTCATCGAACACGATCGGTAGGGAACCACCGTGGTCAGCCGCCAGGAGTTCCGCCATGGCGAGACGTACTGCCGCAGCCACCTGCTCGCGTGTTCCACCACTCAGCGCGGAAAACTCAATCGCTCCTTCATCGGCCTGGCGGACGAGTTCGATGCTCTGGAAGCAGTTGTCTCGAAACGCGACAGTCGCTTTGGCGCCAGGGCCGAAGAGCGATTGGAGATACTCGGAGATCCTCTCCGCCAGGGGTTGTGAGAACTGATCGGCCAGCGCCTGCTGTTCCTCTCGGAACAGATCGTCCACCAAGGCGATAGCGTTGGCCCTGCGTTCAACCTTGGCCAGGCTTTCGGAGGCAGCAGCCAACCGGGCTTCGGCCAGCGAAAGATCGGCGGCAGGGTCAGTGGTCCCTTCAGAACGTAGCTTCTCGTGATTGACCGCCCGCCTAGTGATGGCCGTTTGCTTCTGAGCCTCCGTCTCGCTCAGTGCGCGCTGAAGCCGGTCGCGGTCGGCCTCCAGCAGATCGGGTTGTAGGGCCGCGATGGCCTCCTTCGTGGTCGCGAGATGAGTCTCGGCCTCGTCTCTCATCCTGCGGGCTTCTTCAAGACCCCGCCGCCGCAGACCCTCTGTGCCGTGGTTGGCGACCAGCAGGTTGAGTTGTGCGCGAGACTCGACCAATAGCTTCCTGTCCTCAGCTACTGCTGCCTGCTTCGCGGCAAGCTCATCCTCCAGAACGTGACACCGCTCCTGGAGACCGGCTCGTACCCGCCCGGCTTGCTCCTCTGCCAACTCTGCAGACTGGAGCCTGCCCTCGGCCTTCCCCAGCCATTCCTTGGCTTCGTCCAGAGTCAGGGGGCGTCTCTCCTCGGCCATCTGGTCGGCGCGGCGCTGCACGTCGGCCAAAGCCGCTTGAACCGCCTGGTCGGCCTTCTGCACCTCTTCGCTCAGGTCTTCGGGATCCCATTCCTGGAGAGCGGCTCTGATAGTGTCTGCCTCGGCGTTGAGATCCTTGCGCTGAACAAACACCTCAGCTGCTTGTTCCGTCGACGCAAGCCCCTTCAGGTCGAGTGTCTGCTGAAGCTCTTCCGTGAGCAAACGCAGCCGCTCTCGCGCTTGGGAAAGGCTATCTCCGCCTCCCGGGAACACTTTGAGCTGGGCCGTTCCCACCTGAAGGATCGTCGGATCCGTGATAGTGCGCCGGTCACCGCGAGAGATAGTGTCGTCCCCGAGACGGACCGGCTCCTCCGCAGTGATGACCTCCACCTCCGTCGCCATCCCCCCTAGGGCGGCGCGCGCCTGTCCAATCGCGACCTCGAGATCCTGCAGGTTCTTGAACTCCTTCTCCTCCAGGGGAGCGAGGCGCGCCAATTCTCCCTGAATGCCCTTCAGTTTCGCCTGCAGGCCCGACACATGGGTCAGGCGTGTCTGCAGCTCTTGGAGACGATCGTTCTTCTGAAATAGACCAACAAATGCTTCAGCCAACTCCTTACTGAGCCGCGCCTCTCGCGTTCGCGCAATGAATCGCTCATAGATCAGATCAGCGTCTTTGCTCTGTCTGCGACAATCACCGTACTTCTCCTCTGTTGCCTTGAGCGCGGCCTCCGCGGGCTCCAAAGACCGCTGCAACTCCTCGACTGCCTCCTGGAGGTTCGTGATGTCTTCCTCGACCTTCGTGAGCACATCCACCTTTTCGCGGGCAGTGTCGACGGCGCTGCCCTGGGTCTCTTCAGCCCGCCGCAGCTCCTTCAGCTTCTCGATGTCCTCCTCGACCCGCTGAAACTGCGCCGACAAGGATTCGAGAGCTGTGGAGGAAGCAGCGATGGTAGCCACTGCCTCCTCGTACTCGTCGGCCGCCGAGCGGAGTTCGACCACCCGTTCCCCAGCGGTGGCCACCGTGGCCTCCAGCTGACTGACCTGTGCTTGGGCAAGATCCAACTCGGAGCTGCGCCTCGCGACCCCTCCTTGAGTAAACAGGTCCTTTCTCAACTGCGAGAAACGAGCGGCGGCTCGACCATCGACGGCTGACTGCATGGCTACCGCCCCGCCGGATTCCTGGAGCTGCTGCAGCAGGCACGCTTGCTGCGCCACAAGCTGTGCCGCGGGGTCGCCCCCGCTCACACCCTGCCACACCCACAGGTG
>DAIRFC010000033.1:0-2405 GCA_036795215.1 Actinomycetota bacterium | reverse complement strand
CCACAAGCTGTGCCGCGGGGTCGCCCCCGCTCACACCCTGCCACACCCACAGGTGAGCCCATTGCTGAGTGACCCTCTCGAGAATTCCGCGGCCGCCGCCTACATCTGACACACCGAGCAACTCCGTCAGCCGAGCCTGGGCCTCGTCGCCCTGCCAGGTCGCACCACCGACCATCGTTAGCCGAGTGGTGCCGCTCTGGCCGGCGAAACGCTTGACCAGTTGGTACTCGTGTCCGCGGGCTTGGAACCGTACTTCGACCTCAGGATGTTCAGGCCAATACAGGGATTGCATGCTCGCCTTGGCATCACCCGTGACTGTAGCCTTGAGAAAGAGAGCGCGGTGAACAGCCTCGATGAAAGTGCTCTTGCCCGTCTCGTTGGCCCCTCCGATGAGAGTCCTCGCATCGTCGAAGTTGACGGTGGCCTCTCGATGAATGCGGTAGTTCCTTGCGGTGGCCGACAGCAGTTTCATCACATCGCCTCCTGCCGCGACGCGATGTAGAGTTCGCGAAGACCTACCTGAGCAATGCCCGCGTCCTCACCCCCGGATGCCGCACGCTCCATCAGTCTCGCAGCGACCCGCGCGATAAGCGGGTTGGAGGCACTCTGCGTGAGTTGCTCGATCTCTTCCTGGGAGGGAGCCAGCGTTGTCTGATCGACGAGCTTCAGCCGTAGTAGCCGAGCCTCCAGGGATTCGACGATCTTGTCCAGACGATCGTACGCTCCCATGCCGATGCTCCCCGAGAGAGTCAGCGCCAGCAGATCCTCGCCAGCGCGTTGTCCGAGCAGCTCGGCCATCTTGTCTTCCAAGTCGTTGACGGAAGCGTCATCGGCCAGGTTGAAGGAGAGATCATGCCAGCCGAGGCGACCCGTCTTGACCTTACTCACGACAGGGAGCTTCCCCCTCTCCACGTCGACCACCAGCACGTTTCCGGGATCCTGGTCTGGGCCCTTGGGGAATCGGTCCAGTTCCGGCGTGCCCGCGTACCAAGCACGAGCATCCACCTGCTTCGTCCCGTGCCAGTCGCCCAACGCAACGTAGTCGACCTGGTCAGAGGGAAGCTGATCCACGTCAATGACACCTGCGTCTGGAGAGTCGCCATCCTCGTCCCCCCAGGCCCCCGTGAAGGCCTGAGTACTCCCATGGGCCAGCACAATCCGCGGCTTGCCCGCAGCGGCCTGGGCATGGGCATCGCCCGATCGAAGCCACTCGGTCGGATCCCCGACCATCGAGCGGTGCAGAAGCGGACAAGGAAACACTACCGCCGAGCCGACTTCAACAGGCTCAGCGGCAAGCAAGACCAGCATGTTCGGCGCCAGAGCGGCCTGCTCTCGCAGGAAGAACTCCTGCTCCCACACGCAACCCGGCCCCCCATGATCGTGGTTGCCGGGGATGACCACGACGGGTACGCCAATCTGGCCTATGGCGCTACAGGCCGCCGAGACTGTCGCCTTGTCGGCGCTGCGCGAGTCGAACAGGTCACCCGCCACTAGGACAAACTCGGCTCCGGTCGCCTGGACCACTCGCCCGATTCGCTTGACCGCCTCGACCCGCTCCTGCTGTAGGAGCGAGCGCTTCTGTGGATCACTAACGCGCCCGAATGGTTTCCCCAGTTGCCAGTCTGCCGTGTGGACGAATCTCATACTCTCCTACCCCCGTCCGTCACCTCTCCGATACGTTCAAACAGCGAACATCCCCAGGCCTGCCGCCTCGAATACCTTGCACCTCAGGTCTTCGAGCTTCGCTATCGTTTCCGGCATGTTGAGTGAGGCGCCCGCGAACTCTCGAGCACGTGCTATCTCACCTTCCAGAATCGCGACCTCGACCGCGTTGATGCGGTCCATCAGCTCGCCATCCTCGTCCAGTCTGCTGGGCACAACGATGCAGTCGTAGATGACAGCGCGCTCCTTCCTTGGGGCCAAGCGAAGAACCCTGCCGCGACGCTGAATCCATTCGCGCTCGGTTTTGCTGCTCGCGAGGATCACGGCCTGCCTGCAATCTGGAATGTCAATGCCCTCGTCCAGGCACCTGATGGCCACCGCGAACTCGTACACTCCATCGCTGAACTCCCTCAGAATGATCGAACGGTCGGCGCCTTCAAGACGGCCGGCGGTGTATCCAACCGCGCGACGTCGTTTGGCCCGCAGCACCGACAAAGCCTGGTCGACCTGCGGCTCCTCGTTGCAGTAGACAAGGCACTTGTCCACTTGAGGAAGGGCCGCTACGTGCTCGACAACCGCCAGCTTCCCGACGGCACCCTTGATCAGATCGGCCCGTTCGAACAGAAGCATCTCGAGCGCGTTGTTACCCTCGGCCTCAGCCATACGAAAGATCTCCCCAAAGCTGTCTGGGGGCAGGTTGTAGATGTTGGCCAATGTCGCCACGAGCTTTGAGATTCTGGTTG